>CAXUGH010000125.1:0-9199 GCA_964250365.1 uncultured Ktedonobacteraceae bacterium
GGTGTTCTTACCTCTTTCATAACGCGCTTTTGTTTAGCAACATATGCTTATTTCAATGCAGCAATCAAATCTGGGATGAGATTTTGAGACTTGGGTGAGCCGAGACCGGAAGCGGCATCCCAGCCCTGAGCGGCTTGATAGCCTTGTACACTACCAAACGAATTGTCGCCAACGGTGACATCGTTGAAGTCCTGATTGTACTTGCTCGACATCGCCACTTTATACAATCCGGGATTGATGAAGCCGAGGGGATGACCCGCCATCTGGTTCGCGTCGGCTATGATACCTGCCCATAGCGGCGTGCTGGCACTGGTGCCGCCGATAAGTTGCCACTGGTCGGAGACATAGTAGGCGAGGGCGGTGCGTGGGTCTGCCGCTGCTGCGACATCGGGTACGCCACGTCGATTGTTGAACTGGCTCTGAAGAGAGGATGGCAACATTTTTTGATAGCTTGGTTGCTTGAAGAACTGGCTGAAGCCACCACCACCTGCACCATCGCCGCTCCATACGCTCTCACTGACGCCCGTGTCTGTGCGCGTCAGTCTTGTGCCACCTACGCTCGTTACCCACGGATCATCGTTGGCGAAGCTTGTTGTCGGCGTTTTCGCGTATACCTTACCCGCCTGATCCGTAGCATCTGTAGCACCATGATCGCCAGAAGCCGCTAAGAAGGTGAAGCCTTGCTGAGTCGTTGCCTTCTGATAGAGTGTATCCCACTTCTGTATCTCTTGCTGTCCCGCCGAGTCTCGTAGTGTATATTCGGAGGCACCCCAACTCTGCGAGACAATAGTGCCGAGGTGATGATCAATTGCGTACTGTGTCAACTGGCGAAACTCTGGTAGACCAACCGTTCCCTCAGTTTCAGCAACGGGACTGACTAGCACGACGATACCAGCGTCGGGAGCCATCGCGTGAATCATCTCAACATCGAGCGTCGTCTCACCAACCCAACCAGACTTATCGCCATTGGGGTCGTATTCCTTCTCATTCAACGGAGCAATCACCTGAATATTGACATGTGGGAGTCCAAATTGGCGGCTGAACGAGTCAACATCCGTTTGCAGTGTGGGACTACCGAAGGACACAATATCAATAACCGTCTGTCCCTTGCCCGTGAAGCCTTTCTGAATTAGTGGCTCGACGCCATAGGCAACACGCATCGCATGTGGCGTAAAGCATCCCGGATCGTTATTCAAAGGTGCAGGACAGGTATCGGCAAATTTGTTTACCGGTGTGCCCGTACTTGCTGCATTGGAAGGGTAAGTTGCAGCCGTTGTAGGCGTCGAACCTTCTGTTCCCCCCGTACCTGTAGACGTACAGGCCGAGAGCAGCAACAGGCATAGGGCCAGCAAAGCGAAGATACGTTCTGAGATGTTTTTTGTCATGAATACTCCTATAGTTGAGGTACACTTGCTGTATCTATTGTAAAAGTAAGATTCTGGCATGATGGCATTGCATGTTGATGATTATAACATTCTTTAGCATCAGCATGACAGGGGCAAGCCCTGTCACTACTATAGACGCGTAGGCGGCAAAAACAGTAATATAGTAGTGACAGGGCTTGCCCCTGTCATGCCAAATATCTCTAGCATGTCAAATAATGGTAAACTTGTTGCTAAGATAAGAGCGGAGGAAAATCATGAAATGTGTTATCTGCAAACAAGGAGAAGTGCAGCCAGGAACGACGACAATGACGTTGGAGCGTGAGGCGACAACTGTTGTTTTCAAAAACGTTCCTGCTGAAGTATGTGATACATGTGGCGAAGCGTACCTTGATGCAGCAACTACAAGACAGCTACTTCATATTGTTGAAGAGGCGGCACGGCTAGGGGTGCAGGTTGACGTTCGTTCATATGTAGCCGCGTAACTTGTAAATGCCATAAGAAGCAATCATGGAGGTGAGTGTTAACGTACCTGTTCATGATTGCTTCATAGAATGAATGTAACTTCGTATTTTACAACTTCAAGCCACCTAAGTTTCCCAAGCCGCCCAGTTTGCTCTCTACATCCTGCTGAGAGTTGAAAACTTGATCGGGAAGTTTCTGCAGTACGCCCACTATTTGCTCGTTTGCACCATGTTGTTGTGCTTGCTGGACGAGATCATTTTTGTTGATTGGAAAATGAACGCTACTAAGCAACTGTCCTATCTGTCCTGGATCAAAGTTCATAAACGAACCTTCCTTTCCATTGTTTGTATCGTACTAGAGAAGACTATCATGCGTTTGTTGCGCTTTTCATGATAAAAAATCGCATCCGTAATTGCACGAACGGAAGCGTACATACGTTTCAGATAAACAGTCCCTTCTCTTTTGCTACTAGATGATGTAACGCACACAACGGGTCCCTTCTCTCATTTGTATTTCTTATAGTCGTAGAGCATTCAACATCCAAAGGTAAGACTTTATGCAATTTAGCAGTTGAGGTACGTTTAGAAAAACAAGTACAGCAGTTTCTGTCGGTTTTTCAAGTCAATGGTTAAGAAAAGTAAACGTACAGGTTGAGATAGTCCTATAGTCCTACATTTAGCTGCATATACTTGACCTATTTCATCATGCACAGTAAAGTTCATAGCGAGAGTTGTGTGTGCTTACGTCGAAGTGCCTGGGCTGTAAATTGTAGAACAAAATTGAAGGAAACACGTATGTCGTTTATGGATAAGCGTAAGGGTAATGCACTCAAAGAGCCTCCCAAGAGTGATGCATTGCCACAAGTTCCTGGGTTGGTAAGCGAACTATCACCCGTTGATCAGTTGCCTTTTCCAGGCTCTACACCGATACCCAATACTATTTCACAGGCTTCTCCTGTTATTGAGCCGAAATCGGTGACACCAAATATTTTTGAAGCTTCGCCATTAGCAACACATCAACTTCCGCATACAACAACGCCGCTTCCTTCATCTGCCGCGACGCGCCACTTGCCAGAGGTAACGCGCATGTTGCCGGAGACTAAAGCGAACACAACACCTCTACCACGCGGTACGACCACATCACTACGACAAACAACGGTCATTCGCGCTACTGGTAAGAAGAGTACCGGAACAATGCGCCCACCGCAAGGGCGACGTATGGTGGTGCATGTTGCCGTGACGATTTTGCTGGCGATGATTGTCATTGGTAGCTTGCTTGCAGTGGTGCCTGTCGGTACTGAAGGCAAAAACTATAACCCATTTTCTCCTCTTGTGAAATATTTTGCCAATAAAAGCAACAACACGGTGTTGTTAGCACAACAGGCTGCGACAGCAACGGCTGTGACGCAAGATGGCTACGATCCTGGTGCGGGCAAGACGTTCGCGGGCGTGCCAACTGCGCCGCCAAGCTATGGGAATGGTGGTGGTGGTACGACTGGTGGTAGTGGTGGTGCTACTGGTGGAGTCGGCAACCATTTCTTCTATGGTCAATGTACCTATTGGGCTGCGTTCCGCTATCATCAATTGACAGGACTGTGGGTACCGTGGCTTGGTAACGCTGGCGATTGGGCTTATAACGCAGCTCCTTATGGTTGGATCGTGTCGAGTAGGCCGCATCTGCACAGTATCATCGTGCTAGCCCCCGGCGTACAGGGTGCTGGTGGCTATGGACACGTTGCCATTGTCGAAAGCATCAATGCCGATGGCAGTCTGACGACCTCAAACTATAACTGGGCTGGTAACTGGGGTATCATGACTTACGTTACATTCTACCCAGGTGCAGGTGTAGTGTTTGTATGGGCACCAGGCATGTAGGCTTTTGATAGAAAACATACAGGCACAAAACAGCGTTTTGTGCCTGTATGTTTTCTATCGTTATCTCCAGTGTTCTAGCAAAAAACGATAATGCTCAATTCTCCTCTGATGGTGCTCTCTCTCTGCAATTGTCCCTTCGTTACCATGCTCAGTATGGTACGTCAGTAGTGCTTGCGCTCCCGCTATTGCTTTGGGTGAGACGCGTGTTGAACGAACGTATTGATGAGGGACAGGTTGCCATGCTGGATTATCGCGCCAGTTGATGTAGGGGCAGTTGCGGCACTGATTCGCGCAACAGTAGCCACGCCTCGTCAAAAATCCGCGTGTTGCTATATAGAGACCATCGGGAGTGACTTCCCAGTCCGCCTCTTCCTCAATAGAGTCGTTTTCCATTGTTCCTTCTTACCTACTATACCATTGGAATGTGTTCGATATGTGTCTCTTCGGAATGTCCCAAACGACGAGCCTGAATACGACGCATGACGTTTCCGATGCGACGAATGCCCTCTACGATGTGTGCCTCTTCGGGCGAAGCAAAGCTGAGACGAATGTGTTGATGTCCCCCGCCATCAACGTGAAATGGTTCGCCAATCACGAACGCGACATGCTCGGAGGCAGCTTCACGCAAGAGTGTACGCGCCCGCATATCCGATGGTAGGCGACACCAGAGATGAAAGCCGCCGCTCGGATGATTGACGCGTACATCAGTAGGCCAATATTTTTCAATAGCGTCGAGCATGCAATCTCTTTTGCGCTGATAGTATTGTCGTAACACCTGTACATGCTCATCCATTAGGCCGCGCCGCAGTATTTCCGCCACTGCCCATTGTCCGAGGGCGTTTGTGTTGAGGTCGAAGACCTGCTTATGCAGTGAGAGACGTTCGATCATCGCTGATGGAGCCACAAGCCATGCTACGCGCAAACCAGGGGCTAGGACTTTAGAGTAGGTGCTGAGATAAAGCACCTGCTCATATTTGTCCATTGCTTTGAGCGGTTGCGTCTCCTTGCCATCGAACACAATCTCGCCATAAGCGTCATCCTCAAGTATAGGAATTTGATAGTGTCGGGCGAGTGCCAGCAACCGTTTCCGGCGTTCGTGTGACATTACTACGCCGGTTGGATTGTGAAATGTGGGTGAGGTGTAAATAAAACGTGGCTGTCGGCGTCTCAGAATAGACTCTAAGAGGTCGATCCGCATGCCTTCGTTATCCATTGGTACGCCAATCACGCGTGCCCCCAGTGCGCGAAAGGTGTTGATTGCGCCAAGATAGGTGGGCACCTCGACCACCACTTCGTCGCCTTGTTTAAGCAGGAAGCGGCTTACAAGGCCAATACCCTGCGTTGAACCCGATAGAATCAGGACGTGTTGTAGGTCAATTGCAACACCGCGTTGACGCATACTAGCCGCAATCTCACGCCGCAAGCTCTGTAGCCCCTCGACGGGGCAATAGCCGAGGGCAGTTTGTCTTGCCTCAAACAGACTCTCAGCAAAGACTCTATTAAGTAGCGCGGTGGGTAGCATGTCAACAGCGGGTGTACCAGCGGCGAGCGAAATCATCTCTTTATGCTCGCCCATCGCGGCGATTTCGCTCAACACGCGTGCATCTGGACCTAGTAGCGTATCTTCGCCTTCCGCGAGACCGAGTAACCAGGAGGGAACGTCGCTCTCGAATGGCTCTTCCAAATCAGCGACGTGGTTGCGGCGTACAAGTGTCCCACGTCCAACATGCCCTGCGATCAAGCCTTCACTGGCAAGCTGATTGTACGCGTTCATCACGGTTGTACGATTCACGCCCAATTCACGCGCAAACGCTCGCTCAGTAGGTAAACGCGTACCCTCCGCGAGTTCCCCCGAAAGAATAGCCTCGCGCAACCCCTGACAAATTTGCTGATACAATGGAGTACCATTGCCACGCTCTAATGTCACAAGTGTATGAATGGGTGCCGTAAATATAGGTAGTGATGGCTTGGAATTGGCTGTATGTTGGTACATGGTTTCCTCCTGATTGGCTTCCACCAATCAGTGTACGTGATTGGAAAAAACGGTGCAAGTGCCAATAGCAGGTTGAAATGTAGGCCAATGGTATTTGCGGGTGCCTTGGTTTCTTTAGTAGAAAGGAGAAACGTTTATGGCAACTATCGAAGAGCGCATCGAGCAGGTACGTAACGACCGCGAGCATGGTTCGCGCTGGCTAGTGCGCGAGACAATGCTTATTCTGCGCGACCTTGCTTCCAATACAAGTGGCTCACCAGAGGAGCAAAGGCAGCGTCTCTATGATGCTGGACGCAAACTTGCACAAGCACGACCCTCAATGGCGGCACTTGCGAGCGTTGTTGGACGGATTCTCACAGTGCAAGGTGGCTCTACTGCTAGTGCAAGAGAGGCCGAACGGCTCTTGCAGGAATATGACATGGCAACTTCGAGAATCACTGAACACGCTCAACTCCTTTTACATGGCACAATCATGACCGATAGCATCTCTGGTACCGTTCTTGATGTCTTAGCAGCCTATCATCAAGCAATTCAGCAAGTGATTGTCACCGAGGGGCGTCCGCGCTACGAGGGACGCGACATGGCACGAGGACTGAGCCAACATGGGATAGCGGTCGCGTTGATTACCGACGCACAGGCCGATATCTTCATGCCAATCTGTGATTGCGTTGTCGTTGGTGCGGACAGCGTGCTAGCCAACGGAGACGTGCTGAATAAGGCTGGTACTGCACTGCTAGGCTGGTCGGCGCAGGGCTATTCTGTTCCATTTTACGTCCTCTGTGAGACCCTAAAAATTTCGTGGCAACGCTGGCAAGATGGGCGAGACTCTTGGCAAGCGAATCTGGCCTTATTGGAGGAGAAGGAGGCAACGGAGGTACTGGAATCGCCAATAAACGGCGTTACGGTACGCAATTTCTATTTTGATCGCACACCTCAGCAACTCGTCTCAAAGGTGATTACGGAACAGGGAGTGCTGAGTAAGAAAGAGATTGCGGAAATCGCGCGGCAGGTGGATGAAAACAGGAAGACTCTAGCATTTTCATAATTTGGATGTAGCGCACTTTGTGCGCTACATCCAAATTATGAAAATGCTTATGGATTCTTTTCGAGGAAATTGTTAATATCGGCTAGCTCGCTCCGGCTGAGGCGAAATTCGGCGGCGGGTAGAGTATCGTTCACTTGATAAGTGCTACGACCACCGACGATGGCACCTGTGACGGCGGGGTTGCTCAATGTCCATGCAATGGCGACGGCTCCAGCCGTGACGTTGTGCGGATAGCCAATGCTGGTGAGCATGTCGGCAAGCTTGAGATTACGTTCTAAGCGTTCTCCCTGGAAGTCTGGATTCTTCTTGCGCCAGTCGTTGTCGGGCATCTGCTGAACGCGCTTCTTTGTCATTCTACCCGACAAGAGGCCGGATTGCATTGGCGAATAGACGATGACACCGATGTTGTTCTGATGACAAAACGGCAGTATCTCATTCTGCACGTCGGGATGCACAAGTGAGTATGGCGGTTGTAGCGAGTCTATAGGGGCAATCTTCTGAATGCGTTGCATCTGCTCGACATTGAAATTGGAGACGCCGATTGCGCGAACCTTGCCCTGTTTCTTCAAATCAGCCATCTTGCCCCAGCCCTCTTCGAGTTCTGCCTCTGGATTGGGCCAGTGAATCTGGTACAGGTCGATGTAGTCCACGCCGAGACGTTTCAGGCTGGCCTCGCACTCGCGCTGAATCGAAGCAGCCTTGAGACTGCTATATTGTTTGCGGTCCTCGCCCCAGACAAGCGAACATTTGGTGAAGATATAGGGACGTTTGCGTTCTTTGATGGCCTCGCTGACCACTTCTTCAGAGTGACCGAGGCCGTAGACGGCGGCGGTGTCAATCCAGTTAATGCCCATATCGAGGGCGTGCCGAATGGCAGCAATCGAGTCTTTGTCATCCTGGTTGCCCCAGCCAAAGCTCCAATCGCCGCCACCGATTGCCCATGCTCCAAAACCAATCGGCGTAATTTGTATATCTGTCTTTCCTAGTTGGCGTGTGTGCATTGTTCTCTCTATCCTTTTCCTACGTGGCTACAGCAACTGCTCTCCTGTAACACGTATTATTGTACTACTTAGATATATATGTGCAAGCTGTAATAATGATACAATAGAGCTTGCCCGATACATTCATCTTACAACATAATTCCATAACGTTTGGTAAGGACACATTTCCATGCAACAGCAACATCTCACACAAATCTCGTACAACGTAGACGAAGTTCGCAGCCATTTTCCCGCGCTTGCCTCGGACGATATCTATTTTGATAATCCAGGTGGGACGCAGGTGGCACGCGAGGCGATGCAGCGTATGCAACAGTATTTTGAGCAGAGCAATGCTAATCATGGCGGCACGTTTCGCACAAGCCTTGCATCGGATGCAGTGGTAGTGGAGGCGAGAAGAGCGGTGGCGGGATTTTTGAACGCGAACAGACCAGAAGAGATTGTATTCGGGCAGAATATGACGAGCCTGACGCTCTCCATCAGCCGTAGTATTGCTCGCATACTCGGTCCCGGCGACGAGATCGTCGTCACGCGACTAGACCATGATGCCAATATCGCGCCCTGGTTGATGATTGCCGAAGATAGAGGCTGCGTAGTGCGCTGGGTCGATATTGTTCCCGAAGATTGTACGCTGAACATGGAGGACATGCGGCGACAAATTACGCACCGCACAAAACTGGTAGCGGTTGGCTATGCCTCAAACGCGGTTGGCACTATCAACGATGTGAAGCAAGTAGTTGATTTGGCGCATAGCGTTGGGGCGTTGTGTTTCATTGATGCCGTGCAGTACGCACCGCACAAGCTAATCGACGTGCAGGCACTCGATTGTGACTTTCTGGCTTGCTCTGCCTATAAGTTCTTTGGTCCACATACGGGTATTCTGTACGGAAAATACGACCTGCTCGATAAACTGGTTGCGTACAAAGTGCGACCCGCTGGCAATCTGCCGCCCGACAAGTTCGAGACGGGCACACAGAGCTTCGAGTCAATTGCAGCGGTGTTGGGGGCGATGGAGTATTTCGCGTGGTTGGGAAGACAGTTCGGGAGTGCATCGGAAGACCTGAACGATGCACTACGCAAGGGAATCGAGGTTATTGACGTATATGAGTCGCGGCTGAACTACGCCCTGCTTGAGGGACTGCGTTCAGTGCCAGGACTACATATCTATGGTATCACTGACTCGCAGCAGATGAGGCAACGCGTCCCCACATTTTCGTTTACGCTTGAGAGTTGGCATCCACATGTGGTAGCTGAGAAACTCGCACAGAAGCATATCAATGTCTGGAACGGCAACTATTACGCGCTAGCCGTGATGGAGCGTCTCGGCCTGGAAGAGCAAGGGGGTATGGTACGTGTAGGGCTGACGCACTACAATACAATTGGCGAAATCGAGAAACTGGTGCAGGTACTACAGACAATGCAAAAATAACAGCAGCATGTTG
>CAXUGH010000125.1:9299-13646 GCA_964250365.1 uncultured Ktedonobacteraceae bacterium
AGCAGCATGTTGCCCTCTTCGGGTGTGATGCGTCCTTGCTCGACCATTTTCAAAATCGCCTCACGTTTCTGTGCTGGGCTATTGCTAGGAATATCAAATGGTATGACAATGTGACCTGATTCATTTGCCCAATCGAGCTTGACGCTACCGCCAGCCGTGATGGACAGGGATGCGGAGCCATCGCCATAGGTGAGCGTCGCCATGTTGCTGCGTTTTTGTTCAACGGCGTTGCCATGAATGGAGCCTCCCGCCAGGATACGCACTCGCATATTGGCGTCACGTGGTATGGCGAGAGTAGCACTACCGCCTACTGTGAGTTGGGCATTACTATGAGATGGTATCTGAGCCAGCTCCGTGACGAGACTGCCACCAACTGTACACGAAGGTAGCCGAGTTATACCATCGGTACTAAGGCTTCCGCCAACGTTGCCGATGGCGACATCGGCATCTGGACTCTCATGAAGGTCGCAACCTCCCCCTATTGTACTGCAATGAAACGATGATCTAATACGCCTCGCCTGTACTCCGCCGCCTACTGTACTCACGTTGACTGTTTCAGCGTCTGTCACCTGTAGCCCTGCGCCTATCGTGCCGATTTCTACCCACGAGACGTTTGTGAGCAGTCCACTACCACCGATACCCTTGTTCTCGCGTAATTCTGGTACGTTTGTGGCGCGAAGTGAACCCTCGACCCTTGAGAGCGTCACAGAGCCGTTGATATCGGTCACATCTACGTTGCCGACATTCTCCATCGTAATCGTGCCGCGCAAATCGCTTACACTCACATCAGTTCTGAGTCTTGAGTGCCCTAAAAGAGCTTTTTCGTAGGGTACATATAGTTCAATGTCGCCTCTACAATTGTTGAGAAAAACGGTCTCGCCTTCTTGATACGGTTGTGCGGTTGAGCCGTCTTCATTTTCTCCCTGAACACGAACTTCTATGCTACGGTTATTCCAGGAATGAACAATTAGATTTCCTTCGACATGGCGCACGACGACGCGCGGCCTGTCTCCTACAGAAAATGTATGTTGTTTCACGTTATCTCCTCGTTGTCTCTTCAATTTAACTTCCCAAAGCCTCTAACAGTAGGTCGCCTTCGTCGGGAGTGATGCGACCCTCGGCGATCATGCGTAGAATGGCGATACGGTCTTGTGTTGGGTCAACGGGCGTTTCCTCTGCAGGATTGCTTTGCTGACTTTGCTCTTGCGCTTGTGCGTTCGGTTGCTCACTATTACTTTCCTGCGAACTTGCCTCTGTTGTTTGTGCTGGTGGAACTGGTGGTGTCGGAGGCGTATCTGGTGTAGCTGGGGTCGCTGGTCTTAGTGGCGTTGATGGTGCTGAGGACGCGGACATGCGTATGTTGCGTAACGCCTGCTCCACTGCTTCGAGGGCACCCTGCACACCTTCGGCGGCGGCTCTCTGTGCCTGCTCAACAATGCGTTCGATGCGCTCTGGGTCAAGACGCCACTCGCGGTCGTTGATGCGAACGTTGACGCGTGCCGCCTGTTCTGCGGCTCTTAGGGCTTGCTCGCCTGCTCTGCGTCCCTCTTCTGCTGCCTTCCGCCCTAGCTTTTCGGCCTTACGAGCCTCTTTAGAAAATGCCTGAGAGAAATCACTTCCCATGTTATCCCAGTTCATGCCAAAGTTCATTGAGGTATCCATATCGAAACCGAATGGATTCCCCTCAGTGCTACTGTTGCTACTACGTGGCGTTGCATTGCCCTCTAGCATGAGGTCGCCGCCGACGCGCAATTCGAGGTAAGCGGAGCCATCGCCGTAGGTCAAGTTCACCCGTTGTTTGTTGCGCGACCCTTGTGTTGTTGATGCAAGCGAGCGGCCTACGATGTTGCCGCCAACTGTTGCGGCAATCGTCAAGTTTGCATCGTCCGGTATCGTTACTCGTGCGTCGCCGCTAACATGAAAACGGGAGCGACTGGGAATAAGGTCCGCCAACAATTGCAGGTCGCCGCTAATATCGTGCATATCTATCGTGCCGTGCAGCCCTGCACACTCAGCGTCGTCTCCAATCTCCGATACTTGAATGTTGCCATCTACGTTAGTGAGAAAGAGATCGTCGCCGATATCATGTAGCGTCACATTGCCTCTCACCTCTTTCACCGTGAGGTCGTTGCCAATATCATTTATTTGAGCTGCTCCGTGAATATTTTCGACGTACAGATCATTGCCGATATCGTGCGCCGACAGATTGCCGTTGACGCCTATCACCGAGGCGTCTTCGCCGATATCGACAAGCGATACATTGCCACCAATGCTTTTGAGAACTGCACCATTGCCGATATCGTTCACGCTGACAGGTCCGTTGATTTCGCTCAACGTGACATTTTCGCTTATATCAAAAACGGTAACGCCGCCCTGGATATTGTTGAACGTAACCTCAGCACTTATATCGCTCGCTTGTACCGCGCCGCTTATGTTATTGACTCGCACCGCTTCGTTGATATCGCTGAGCGACACGTTTCCTTGAATGTTCTCGACAGTGATTTCACCCGATATGTCGCGCACATTTACCGCGCCCTCGATGTCGCGTAGTTCTAACTCGCCGCTCACATCGCTGACTGCAATATTGCCTTGAATGCTCGAGAACGTAATGGCTCCACTTATATCCTTTATCGTCACTGCACCCTGTATCTCATGAAGCATTACGTCGCCGCTGATATCATCGGCACGTACATCACCATGTATTCCCTCGAACGAGGTATCGCCGCTGACATCCTTCAGGTCAACGCGCCACACGTTTTCAATTGTGACGTTGCCGCTCACGTCTTTCGCTACAATAATTGTTTCGTGAGGAACGGAGAGACGGACATCGCCTTCTGTACCGCTCACTACCAATGAGTCTCCCTGTTGGCGTGTGCGCTCAATCTCTTCGTCGGCTTCAACTTGAATGTTGGGTTGCTCCCAACCAGTAACGGTCACGTCGCCTTCGATATTCGAGAGGACTACTCTTTGCGACGCAGGAAATGTATTCATGTGTGTGTTCCTTTCAGGGTGTGATAAATCAGATTAGGGTGTGATAAATCAGGCCCGTACTGTTTATCTTTCTTCGGCGAAGATTTCGAGTCGCTCGCCTTTCTCCATATCTTGCAGGTCTAGCAGACGCCCGGTGGCACCGCTTTCAATAGTGCGTAGCAGTTCTTCAAGTGCTGTAGTGTTGATTTGTGGTATGAAACGCAGGCCGAGCCGCGT
Source organism: uncultured Ktedonobacteraceae bacterium (assembly GCA_964250365.1). GTDB lineage: Bacteria > Chloroflexota > Ktedonobacteria > Ktedonobacterales > Ktedonobacteraceae > JBBQVS01. Next base: position 12,507 of record CAXUGH010000125.1, read on the forward strand.
ACCAATCCTGAGAAGGCGTACTGGAATCGTTGCCGTCACATACACTTTTTGCGTTCGCGCATTGACGCTAGTTGCGCGAATGCGTAGGAGGCGTTCGCGCCTACGCTCGCTTTCGCGTTCTACGTTGGCATCGCCATCGGTTTCGAGCGTATCGAGGATTTGCGATGCCTCGTTCGCCGTAACCTGTCCCGATTCAACCATGTGCAGAATGCGGTCGCGTTCCTCTTTTGATGTTGCCATAACGGTTTACCTAGCTTTTCAGGAGGCGCATCGCCTCCTCGACGCCAATCTCTTTTGCGGCGAGACGGTCCAGCACAACGCGGCGGTCCTGGCGTCCATCGTTTTCGGGTGGACCACCCAGCGCGGTGACTATCTCATCTAAGCGGCTACGTGCCGTGTTGTAGGCAACGTTCATCTCGGAGGCGAGCTTTTGAATGTTGCCGCGATACTTGACGAGCAGTTCGACGAAATCGAGTTGCTCGCGTGTGAGGCGCCCGATCCAGCCGAGGCTAAATTGTCCCTCGATGATAATGCCGCTCTCTGGACATTCCAGGCGCGTCGCAATCATCTCGCCCCCGCTCACCGGGTCTCTGGTAATCAATGGATGCATACGTAGTATTCTCCTCTACAATAATTTCCGAAATGGTGTTAGCGTAAGTGCCCAGACAAAGAAGCACGAGTCGGTGAGGTTGTCAAGGACACATTGTGCCGCTCCACTCTCTCCAAACTCTTGCCTAGAGTGACAAGGAGTGTTCCAATTTGCCCTATCATGTGACGGATACCAGCGGAGTCGCCTGTTGCCTGTGCAATCAAATGACCCTGCTCGATCTCGCGCAAACGTGTACGCTGTAGCTGTTCAAGTTCTTTCTCTTGCATGTAGATGTTGCCTTCCATGATTTGCTTCCTTTCGTCACTTTGCTATTTTATGATTTTTATTTGGCAATATTTGTTACTTGCCTGATACTTTTTGCTCTTGTATGAAAATACTAACATACGATTACAAGAAATGTCAATAGTATTGGTGATAAATTTCAATGGGATGGAGAAATTTGTTTTTGGCAAACGTAAAAACGGTGGAAATGGTGGGGCAGCCGAAGAAGAACAAGATCCAGGTCCACAATAAAACCGAATGAAAAAGAT
>CAXUGH010000126.1:0-177 GCA_964250365.1 uncultured Ktedonobacteraceae bacterium
GTCCCATCGGAGGCCGCGACCACAGCCCCTACGAGTATCTTTTGCTCGATAGCATCGCGCCTCGTGCAGCATTACTCGCAGGGTTGATTGCTCAAATCACTAAATAATACGTAGAAACAACCGAAGAGAGAAGCAAGGGGGGGGGGGGGGCCGCGAGGGAGCGGCTGGGGGGGGTTG
>CAXUGH010000126.1:187-13629 GCA_964250365.1 uncultured Ktedonobacteraceae bacterium
CCAAGCCTACAGCCTTGCACCTTGCTTCTCTCTTCGGTTGTTTCTACAACATAATTGTCTCCTATTCCCACCCTATGCTATAATCTGAGAAGGAAAACGAAGCTTCATCGTGCGGAAATGCACGTACAACGTATGTCAAAAGCTCTTATACATTCCTCTTGGCATCGGCCTAGTGCAGAGGGGATATTTATATGGTAGGCCATCATACAAATGCTATCTCCCCTGCTCCGCACATGCTTGCCTACGTCTTTAATCGTTAGCATATTGTGGATGCTCAGGAAAGGACCCGAACATGTTTAATCCCGATAGCGGCTTGGAAGCCCGTTACCAATCGGTTGGCGTGACCCCTGATTGGTATCAGACGAACATTCCCTGTCAGGTGGGCTGTCCCGCGCATACCGACGTGTCCACCTATATTGGTTTAATTTCACAGGCTCGTTTCGACGAGGCATATCTTTTGAACCGCAAAGCCAACATTGTTCCTGGCGTGCTAGGGCGTACCTGTGCGCGTCCCTGTGAGCCGGTGTGTCGCCGCAACAAGGTCGATGGCAAGCCTATCGCCATCTGCTGGCTGAAACGTGCCGCCGCCGATCACCGCGAATATCGCCACCATGCTGAGAAAACGCCGATTACCCAAGACAAGAAAGTCGCCGTAATTGGTGCTGGCTCCGCTGGCCTCGCATGCGCTCGTGACCTGCGCGAGATGGGCTATCCCGTCACTGTGTACGAGCAATATCCGACAGGTGGCGGTGTAATGGTCAACGGTATTCCTGTCTGGCGTCTGCCGCGTGATGTCACACGCGAAGAGTGCGACGAGTACATGGAAGACATCGGCGTCGAGGTCAAGTACAATGTGCGCGTTGGGCGTGACGTACAACTCAAAGACCTTATGGCGCAATATGACGCGGTATACGTCGGCGCAGGTTGTTACATCTCGAATCCTCTGGCTGGTCCCGATAACAAGATTATTCCGGGTGCCGACCTCAAAGGCGTCATAGAAGGCATTCGCCTCCTTGAAAAGACCAACTATGGCGAGCCTGCCTTCATTGGCAAGCGCGTCGCCATCCTGGGTGCTGGCTTTACCGCTCTTGACTGCTGCCGCACCTCCATCCGCTTCGGTGCCGAGAAGGTCTACGTTGTCTATCGTCGCTCAAAGGAAGAGCAGCCCTCTGATGAATACGAGGTTGATGAGGCGGTATTTGAGAACGTCGAGTTCTCATATCTTGCCACACAAACTGCTGTCCTGACCGACGATGGTGTGCATGCCAGCGGTGTACGCTTCGTGCGTAACAAACTGGGCGACCCCGATGCCAGTGGGCGTCGTCGTCCCGTGCCAATTCCTGGTAGCGAGTTCAACCTTGATGTAGATACCGTGATACCGGCCTTTGGTCAGTATAGCGATGCCTCGTGGTTGCAGGCAGAAGAGTTAGGGCTTGAGGTCAACAAATATGGCATTCCGCTGGTAGACTTTGATAGCTGGATGACGAACATTCCTGGCCTATTCGCTGGTGGTGACTATACACAAGGCTCGCGTAACCTCATCTCCGCTATTGGCGATGGACGCGATGCCGCAGGTGCTATTAACCGCTATCTTGGTGGTATAGACAAACCTGCCGAGGCTGCTGAAGAGGTCGAACTCCCCGACTACCGTCGCGGTATGGTCGATAACTACGAGTCTATTGGACACGAATTGATTCCGTCCCTACCTCTCAAGGAACGTTACAGCAACACGCGCGAAGCCGAGTTAGGCTATACACCCGAACAAGCTGTGATGCAGGCGCGTCGCTGTCTCCAATGCCAGTTGAATATCATGATTGACCCGTCGATCTGTATTCTCTGCTCTGGTTGCGTCGATATCTGCCCCTATGACTGTATCAGCATGGAGGGTCTCTCCCGTGTCGTGAAGGGCGACGCTATGCACCAAAGCACCGAGACATGGCAGGGCGGTGCCGATATGATTATCGACGAAGAGAAGTGCATTCGCTGTGGATTGTGTGTTGTGCGCTGTCCCACTGATGCCATCTCAATGGTTCAGTTCGAGGTCGCTAGCCCCAATGACCGCTGGACCGTCTCGAAAATTCCCATGCTCAACGTTCGCTAGAACACCCTGATAGGTACTACAAAAAGGGCTACCCTCCTTAACCACTCGTGAGCGGTTAAGGAGGGTAGCCCTTTTTGTAGTACCATTCTCCATTTTGTTGATTTATGCCGATATACTCAGGTATAGTAGCCCTGTAGATACTCATCTACATCTACAACAAAAGAATAGAGGTGTGTTATTTCCATGCGTAAGTTGACTGCATCACTGCTCGTCGTGACTGCACTACTCGCGGTGGCTGCGACAGCGTTCACCGTCTTCAACACAGTCGGTCATACGAAAGCAGCCTTCACGGACGACTTCTCAGGTCGTACCGCGAAAAATCCTATGCACGTTCATCGCTTCTCCCACAACAGCGGCAGTGGTGGTGGTGGCCTAACCCCTGCTCAGTTCCGCAAAGCCTATGGTGTCGCTCAGTTACCAAATAATGGAGCTGGTATCACCGTTGCCATCGTCGATGCATATGGCAATCCGAATGCACAAGCTGACCTCAACACCTATGACTCAACCTATGGTCTGCCAGCAGGCACCGTTACAACCATCTATCCGCAAGGCAAGCCAGCGACCGTCGATCAGGGATGGGCATTAGAGTCCGATCTCGACGTACAGATGGTGCATGCCATCGCTCCTGCCGCGAAGATTATCCTTGAGGCAGCGAAAAGTCCCACCAACGGTAATCTTTTTAGTGCTGTCAAGAACGCATACCAGAAGCAAGGCGCGAAAGTTATTTCAATGAGCTTTGGCGGTGGCGAGTTCCCTGCCGAGACTGGCCCCAAGGCGGATGGTATCTTCGCTGCTGGTAATGCTAAAGGTGTGAGCTTCGCCGCTTCATCTGGTGATAGCGGTACAGGCGCACAATATCCTGCTGCCTCGCCATACGTGACCTCTGTTGGTGGAACCACGCTCAATACTCAGGCTGATGGAACCTATGTCAGTGAGACCGCATGGAGTGGTAGCGGCGGCGGACTCAGTGCTTATGAGACTGCTCCTGCATATCAGGCTGGTTTCAATAACAACAAGACGCGCGGTATTCCTGACGTTGCTATGGTCGCTGATCCAGCAACTGGTGTGGTTGTCTACGACAGCTTCGGCTACAATGGTCAACAGGGCTTCTTTGTACTCGGTGGTACCAGCGTTGCCGCACCGATGTTCGCGGGCGTTCTCGCTCTGGTAGATCAGCATCGTACAAGTCCTCTCAAGAATGCCGATACGCAAATCTACGCAACTGCAAAGACACACTATGCCACCGATTTCCATGATATCGTTTCCGGTAGCAATGGTAGTTGTGGTGCTCTCTGTAATGCCAATACTGGCTATGACTATGTAACGGGTCTTGGCAGTCCCGTTGCGAACAAGCTAGTGCCTGATCTCATTGCAGCAGCATAACAGAAAATTAACAATGATAAGAAAAAATGAGGCATTTGTGTCACAGACGCAAATGCCCCATTTTTTCTTATCATTGTTAGCATCACATTAGGATTGTTAAAATTACGTAAAAAAAGCTCCCCAAAAAGCTTGACTTTTTCCGTTAATTGACGCAAGATTACAAAAAGCCTATGTTGTGAGAGAAGCTTGCCTTTGAGAACGTATATCTAGTGAAAAGGCGGGTGGACTCCTGAACAACGAGGTATGTCTCTTCTCACCGCACGAGTTGCTCTGCTAGAATATGTGCCACAGGGCGACCGCTTATTTGTGGAGAGATATTGAAAGCTTGTAAGGAGCTAAGATGGTACGACAGGACTGGTCAGATGATGATCTCGCACAAGGGTTGCATGAACACAATCCCGACGCACTAGAGACGCTCATCGCCCGTTATTCACGAGAACTATTTTATTTTATTCGCGTCGTATTGGACGGCATAGGTGTTGCTCAAGACGCCGAAGAGTGTGTCAATGACCTCTTTGTTGCGGTCTGGCAAGAAATCGCCTCCTTTGATCCTGGGCGCGGCACGCTACGAACATGGCTTACCATGCGTGCTAAATATATAGCGTTAGACCGTCGTCGTCAGTTGTGTCGCCGTCAGGTACACAACACACAGTCCGCTGATGAGAACCGTCAATGGTCTTCATCGGAGAGTATGGGAAATCGAAAAAATTTTGGCTGGGGAGGTTATGAGAGCGAAAACCGTGTGATGCTCCCACCTCACCCAGAGTCGAGTATGGAAAACTTGTTAGAACAGAGCGAGAGACGCGAAGAACTGCGTCTCGCCTTGGCGACGCTGCCTGAGCTTGACCGTTATCTGATCTACCAGCGTTATTTTAAGTTCGCTAGCACTGAAGAACTTGCAACAAAGACTGGCCTAACACGCCATGCTGTTGATACGCGACTCTGGCGTGCGCGGAAAAGCTTACGCGAGGCTCTCAAGGAGCATGCATATGAGTATGAGCGAATTTGAGAAGGAAGGGGAAGACCAACATGTTGATTCTTCCCTGTTGCTCAGGCTGCAATTAGGACTACCCGATGATTTTACTGATGAAGATGTGGCGTTCGCGCAAGAGCTGAAGACGCTGTTCTCTCCTGAACAGGAGGAGATGCCTCCCTATTTTGTGCAAACGCTCTTAGACGCGGAAAATCCTCGTTTTCAACCCGTTGGACACGAACTTGAGTACAAGACGCAGGCTCGTGTTTTTAGACAACTACATTTGAATCGTCGCCTCTTTCGTTCTGAGGTCAATTCAGGACGTTCCTTAATGAGACGTGTCCGTTCGCAACGCTCGGTTGTCGCCTTGCTTGTCGCCTCGTTGCTCTTTATCTTTTTTACGCTGGTTGCTACTGGCCCTTCTTTCGCATCTGGATTAGAAGTCCTACTTTCTGGCCCTCATAGCGGAGTGTTACAGGTCAATAGCTATCCTAACCTTCCTCAAAAGAAGACACAGAGTCAGCGTATGCTCAATACGATTGCTGAACCTGGTAGAATTAGCTTGCTTGATGCACAACAACAACTAGAGTTTCCTTTGGAAAGTCCAACCTTTGTGCCAAATCACTATACGTTGAGTTCTATGGCCTTGTATCAAAGCGTTGACCAGAGCTGGGCTGATGGTCCTGCACTAGAATTAGATTACTCGTATATGCATCAGGGAGCAGTTGCACACGGTTTTAGCCAGATTTCTGTTTTTGAGTTCAAACCAAAGGGCCAGGTGCTTCAGGTTGTACAATCAGGTGCCGCTCAACCTATTGTCAAGGGGGCGTATAAAGCAATCTATGTTGATGGTCAGTGGGTACGCATCAATAAATTCTCTCATGCGTGGATTTATGGTGGGCGCAGCGAAATCATTTATGAGCATGACAACACCGTGTTCTGGATCGTAGGTGATCAGCGCGATGGCATCGAACAAGATACGCTCCTCGCTATTGCCAGTTCGTTACAATCCTATAACATGCATGCCATCTATGTGGTGGGACACGTTGACAATATTATCGTTGCCCCCGATGACTCTACATGGCCTTTCGCCGACGATATCGTCTATCCCAATGGGCCGAATGGTTCTTCTCTGCAGATTGTCAATACGGATACGCCACCATCAAACCCGAACGTTTTCTCAGAACAAGCTCCCTCTAAATGAGGCACTCAACACTATTCAATAAAAATACAAGAGGCAACTCTAAAGTCGCCTCTTGTATTTTTATTAGGCAGGATTACTGGACAACTCATCCCGTTATCTGGTATGCTAGTACCGTAAAGTCATATTATGCCTGCGGGTGCAGGCACTTATCCAGCAACGGCGCTGAATAAGTTTACAGCAGAGCCTCAAAGGAGAGGTTGATTATGAAGCAGATAACAGCTATTAAAGCCCGTGGTATCCCTAAACTCCGCATTCTCCGTCAGCGCAAAGGGTTGAGCCTCAGTCAACTTGCAACCCTAACGGGCATGCGGCGCGACACCATTACACACCTCGAAAATGGGCGCGAAGACCCTCAACCCTATCATCTACGTCTCTTAGCCCGCGTTCTCGAAGTGCCAACTCTCGAACTCGTTTCGTAGCATAAATATTGGTAACACAAAATCAATAGCATAAAGGCACGAGTGCCTTTATGCTATTGATTTTGTGTTACCAATATTTATGCGTTGACCGTGCTGACCTGCTTCTCGAAGTTCTTGAAGAACTGATCGAGAGCACCCTTGACTCCTGGCTTGATAATCATTTCGGGAACCGATGCAATCTTGCCTGATGTTGCTGCGTTGGCATTATAGCTCAAGAGCGTGCCAGCGGCATCATCTGTGAGGTCGATAGCGCAGGTGGCCTTGACCGAACCAACCGAGCTATTTGGCTCCGTGACGAGTACCATGTGTGATGGCGCAATCACGTCGTTTGCCTGCAAGTAAATAGTGTACGGGCCTTTGAAGCCGGGGATACCGGTGGTGACTACCAGCTTGAGCTGCTGACCCTGTGGTGTGTTGACAAGCTCTGCACTCTCGCAACCTGGAATGCTGTTCTTGAGTACTTCCGGTGTGAGCAATGCCTGGAATACTACAGAACGCGCTGCCTTAATAGTTCGACTACCTGTGAAATCCATGAGTGATATATTATCCTCTTCTACTTTTTTATGTGTCAATACATAAAATGTGCATGTGCATACTTTATGCGAATGTACAGCATGAGTGTTATCTACTAAGAGTAAGCACTCACAGGTGCTAGTATACGCTTTCTATTCGTGTAACTCAATACAGCGTACAGAAGTACTATCGCGTCCTTATTGTGGCTGTATAGAGGCCGCGAAGATAATAGCGAGAATAAACGCAAACACACACACTATCAAAAAGGCAATCCCGTAGAGAATCAACACCGAACCAGCCGCACGCCCTCCACTTATCCGATGTACGGGCATAAGCATAAATCCCATCAGTACGCCCTCATAACTGATGTTTGCTAACGCGAACAGTATGACGAGGAGCGAGCCACCCACTGGGAGAAGACTCAACAAAAGCGAGAGAATGCTGACGATGAGACCGAGTGGCACAATAAATAGCAATGTGCAGTAGAGTTGTTGCACAAACCTTCCCACACCACCGAACGCTTTTGCTAGCAAGAAGAGAATACCTGTACCAATGAATATCGAAAGCGGAATGTAGAGTAGTTCAATATAAGGAGTGATAGCAACAATAAAGTTTGTAAAATTTTGTAACGCTTGAATTGTTGCAGGAGACAAGGAACTTGTGTTTGTTGCTGGAACTGGGCGTTGTGCCTGAATAAGACGCGAAATAATGTTCAGCAGAGTTATGAAAAGTGTGTAGAACACAATTTGTACCCATATAATCCCCCATCCTGCTTTCCCCATTTCATTTGCGAATGTTGCACCGGCGGGACGCGAGATTGCTCGCCAATATTGTCCAGGAAGCTGGCGAAGAGCCTCCGCAAGCGGTAACGGCGTTGCTGGCGGTGGCGGCAATAATGTGTCGCCATATCTATTTCCATAATAGTCTGGTGCTATCCCTCCATGCCCATAGTTCGAGCCTGCTCCATACGGCTGTTGCGGTGGCGCATAACCCATAGCAGGATTATAGGGAGGTTGTGGCACTGGTGAAACGTAGGGGCCAGGAGTTGGCACCGTGTAGCCACCCGACTGCGCCTCTGTCTGCTGTACAGGAGAAGCCTGTTGTGCATAGAACTCTGGCGAAAGATATGAATGCTGAGGTGCTGGCAATGGCTGAGATTCGTGAGATGCCATCGCGCCATAAGGAAATTGAGGATCAGGAATTGCGTCTGTCCGCGGCTGTTGCTCCGGTTCTTGAGCCATAAAAGTCTCTCCTCTAAATATACATCTATAAAATCACGTCTATCATAACATGAGAGCTAAGCATTGTCATTACCCTAGCTCCTTCACTACCTTGCGGTTACACAATCGTGTTGCGTATAATGGGGGTCAATCACCTTCGGTCTCTGACCGGAGGCTTGCCTTTCGGCTTACACCTGGACTCCACCGCAACTCAGTGTACCTTTGCAGACGCACTGCTTTGGCTTCGTTGTCCGATGCATCAGGGTACATTGACAGGGTACCCGTCCTAGTCCAGTCGTGCCGGACTAGAAGCGTTCTCATCACGAGATTTCTTGCGCCAATCAGATCAGCATGCAACGTGTACCCACATTTGGGACTCTGACACACAAAGAGCAACCCTTTGTGTGGACGGTTCTCATCGGCAGTGTGCCCACACATTGGACATCTCTTTGACGTGTAATCGGCATCTACTTTGATGGTAAGTGATCCTGAGAGCGTCGCTTTGTAACTGATGAGTGCATGCAGTTCGGCAAAGGACCATTGCGAATACACATGATTGGCTTTGCGTGCCTTTGGTGACACTTGCTCGTAGCCCTTGCCGTCCTTCTTGCGTCTGCGTTTTCTCCGCTTAGTGCGCTCTCGGATGTCCGTCAACTGTTCTAACCCGAACAATGCGTGTGGGTGTTGCGTGATGATCTGTTTGGCGATACTGTGATTGGCTTGCAATTTCAACCGTCTCTCTCGTTGGGCGATACGTCTGACTCGACGTTTCGCGCCGCGAGTGCCTTTTTGCTGCAAGCGTTTCCGTAAGCGTGCGTAATGGTTGGCTTTGTGCTTGACTCGTTTTCCTGAATGGAAAGTCGCCTTGCCTGTTGAAGTCGAGGTCACTGCTAGGTAGCGAATGCCGACATCGACACCGACGACTTCGTTCAGTTGTGCGGGGGTTGAGTCAGTGATAGCAATGGTCAAGGAGACGAGCAGATAGAACTGTTTCTTTGCTCGGTCATACCACAATTTTGCACCACCAATGCTTGCCCCATGTTGAATGAGGGCAATATGCTCATCGTAGCCCTTGTAGGCAATGCTGACACGCCCGTTCAGCGTTCCGACACTGACTTGCTGGTTTCGCTGAAAGGTGTAATCACGTTCATAGGTGTACTGCACCGTCGGGGACGTGTACTTGGGAGGCTTGTCCAGTCCCTGGAAGCGTTTCTTGGTGATTTTCTTGCGACGATGCTCGGCATTCTTCTTGAGTTTCGTCCAAAGTCCCTTGTAGGTAGCAGCGACCTGTCGCTCGACACTACACGCTAGTTGGGAAGGGAGGTGATAGCTCATGCGTAACTCGGCATACATCCCTTTGTGCAGTCGAGTGACATTGCTAGTTTTGCGTTGCTCGAAGGCATAGCGACTCATTGCATTCAAGGCATCACGATATGCCAGTTGTGTTTGTCGTAATGCTTCAAACTGCTCTGGTGTGGTGAGGAGCTTCAATTTAGCGGTGATGATTTGCTGCATACTGAACACTCGCTTGATAATAGAGAATTACGTTCTAGGACTATTCAAAGTGAGCAAGATGCTCACTTTGAATAGTCCTAGCTCTCTTAGACGTACTCAGGAACAGGAAGCGTAAGCGGTTCGGTCACACGCTCTTGCTGAGCATGTGTCACCCAATACTGATAGTCGGCTTCCCACTGACGACGTTCTTCACTCGTTGCAGGAAACAACCGCGCACTGAGTGCCCCCAATAATGTTCCCACGCTGTACTGAATATCGCTGTCATCAGCACCCTCCACAAACGCTTCTGGAATATCAGCAAAAAGGTCACATACCTCCTGTAGAACGCGTTCCTCAGTGTAGTGCCGCTCCTCATCAGGCATGGCATCGAAGAAGTACCAGCGTCTGCCCACGTTGTAGCCTCTGGCGAACTCTTGATGGATTAAGACCACCAGCGTTGTGACATCAGGTCGAATTAGCCCTGTGATGGGAGAGAGAACGCCACTATGCAGCACACCGAGGAAAAAACAGAGGGCGTGCTTGACTGATGGTTCACCAGATAGGTTGTCGAACTCAGGGCGTTGGACACAAGATTTCACGATGTTGACGAAGTAACTATCAGGGAGAAATTCGTGTGTCACCTCGTTCTCGGTGTCCTCTGCGTGTAAAAGCTGCTGCACTCCACGTTCATACTGCTGACGAGAGGTCGCACTACAAAAGTCAATCAATGGGGAAATGGGTTGCTCTTTGGTCATCTTCAAGCTCCTTTAGGTGTACTGTGCTTGACAGGTGACTCTCATGCAGGTATTGTACCCTGCGAGAGTCTAGGTCGGGTTTACAAGGACTAGGCTCTTCTTGCTGGCTCCATACTGTGAATATGTGAGCCAGTACTGCCAATTGCCAATATCCAATTTTCAATTACCTAGATACAAGATACCATCCAAAGCAGGATTTGTCAATACCACTAATCCTATCACCAAGAACTCTTTACCAACTACCAACAATCCAGTACAATGAAGTTGCTATCTAAAATATGAGGAAGAGGGACTGATGAACGAGGACTATTACACTGCTAAAGAGGCTATGCAAATTCTCGGAAAGCCGAGTACATCTTTTTATAGAGAAGTCAGGGAAGGACGTATTCCATCCAAAGGCAAACGCCCGAACATGAGATTTCCTAAAGAAGCTATAGATGTGTTAGCAGAAGTTGGATCAAATGATGAGGAAGAGGATAAGTTGACATTTACGCTCTCAACTATCGCTGATGCATGGATAAAACAGGAAATCACGCTTCAACCCTATGAAGATGAAGATGTGGTACCATTCAAGACGCTGTTAGAATGGAGGAAAAAGAATGATGAAATCTCTATGAATATCAAAGAGAGAAACAAAATTCTTGGATGGACAACATTTCTTCCGTTGGATGAAACCATTATCCTTGATCTTCTTTACAATCGGATGAGAGAAAAGGATATTCCGCCACACGCCATCAAAAAATGGACAGAAAAACAGATATCAGTTTATATACCTATCATCGAGGTGATATCTACCGAGAATATCGAGCGGGATAAAGAGGTTGGTGCTTTCCTGCTCAGGAAAACGATTCGGTGGGCAATTGCGCTTACGCATCAATATAATATTAAGAACTGGTATGCAGTCGGTGTCACCCTCGAAGGGCAAGCGATACTAGAGCGGCTTGGATTTCAACTCATGACCAATTTAGAGGACGGAAAGAGAAAGGGCTATGTCCTAGAAAATAAAGCTGAACAAGTGAGATTGATAAGTAGATTCATATAATCGCTCTAACAGGACAAAGCGTCTGTAAGACAATAATTACAGTTCTAACTTTTGTGAAGTCTCTGTATACGCCAGATACCCCTCCTTGAAAGAGAGGGATATCTGGCGTATACTGTGAAGCGTCACATGTATTTACGCCACATTTTTTGTTGACCACATGCTGAAACAAAGGAGTTTCTCGATGCCCGAACAAGATTTTATGCCCATCCAGAATTTCGACTATCTCGAATTTTACGTAGGTGATGCCAAGCAAGCCACCTATTACTTTAATCACGCGTGGGGCTTTACCCCTATCGCGTATGCTGGCCTGGAAACAGGCATCCGTGACCACAATAGCTATGTGCTGGAACAAGGCAATATTCGCATTGTACTCACCTCATCGCTTGGACCAGAGGGCGAGATAGCTGAGCATATCAAGCAGCACGGCGATGGCGTCAAAGTCGTGGCTTTTCGTGTAGAGGATGCTGAACGCGCCTATGCCGAGGCCACAAAACGTGGTGCGAAGGGGCTTGGCGAGCCGCATACGTTCAAGGACGATTACGGGAGCGTCAAACTCGCCACCATTGCAGCCTATGGCGACACTGTGCATACCTTCGTTGAACGCCACGCCTATAAAGGTGTATTCATGCCGGGCTATCGTCCACTAACAACGAATGTCCCACCGCGTTCACGTCCTGCTGGCATTGCTGCTATCGACCACGTAGTCGGCAATGTCGAGCTTGGCAAGATGAACGAGTGGGTCGGCTTCTACGAACGTGTGATGGGCTTCACGCAAATGATTCACTTCGATGATCGCGCCATCAGCACCGAATATTCCGCCCTGATGTCAAAGGTGATGGAGAACGGCAGTGGACGTATCAAACTGCCCATCAACGAACCTGCACAGGGACGCCGCAAATCTCAGATTGAGGAGTACCTGGACTTCTATCGCGGCCCAGGCGTACAACACGTCGCCCTGATTACCGACGATATCATCAGCACCGTGCGTAACCTGGAAGAGCGCGGCGTTGAATTTCTCAAGACTCCTGGTGTTTACTACGAAACCGTGCTTGACCGCGTGGGCAAGATTGATGAAGACATTCATCAACTCGCTGAACTCGGCATTTTGATTGACCATGACGATGAAGGCTACCTGCTGCAAATCTTCTCCAAGAACATTGTCAACCGCCCAACCGTGTTCTTTGAAATCATCGAACGCAAGGGCGCACGCGGCTTCGGAGAAGGCAACTTCAAGGCACTCTTTGAGGCATTGGAGCGCGAGCAGGATTTACGAGGAAATCTGTAATTATGAAGTTGCTCACGTTCCTCACAGGTGAACGTAAAACGCGTGCAGGGGTTCTCTCCGACAATACGATTATTGCCCTGGAATACCCCTCGCTGCTCGAACTCTTGCGCGACCCCGATGGTGTACTCAAGGCGCAGGTCGCGCTGCATCCTAGACCGCTCACAGGACCAACCTATCCAGCGTTTACTGCTGGTCTTCCTGTCGTCCTGGGCGAACTATCAAGTTCTCTTACGCAGGCTCAAGGAACGGTGCGCGAAGAGTACACGCTGAATGAAGTGGTTATGCTGCCACCAGTGCCAGACCCACCAACCGTGCGCGACTTTTATGCATTTGAGCAGCATGTGAAGACCGCACGCGCCCATCGCGGCCTCGGCATGATGCCCGAATGGTACGAGGTGCCAACCTTCTACTTCACAAACAACAGTGAACTCTACGGACACGACAATCCTATTCCGTATCCCGTTGGCAGCCATGCCCTCGACTTCGAGCTAGAGATAGCCTGTATCATAGGGCGTGATGGCAAAGACATTCCTGTCGAGGAAGCAGCCAGCTATATTGCGGGCTACACCATCATGAACGATTGGAGTGCCCGCGACTTCCAGATGAAGGATATGAGCATTGGCCTCGGTCCCGGCAAGGGCAAAGACTTCGCCACCTCGCTCGGCCCCATCCTTGTAACCCCCGATGAGCTAGCATCGCGCCGCACAGGAGAGGGAGCCAGCGAACGCTACGATATGCAAATGGTAGCGCGTATCAACGGGCGTGAAGTCTCGCGTGGCAACTTCAACTCGATATACTACAGTTTTCCGCAGATGATTGCCTACGCCTCGCGCAACGCCCGTATTCGTACCGGCGATGTCATCGGCTCCGGCACCGTTGGCACGGGCTGCATCCTCGAACTCGGCACAAACGTACACCGCTGGCTCGAACGCGACGACGAAGTGGAGTTAGAGATCGACGGCATCGGAATTCTGCGAAACAGGATTATATAAACGCTAGGATGCAAGGGGTGCAACCCCTTGACTGGGGTCTGGGGCTGTGCCCCAGTTTCCC
>CAXUGH010000127.1:0-13584 GCA_964250365.1 uncultured Ktedonobacteraceae bacterium
GCGCTTGCCATAAATACCCGTTACGCCAAAAATATTGCTTCTGCTTTGATTAATATTTATTTGGGCCTACACGCTTAGAAAGATATGATGATTTTGCCTAAGAAGTTTTTTACACTCAGTCTTCTCCTCTTCTTACTGGTAAGTACGCTACTTGCTTGTAGTACACCTACGATTACTATTGGTGGAAGTACCCCAACGGTCTCGCCAACACCAGCGAATGGTACACCCGCATTAAATCAATGGGTAACGGCGAAACCAGGAGTAGAGATACGCTATGAGGATTGGAAGAGTCCAGGCAACAACGAAGATACCGTAACGATTGTGCGTTTCGACCTCAACAAAGTACACCTCAAGATCGGCTATCAACCAACTCAGCCATTGGCGATGGATGCATGGATGAACCAGGAGCAGGCTATCGCAATCATGAATGGTGGCTACTTCAATCAAAACAACGAGACGACAGCCCTCGTCGTCTCCAACGGACAGGCATACGGCACGTCCTACAACGGCTTCGGCGGCATGCTCTCCGTTGATTCGCAGGGCTACATTCGTCTACGTTCTCTTAGCCAATATCCTTACGATCCCAACAACGAGCAATTGACACAGGCCATACAATCCTCGCCCATGCTCATGATGAACGGTAAACGCACACAATTCGATGCCAACGCCGCCAGCCAGCGTCGTAGCATCGTCGCGGTGGACACACAAGGTCGCCTTCTGCTCATCGCCAGCCCCGGCTCCGCCTTCTCGCTCGACGAACTAGCCGACCTTCTCGCCTCCTCCGACCTCTCAATCAAAACCGCCCTTAACCTCGACGGTGGTGCCTCCACTGGCCTCTACGTCAACGCAGGCAACCAGCATGTAGCGATAGACTCGGTGACAACGCTACCAATTGTGATTATTGTGAAATAAGCGAGAGGGAATACTATGGTACAGGTACATCTGCGCGACGTGACTGTCGGGAACTTTCAAGAGTGCATCAACCTCAGAGTAGAGCAGAAGCAAGAGGGGTTAGTAGCGTCGAACATAAAATCATTAGCGGAGGCAAAAGTCAATCCGCACCTGTTTCCTTTTGCCATCTACGATGGCACTATGATAGGCTACGAACAGCCAATGTTACCGATGATTGGTTTTACGATGTACGAGATAACCGCTGGTGTCGGCTTCGTTCAACGCCTGATGATTGACCGACAATACCAACATCAAGGCTACGGCAAAGCTGCTATGATTGAGGTAATCCGTCGCCTCAAGCTCTATCCACAGGTACAACTCATTGCCACAAGCCATCGCAAGGAAAACATAGCCGCCTCTCAACTCTATCGCAGTCTCGGCTTCATTGATTGGGAAATTGCATGGGCAAAGGAAAATCTCGACGAAGTGTTTTTGCGGCTTGACAAAAATTCATTCTGATATATAATGAACACCTCGACAGGCAACTTACGAAAGTTGCCTGTCATTTTTATGGGCAAGAGCAGAGAATGCTACACCAATAATCTTGTTGGTGTAGCATTCTCTGCTCTTGCCTATTTCATTAGCACAAAACTATAAGAAAGGACGCAAAACACATGACACAGGCAGTTCCCTTTGAAACAATGACACAGGAAGAGACCAACGAGTTATTACAGCAACGCGTCACCATGTTTACAGGATATGCATTCGCATTAGCACAAAAAGCTGGATTGACACCAGAAGAGGCAGCCCAATTTTTCATGGAACCGCATCGTATCGACGACAGTACTTTGCCCGACTCAATTTCTCGGAAAGAAATCTTGGAACAACAAGCAAGGAGTAGTGCCGTAAGTATGGTGGTATCACATGGAAGCAGCAGCGTTCAGTTAGAACACGATAACGATACATGGCTGATAAAGGTTATCTTCACACAGGATAAACTCATCCTAGAGCAATGGGGAGTCTCTTTAGAGTTTCTCGCACGTTGGTTAGGTGAACAGGCACGCCTGATAGGAGAATCAAAGGGCGTTGTATATACATGTTGGTTGGATGGAGAGGTGTTGAATGTACAGATAATGTAGGTACCAACCTTTTCGTAGGGACCAGATGTATCGCCTATGATTCGTTTTTATGTCAACCTATAGTCGATAAATCGGCTTCGGACGCGATACATCTGGTCCCTACGAAAAAATATCATACACAGATAGGCAAACCACTACGCGTTTTAGTGCTATTTTCTAACGTCATCATCAAGCCGAATAATTTGCCTCAAATGTAGTCACAAGCGAACGACCAACATTTGGCATTGGAAACTCTTCAAGATACAGTTCTGTTACCTCCTTCAAATTAGCGACAGCTTCCTCAATCGTATCGCCCTGACTCGCTATACCTACTTCGGGACATTCTGCAACGTACAATTCATCCTCTTTATGTAAGATAGCGGTAAATGTTCTTTCAGGCATGATAACAACTCCTTATGTAGTATACTCCCCATTCACGCGCACATACTCATACGACAAATCGCAGCCCCACACTGTTGCCTCAGCCTCACCTAGACCAAGCCCGACACGAATAACAATCTCTGGCTCCTGTAAATACTTTTCGAGTTGCTCTAGGTTGTCTTCACCGAGGCTCTTCCCGTCGTACACGAGGATGTCGCCAAAGGCAATCGAGACTTTTTCGGGCGTGATATCCGTTTGCTCATCACATTTACCGATTGCCATTGCGACGCGTCCCCAATTTGGGTCGGCACCAAAAACGGCTGTTTTGACGAGTGGTGAGTTTACAATCGCCTTCGCTACGCGCTTCGCCTGCACGAACGATGCCGCATTCTGTACCGTTACCTCTAACAGTTTCGTCGCCCCTTCACCATCCCGTGCAAGCTCTTGCGCCAGTTCTATCGCCATTGTACGCAATGCCTGCCCGAATGCTTCAAGGTCTACCTCACCCGCCAGACCGTTTGCCATGATTGCGACGGTATCGCTGGTACTGGTATCGGTATCTATACTGACCATGTTGAAAGAGACATCGACCGCTTGCTTCAAAAGAACTTTCAAGGTATCAGGATCGATACGTGCGTCGGTCATAAAATAACTGAGCATGGTTGCCATATTTGGCTCGATCATGCCTACACCCTTCGCCATACCTACCAGCACGGCATTTCCTACTCGACAGGAACGTATCTTTGAGCGCGTGTCTGTTGTCATAATCGCCTGCGCCGATAAGTCAAGCTGCCCCTCTTGCATCTCCGCTTTCAACCCTTTAATACCATTGCGGATTCGCTCCATCGGCAATTGTCGCCCAACAACACCTGTCGAGGAAACAAGTACATCACCTTCTGGTATCACCAGTTCAGCCGCGACAAGCTGCACAATTTCGCGTGCGTTGGCAAGGCCCTGTTCGCCTGTTGCCACGTTCGCATTTTTGCTAGCAATCACAAACGCCTGTAGCCGCCCATCGCGCACCTGCTCACGACTAACAATTACCGCTGGTCCACTGAAACGGCTCTGCGTAAACATCGCGGCAGCCGAGGCTGGAACATCTGAGGCAATTACGGTAAAGTCGTATGTATCATCTTTGATGCCAATATTTTTCGCACACGAACGAAAGCCTTGTGGATGTAATGTTGTGGGGTTCATACGTTCATCCAATCTTTTTGATAATCAATCAAGCCCTGTATTTTTTCTTAAATGCCTCTTACGACATCCGCAAGAAGCATCATGCAACTTTCTTTTTGGGGACGCAGTTTCATTGCGACGCTTGCTGAGTAAGAGATGTTCTATATCTATCCATCACGTTTTTCAGCTTCAAAATGAGTGACTTGTATATTTCAGGATAGTCTTGCTCATTTACAATATCCATCGAACGAACGAGTTTGGCATAGGTAAAAAGATTTATCATTCTTCTGAATGTCGGCAGGTGGGAAAGCAGCTCATTATCCAGAGGATACTGGCTGGAATATCCTTTGATGAATGCTTTAAGGAATGGATTGCCAGGATCAATAGAATTATCAAAGAGGTCACGCAGTGCGAATGCAATATCCGCAACGTACCAATAGTGCGAACAATCGTCGAAGTCCAACATTGCTAGAGCGTCATCTTGCCAGATAAGATTATCGAGTTCAAAGTCAAAGTGAATGATGCCAAAGTCGGTTTCGGTTATTGGAAGCGTAGAAAGCAGCGAAGTAATTTGCTCAAGCTCAGCTTGTACCACTCCATCATCTTTTGGCACATACATTCGCACAAATTCCAGATGGTCTTTCCATGTGCTTCGAGCGGACAAGCTTGCATCTCGATACAAGTGCATAGCGGCATGAAGTTTTCCTAACGTGGCTCCCCATGTCTCGAAGCGAGAAGCCTCAAGCTCTTCAATGTCAAATTGAACGCCTTGCAGTCCAGCAAACACCACAGCATGAAATATACCTATATCTGTCTCGACGCTTTCCACATCTAGTCCATTCTTGGACTGAATGGGAGTCGCAACCGTCATTCCTTTCGTTGCGATCCAGTTAAGAAGAGACATCTCCGACTCAATAGCCTCCCGTGTTCGCTCGGTGCTATCAGCGAAACGCAGAAAGTAACGCTTCCCCTCTTTGTGAAAGACATACACGAAGTTTGTGCTAGACCGAAAGAACTGTGCAGACCCCTCGTCATGCTCCCAACGTGCCAGAATTTGTTCCGCAATTGGGCTATGCCAATCCGCGTCTACAGTACTATCAACCTTGTACATCGTACTCAATTTCATCATAAGCAATTATCCTTCTAAAACATCTTCCCACCCAGCGGCACCTCAGTCGTTGGGCTGAGCAGCACAACATTGCCTTCGCTATCGGGTAAGCCAAGCGTCAACACTTCGGAGATGAACGGGCCGATTTGCTTGGTAGGAAAATTAACGACACAGATAACCTGTCGCCCAACCAGTTCCTCTTTTGTATAGTGCTTTGTAATCTGTGCCGACGATCTCTTTGTGCCAATTTCGGGACCTAGATCAATAATGAGCTTGTAGGCGGGTTTACGGGCCTGTGGAAAGTCCTCGGCCTTGATTATTCTGCCGACGCGAATATCAACCCTCTCAAAATCATTGTAGGTAATCATTTGTCTCTCCTTCATGGAGAAATGTTGTGAATTTTTTTTTGGGGTTGTTTGATGAGTGCGAGTGCCATCATTAAACTAATACGCGCGAGCGAATATAGCCTCGCAGGTTGCGGGTTTACCTGTGTAGATGCATTTGCCAGATATCGGCGGTTGGTCAAGCGGAATGACACGTAGCGTAGCCTTCGTCTCCTCCTTGATGGCTAGCTCTGCTGCACTGTCCTCTGCCCATTTGACGCGCACGAAGCCGCGCTTCTCGGCGATGATTTGTTTGAACTCGTCGTAGCTCTCGGTGTAGTGCGTATTCTGCTCACGGAACTCTAGGGCGCGTTGGAAGAGAGCCTTTTGCACCTCTTCTAACAGTTCGGGTAGGCGCGTCTCCAATACGTCGAGCGACACCGCTTCTTTGGCACGGTTGTCGCGGCGGACCAGCATCACGCTGTTGCTCTGAGCGTCGCGCGGACCAATCTCCATGCGGACAGGCACGCCGCGCAGCTCCCACTCGTTGTACTTCCAGCCCGGCGTGTTGTCGCTGTTGTCGATCTTGAAACGCACCTTGCCCCTGAGCAATTTCTGCACGCGCTCGACCATCTCGCCGACGGCTGATTTCTCGGCATCCTTACGCGCAATCGGAATAATCACGGTCTGGTACGGTGCCAGACGCGGCGGCATAATCAGACCTGACTTGTCACCATGCACCATGATGATGCCGCCAATCATGCGCGTACTCATACCCCAGCTTGTAGTGGCACAATACTTACGCTGGCTATCGGCGTCGAGATATTGAATGTCGAAGCCTTTGGCAAAGTTGGTGCCGAGATTGTGACTTGTTCCCGCCTGTAGTGCCTTGCCATCGCCCATGAGAGCCTCGATGGAATAGGTACGCAACGCGCCCGCGAACTTCTCGTTTTCGCTTTTACGCCCGACAAGCACCGGCATCGCCGCCTCTTCCTCGGCAAATGCGCGATAGACCTCAAGCATCATTAGCGTGCGCTCTTCCGCCTCTTCGAGCGTGCGATGAGCGGTATGGCCTTCCTGCCACAAGAACTCCGATGTACGCAGGAACAGCGTTGTGCGCTTCTCCCAGCGCATCACGTTATTCCACTGATTGATGAGAATCGGCAGGTCGCGGTAGCTCTGAATCCACTTGGCGTAGGTATGCCCGATGATGGTCTCGCTCGTCGGACGAATCGCCAGCGGCTCCTCAAGCTCTTCGCCACCACCACGCGTGACCCATGCCAGTTCAGGCGCAAAACCCTCAACATGCTCGGCCTCGCGCTCAAAGAAACTGCGCGGAATCAGCAAGGGAAAGTAGGCATTCTCGACATCCGTTTCCTTGAAGCGTGCGTCCAGGTTGCGCTGCAAATTCTCCCACAGCGCGTAGCCATAGGGACGAATAATCATGCAGCCGCGCACCGGAGCGTAATCGGCTAGCTCTGCCTTACGCACAACCTGGTTGTACCACTTTGAAAAATTGTCCTCTTGATCGACGATTTCCTCGACGTATTTTTCTTCGTTCGCCATAATTCCTCCTAAAAATGAACATAAAAAAACTCGTCCCATTAAGGACGAGCCGAAACCCGTGTTACCACCTCTCTTGAACCGCGCAATAAACGCGGTTCCTCTCAGTACGGCATTGATCTGATAAATTCCTGTACGGGTCTGATTCATCACACCCAATTTATCACACCTTACCGCTCCCTCTATGATAACGGAGAGGCTCCGGTCAACTTCTTATCGTTGACGCTCTCAGGTGGGTTCGACGTGGTATCTGTCCTGCCGTCTTGCACCGTCACGGCTCGCTACTCGACTCTGCCAACGTGTAGTAATCCTGATCTGCGCGTTTGTATTTTTCTTTGAGCAAAGAATAACACTACCACGTGTCTGTGTCAAGCATCATGAATCTTCTTTGGTGATATGATGTGTAAAAAGCATGATGGAGGGACAGGCAATGAGTTCCCAACACGATTTATCGGGTGTGCGCGTCATCAAACCACATCAGTTCGACGCGAATACACCACAAACACCAGGAATGCAACGCGTCGCAGCCGTATCACGCGAACTGGCTGGTTCAGTTGGTATTTGGGCAGGTGTCACGTTTGTAGAACCACATATCGCAAGTGGCAAGCATCATCATGGCGAACTTGAGACAGTGATTTACGTGGTTTCGGGTCACGGTCAAATTCGTTGGGGCGACAACCTGGAATTCTCCGAGTCGGTTGAGCCAGGAGATTTTATTTATGTGCCGCCGTTTGTGCCACATCAAGAACTGAATCCATCTGACGAACCTTCACAATGGGTGATTGTACGCAATTCGCAAGAACCGATTGTGGTCAACCTTGAACCTACGAACACGACACAACAACAAGCAAACGATGCAACACATAAATTTTAATAAAGGGATGGATATGAAACCGGCACCCGAAGTGGTCTCTCAACGCCTCAAGAGCCAGTTTGCCCCTGCCTATCTCACGCTTACGAGCATTATTCAGGGTACAGCTCTCGCATTTCTTGCAACACAGGTAGAGGCCAACTATCCTCAATTCGATGCGGCGAACTGGCTACTAACCGCCGCTACCTTTCTCGCGTTTGTTACATTGTGGCACGAGTATCTCATGCAGGTACTGGCGTTTGTCTGGATGCCTACAGTACTCGATTCGCTTGTTCCCTTCGCCTTCCTTGCAGGAGAACTCTTAGTAGCTCACTTTGTGTATCATGGGTTGCGCGGCTGGCTTCTCGCTTTCAGCCTCACCTTTATTGTGGGAGCAGCAGCGCAAATCCTTACGTTGACACAGACGCGTCTGCTTGCTGAGGAGAACCGCGATATTATGCACGTACTCGCACCATATGGACGGATGCGAGCCACTCTTAGCGCGGTCATCACTCTTATTAGCCTATGCGCGTGGATATTTTATGATGTGCTACGACTAGGGCAAGTGCAACTCGTCGTCGCACTAATCGCCTTAGTCGCAATTATCGCGTTTCTCGGCAGTTCTGTCCCCTTCTGGAATCGTGTTCTCGCCTATACGCGTGGCAAATAATAATTCATTCATCTTGATTTGTCGCCCTCTGCCAAATCAGGATAAATGAATTATTACCAGAAAGGTAGGGGTATGTGACACGTTTACTACTAGAGACGTATATTATCCTGGACGCTACCGATGGGCACAGCTAAACGTTTATATCTGCAAATCTACGTAATTGGGAAGAGACATTGTATCAAGACAGAGTTGGCAAGCTTATAGGGCACTACCGCATTCTACGTCCGCTGGGTTCGGGCGCGACTTCGACGGTTTTTCTTGCTGAGGATGTGAAGCTTAAACGCGAGGTTGCCCTCAAGTTATTTCAGCCAGGCGCAGACGAGACGCAGGATTTTCTGCGCCGCTTCGCACGCGAGGCTCGCGTTGTGGCGCAACTCGACTTCCCCAATATTGTGCCCGTCTACGAGTATGGCGAAGAAAACGATACCGCTTATCTCATCATGCCAAACATGACGGGCGGCTCACTACGCGACCGTCTACAAGTACACACAAAGCTCTCACCGCAGGAAACGGTGCAGCTTATTACACCAATTCTCCAGGCACTACAATATGCTCAGAATCGCGGCTTGATTCACCGTGATATCAAGCCCGGCAACATTCTCTTCAAGGCCGATAGTACACCGATGCTTTCGGACTTTGGCCTCGCCAAAATTACTACCCCTCCTACCAGTGAGGCAACGGTGATTCAGAATGATACTGCAAGCATGACGGAACATGCCATCGCCGGAACTCCTGAGTACATGTCGCCAGAGCAAATCACGGGCAAGGTAACACCGCAGAGCGATATCTACAGCGTTGGCGTAGTACTCTATGAAATGCTAACGGGAGAGCGACCATTTACAGCGGACAACTACATGGCTGTGCTGATGAAACAGATGTATGAGCGTCCACGCCCATTACGGGACCTCAATCCGCAGCTATCACCAGCACTTGGAGCGGTTGTCTTGCGAACATTGGAGAAAGAGGCATCTAAACGCTTTCAACGTCCCGACGACCTACGAGAAGCACTACAACAAGCACTACTAGCAGAGGAAAATCCTACGCTTAATGCCGATGTTGCGACGATTTCGTCGTGGCCTACCATTGAACATAGTGCGCTTCGACCCCAACAAAGCAGTGCTTCAACAGACAACGCGAACATACAATCGTCTTCGTTGCCATTCTCTGAAAAGCAGCAAAGACAGATACAAACTTCTCCGACGCCGACACCCTCCATAGTGATAGAGGGAAAACTCAAGCCGAGAAGACGCCTTGGACGAAGCATCGCAATCGCACTACTTCTCGTCGCGCTTCTTCTTGCTGGAGGTTTGGCTACAGCCGTCACTCATCCACAACTATTTGGTCTAAGAAATGCAGGAGGGACATCGCCCATAGCAACCGCGACAGCACCAACACTAATAAACACACCGACGCAAAGTTCCACTACCGTTACCACAACGCAAAACGTACCGCCGACCACAACAGCTTGTCCAGCCACAAACACAACTCGTGTTGCGGTGCTAGCTCCGCTTGTGCTTGGCACAGATCAAAATCTTGTCTATATCGTGAACCAGTTTAATCCTGCCTACGGCACTCTGAAACGGCGCGATGTGAATGTAGCTGATCTCAAGGCAACTGAAATTGTGAAGATGCCGAATGTGTCCATCAGTTGGGCACAGATTTCACGCGATGGACAATGGATTCTCTTCGTCGCTCGTGTTCAGCAGCAGGATCAGCTACGCATGGTGCGCGTCGATGGGAAGGGACTACAGACGTTGTACTGCGCTCCCGTTGGCAACTTCATTCTCGGCAGTCAATGGTCATTCGATGCACAATCGGTTATCTTCGACGAAGGTGCAGGCGAAGCCGTACCCGGCGTCTACCTGCTCACCCTCAACAATGGTAATCTGGAAACAGTGATGACGCCGAAGGGTACGAGAGGTTATCTACCACGTACATGGCTCAATGCAACTCATGTCTACATGGTTGACTTTTCTCCACAAGCTAGAAATGCTGCTCCTCAGAACGTCTATCTTCTTGACCTGCAAAAAGGCGCGAATCAGCCCGAAAGCAATTTGCAACAAGTGCTTACTTCCACGCATCCCTGCATGAGCTTTGATACGAGTTTCGATGTGAAACAGCTTTATGAGAGTACCTGTAGCGGTAACAGCACGGACGGTTTCAACGGACCAAGCAGCGTTACGATACAGGATGCACATGGCGGTACACCAAAGGAGATTTTTGCGAGCCAGAGCATAGCGATTAGAATGGTTCGTGCCATCAGTTCAACACAGCTATTGCTTCTAGTTGAAAATACAGCCGGAAACACGACGCAAAATGGCCTGTGGAGAGTCAACATTGATGGCACCAACTTGGTACGCTTCTCAACCGATACCGATAACGCGCAATCGTTGTGTACATTCTCCCAGTACACATGGTCGAACACTTCATTCGACAACAGCCTCTATGCCCTCCAATCCGACCAGCAAGATATTCATAGCTACGGCATGTATTATGGTGCGCTTGCAGGCGGCACTCCAACTCAATTTGCCGACATTCGAGACGGCACACAGTTGTTCCTCGTGGGTTGGACCACGATGTAATCAGAGTAACGATTTGCCCAGCCTATTCGTGTAATTTGATGTCTACAGAACATTCTCCAGCAAAGCCTAACAAGTAATTCTTAACAAGGAGAGCTATATGAAAGCTGTTGTCTATCATGGGCTGGGCGATATTCGGCTCGACAATGTGAGCGAGCCTAAGCTCAAAGACCCACAGGATGCTATTGTACGTATCACATCCAGCGCGATTTGTGGTACTGACTTACATATGATTCGCGGCACCTTCCCCGGCATGAAACCAGGAACGATTCTTGGTCACGAGGGCGTCGGTGTGGTTGAGGCAGTAGGAAACGATGTACGCAACATCAAAGTAGGCGAGCGCGTGATTATTCCTTCCACCATCGCCTGTGGCTATTGCGCGTACTGCCGCGAAGGATATTATGCACAATGCGATGTTGCCAATCCGAATGGTCCTTCGGCTGGTACAGCCTTCTTTGGTGGTCCTCAACTGTCCGGTGGCTTCGATGGGTTACAGGCGGAATATGCGCGTGTGCCGTTTGCGACGGTTGGCCTCGTCAAAATTCCTGACAATGTGAGCGACGATCAGGCCATTCTGCTTTCCGATATCTTCCCAACGGCCTACTTTGGGGCCGCACTTGCCGAGATTGAAGAGGGCGATACCATTGCGGTATTTGGTTGTGGTCCCGTTGGACAGTTTGTAATTGCTAGTGCGAAGTTGATGGGTGCAGGACGCATCTTTGCCGTCGATACCATTGCATCGCGTTTAGAGATGGCGCGTCAGCAGGGGGCGGAGCCGATCAACTTCAACGAGGTTGACCCTGTGGCAAGAATCGAAGAACTGACACAGGGGCGAGGCGCACGGCGCGTCATCGACGCCGTTGGCGTGGACGCCAACCGCCCGCATTCGGGTCCAGCCTCTGAAAAGGCTGACTCGATGGAGTCACAGTTCGAGCAGCAGATGAAGCAGGTTGCCCCTAAGAATAAGCCCAAGAATGGCAACTGGCATCAAGGTGACGCACCAGGACAAGCGGTTGAATGGGAGGTACAGGCGGCTGAAAAGGGCGGCACACTGTCAATCATCGGTGTATATCCGCAGACGCTACAGTTCTTCCCAATTGGCCTGGCAATGAGCCGCCAACTCAAGGTGAATATGGGCAACTGTAACCACCGTAAGTACCTGCCATCGCTGGTAAGCATGCTCTCGGCTGGCTTGATCAATCCACAGCAGATATTGACCGAGCGTGAGCCTATGACCTCGGCTATCGACGCCTACAAAGCCTTTGACGAGCGGCAACCAGGGTGGATCAAGGTTGAACTTCTACCAGCGGTACAGCAATAGCAAGAAAGAGAGGAAATTCATGAAAGCTGTAGTCTTTCACGCCATTGGCGATATCCGTGTGGACGATGTGCCAGAGCCAACGCTACAAGACCCGAAAGATGCGCTTATCCGTGTAACCGCGAGCGCGATTTGTGGCACCGACCTGCATATGGTGCGTGGGACCGAGGCGCAGATGGTGCCTGGAACGATTATGGGACATGAGGCGGTCGGCGTTGTTGAGCAGGTCGGCTCCGATGTCAAAAATATCAAGGTTGGAGATCGCGTTGTCGTTACCTCGTCGATCACCTGTGGCTATTGCGAGCATTGTAAGGAGGGACGATACGATCTCTGCCTGAACGCGAATCCAAACGGACCGCGCGGCGTTTCGGCCTTCTTTGGTGGACCAAAGCCCAGCGGTCCCTTCAATGGTCTACAGGCTGAGAAGGCGCGTATTCCTTTCGCCGACAACGTACTGATCAAATTGCCAGACAAGGTGAGCGACGATCAGGCCATTCTGCTCTCTGACATCTTTCCAACGGCCTATTACGGTGCCGACCTCGCGCAGATTAAGACGGGCAATACCGTCGCCGTCTTTGGTTGCGGCCCTGTCGGTCTCTTCACCATTTTGAGCGCACAATTGATGGGAGCGGGTCGCATCTTCGCGGTTGATGCCATTCCTTCGCGTTTGGAGTTAGCCGCTAAGCTGGGAGCCGAAGCGATCAACTACGACAAGGAAGACCCCGTGTCTACCATCAAGCGACTCACGGGCAAGATTGGCGTAGACCGCGTGATTGACGCCGTTGGCGTCGATGCCAACCGTCCACATGGCGGCATTATTCAGCAGGCGAAGTCGCTGCTGCAAACCAAGACCTTCAATCAGGAGAAGCAGCAGGTCGAGCCAGAGACAAATCCGCAGGGCGACAACTTCCATCCAGGCGATGCACCATCGCAAGCTCTGCTATGGGAGGCGGATGTGGTTGCGAAGGGTGGCACGATTTCCATTATTGGCGTCTATCCTGATACAGTGCAGGTATTCCCAATCGGTGTCACGATGAACAAGAATGTCACGCTAACAATGGGACATTGCCCACACCGCAAATACATCCCCGAACTTCTCAGTCTTGTAAGTACAGGTATGGTGAATCCGACGCAGATATTGACACAGCACGCGTCTTTGACCTCCGCTATCGACGCCTACAAAGCTTTCGATGAGCGTGAAGACGGCTGGGTCAAGGTCGAACTAACACCCGCGACAATGGCGTAGTTCAATGCAAAAAACACAACCAGATAAGAGCGCGATTGCGCTCTTATCTGGTTGTGTTTTTTGCATTGAAACGATGCACGTTGTTGTAACGTGAACAAAAAGAACGCTGAAAAATGTAATTTCTTTTTGGAGGTATATCATTCATGGCTAACAGCGAATCAAAGACGACAACAGACCATAAAACGATACAAAAATGGGCAGAGGCGCGAGGCGGGAAACCGTCAACAGTAAAGAGTACGGAGAAGGATGGCGAAGCGGGCGTACTACGCATCGACTTCCCCGGCTATAGTGGTGCAGGCTCGCTCGAAGAAATTTCTTGGGACGAGTTTTTCAAGAAGTTCGATGAGAAAAAGCTCGCTTT
>CAXUGH010000128.1:0-13540 GCA_964250365.1 uncultured Ktedonobacteraceae bacterium
GTGCAACAATTGGCGTGGGACTTTGAGCAGTATCTGCCCGAAGCAACGGGTAGCGCGAGCATTGACGCCACAGGTGGACGTACCGCATATCTCGAAGAATTGATTGTGCGGCGTGAGCTTGCCGTCAATTTCGCGCTACGCAATCCTCACTACGACTCGCTTGAAGGCTGTCCCGATTGGGGTAAAAAGACGCTTGAGAAGCATAAGCACGACCCGCGTGAGTGGACCTATACACGAGAAGAGCTAGAGCAGGCGCGGACGCACGACGAATTGTGGAATGCGAGCCAGCGCGAAATGACTCTCACAGGTCGCATGCACGGGTACATGCGT
Source organism: uncultured Ktedonobacteraceae bacterium (assembly GCA_964250365.1). Taxonomy (GTDB): domain Bacteria; phylum Chloroflexota; class Ktedonobacteria; order Ktedonobacterales; family Ktedonobacteraceae; genus JBBQVS01. Next base: position 331 of record CAXUGH010000128.1, read on the forward strand.
ATGTACTGGGCGAAGAAGATTCTTGAATGGACCGAGACGCCCGAAGAAGCCTACACCGATGCTGTCTACCTGAACGACAAATACGAGCTAGACGGGCGCGACGCCAATGGCTATACTGGAATCGCATGGGCTATCGGTGGCAAGCATGATCGTCCGTGGGCACCAGAACGCCCCATCTTCGGCCTCGTGCGCTACATGGCTCTCAGTGGCATGCAGCGCAAGATGGATACTCGCGCGTATATTTATAAGTGGGGAAGGCAATAGTAGGAATGGGGAGACCACATGGGTCTCCCTGCTTTTTGACTTGTTTGCCCTAATGGATGGAGACTCCTTCTTGCTCCATTGTTGACAACAACGAGGTATAGCTTTCCAGAGTTTCAACCGAGTCGGGATGAGTTTCTCCTAACTTCTCCTGGCGAATCCGTAATGCACGCTGAAATATAGTTTTTGCCTGAGCATATTTCTTCTGCGCTGCATACAGCTTTGCCAGATGATGCAAGCTTTGAGCTGTGCGTGGATGCTCTGGTCCGAATGTGTTTTCTTGTATCTTTACAGCTCGTTGGAAGTATGGTTCAGCCTGGACGTAGTCACTTTGCATATAAAAGAGTTGTCCCAGATTGTTCTGTACTTCGATAAAAAAGCTCTCTGTGGCAGAGAGACGCTCGAATCTGTTCAGAGCATGCAAGAGTAGGGATTCTGCTTGTGTGTATTGTCCTTGATGTAGATACAATTTCCCTAATTCACCTAAAGTTTGGGCTGTAGAAATGTGTTCTACTCCAAGCAATTCTTCTCGTATCTGCAACGCCCGTTGAAAAAGTGGCTCCGCCTGTTGGTATTTCCCTTGAATAGTATAGTTTCTTGCTAGATGGTTAAGGCACGAGGCAACATCGGGATGTTCCGAACCGAATATTTGCTCATAGATAGCCAATGCTCGTTGAATAAGCGGTTCTGCTCGTAAGTGCTTACCTTGAGCTTCATAAAATAATGCTAAGCTATTCAGACTTTGGGCAACAGTGGGATGCTCTAAACCTAATGTTCGCTCACGCATAGAAAGTACTCTTTGGCAAAGAACTTCCGCCTGTGTGTACTCTCCTAAAGAACGGTAAAGAAATGCTAAATTGTTGAGGCTTTCACTAACATCAAAATGTTCTGGTCCCAGTACGGTTTCTCGTATCTTCAATGCTTGCTCATACAATTCTTTTGCCCGATCAAAGTTTGGCTTCATACAGGAGTGGTAGTAGACACCTAAATCGCTGAGACTCGCGGCAATATCGACATGGTCAGGCTCCAGTACTTTCTTTTTCATTTCTAATGCGCGTTCAAAGTACGTTTTGGCCTCTTCGATCTTACCCTGCCTGTAAAGAAGTCCTCCTTGCATACTAATAATTGATGCAATATCAGGATGTTCTGGTCCCAGCTCTTGTTGCCAGAAGCGTAAGGCATGCTGATAGAAGGTTTCTGCCTGTGTATAGCGACCATGTTCATACATGTATTTGCCAGCCTTGTTGAGTAAGGAACCTGCCTCTAATAATGCAACATTCCACTGCGTAGCAAGTGCTATACAGAGTTGCACTTGCGGAAGGCACCGTTGACAGAGCGACCATGTAGCGATCACATCTCCATCAGGGAAGACACGATTGATGGCGCGTACCACCCGCTCAGCCCACAGCCGTTGTCTCTCCTCGCTCATCCTATCTTTGAGGAGAGTTTGTACAAGACGATGGATGGTAAATGTCCTGGTATCAGGATTGCGCTGCAATAAAGAATAGTTTCTCAAGATGGCTGAAGTTACATTTAATTTGACCGGATCGGCTTCTATAGACTGAAGCACAGGACCTAGTTCAGTAGCACCTCTCGTAAAAATTTCTTCGGGAATAGCGTCAGGATGTAGAAATGAACAGAACTGGAGTAGTTCTGCACTAGGGGGGTTCAACTGCTCTATTTTCTCGAAAGAGAGCGAGAGAGTGGTGGAAATAGATTGTGTATGGTTGACAATATGCTCTCCGCGATAAGCAAGAAGCGCAGTATGACATTGTTGATAGTCTACCAAATAATCGGCGAGGCTACATCCCGTCTCCTCGATATACGCGCCAACCTGATCGAGTGCAAGTGGAAGTCCATCCATCATCTCAACGATATTGGTTGCGCTAGCAAGAAGCTTTTCAGACACATCATTGATAGAGATACTCTGCTCTACCAGCTTTGCTCGACGCAAGAGAAACATTATTCCTTCGTTTAACTGCATTCCCTCCAGATGAACACGTTGAGACCACATACCTGTAGCTTGTGTGCGTGTGGTGAGCAAAATATGTCCCTGTATATCAGGAGGAATGTAGCTACAGATGGTAGCAATATCCTCCGCATTATTCAGAATGAGTAACCAGTTGCTATGAGTACCAAGCCAGTGCATAACAGCATCTATCATCTTCTGCTGTTCTTGTTCCTCGTTTTTCCCTGGATAAAGTAGTCGGGCAAGAGCGGCGAAGTCTTCAACAAGAAGGGCTTGTGTATCTGCTCTTATCCAAAGTATCGCTTCATACTCATTGCGGAAGCGGTAAGCATATTCAATTGCTGTTTGTGTTTTCCCAATACCACCCATACCACTAATTGCCTGAACGCGGCTCAGGGGCGAGTTCCCCGCTGCATGCAAAGTGGTATGCAGATGGAGAAGGAATTGCTCTCGACCTGTAAAAAAAGGATTACGCCGATAAGGAATATTCCAGATAGGCGAAGATATGTCGGAAGCATGCGCTACATCTTGTAGTTTCTGTACAGGGATTTGTTCGTCTAGTCCGTTTCCCTCGCCTTGTAGCAGCCCTAACTCCTCTACACCTTTCCCAAATAAATGACACAATTGCTGACGAAAATAAGGGTTGGGAGTCGTAATACCACGTTCCCAGCGGCTGACGTTGATGGTGGTTGTTCCAATATGAGAGGCAAGTTCTTGTTGCGACCAGTTACGGCTAAAACGTTCATTGCGTAACTGTGAGTTGGGGATGCGTCTAACTTGATTGCTCAAGACTTCTTCCTTCTCTGTGATGCTATATATCTACCGAACGCATAATATCAAGAAACTGCACGTTCCGATACTTTGCAATAGATAAAAACAATAACCGATGTTCCAGAGACGCCGCGAAAATGATAACACAAGATATTCTTTTTTGCAAGAAATGATTAGTACATATTAAAAAAGCGATGGTAAGATAAAAAATGATTACTACATGTTGAGTTCGTAAAAACAGGATAAGAGATGATTATTGTGTGCTATATGATTGATAAAAAAAGACATTATTTTTTGAACGAATGTCATGTATTCTTTGCATGTAAGTTGTATGGAGAGCGAACATGAGTAGAAAGTATGTTTGCTCTACAAGTTAAGAAAGGAAGTCTAACATGACAACAACAATCGTCGCAATCCGCCAACGGTTTACCGCAGTACTCTTACTCGCTGTAGGAACTGCCACCTTCATGAGCTTACTCATGATGACTGGAACGATGGGACACGTTCTCAGTATTTTCCACCTTCCCCCTGACACGGTGTTAGATATTGTTCTGGCTATAATCAATAACACGATCAATAGCCTTCCCTGGTATTTGCAACCTCTAGCACATACTGTAGCGGATGCAGTAATCGCTATCTACAAGAGTTCAGGTCTAGCGGCAGCTATTGCTTATTAGGACATCGTTCATGTCGGGTATTACACCTAGACTCAGGTGTAATACTCCTTGTTTCTCATTAATTACGGCAAAGGATGACATTTATGAGTATAGCTATTCCGAACATCGTTGATGTATGGAATGCGGGGAGACGATACTTTTTACTTTCGTCGTCTGTCTACCTCCTCGGTTGGTTTCTCGGCATTGCCCTTGCTCTTACATTTGTATCGCAAAGAGCGGCTTTACAAATCTTTGTTCATCCATCTATGGATACCAGTGTGTGGTATTACATTGGTCACAACCTGGAAATTGAAGGCATTCTTTTGGTAGGAGTGCTCACATTAGGAGTAGGAACATTTCTCCTCCTGGCAATAAACGGCCTATTCGCTGGTGTATTAGCTACAACAATCAGTTTACATTATGGAGTTGGTTTTCTCTTAGTAGGTCTCTTACCACATGGAATTCCCGAATCACTTGCCTGGATTTTGACAGGAACATGCAGTTTCATGATGAGCCGTCATTTGTTCTCCACGCTTTTCCAGGTGAACAGGAAACCTGTACAAAATTCATTGTCTTTTTCCAAAGTCATCGGTACAGGCCGTTCTTGTACATGGCAAACATACGGCGCCTTTGTAGGCGTGTCGGCTTTGCTGATTGTGCTTGCTGGCATCCTGGAAGCCTATGTTTCTCCTTTTCTCTTGTTGCATCTCAGTTAAGCACGAAGATGATAGGAAATGATAAAAAAATGATTACAAAAGGCATTATTTTTTATCAGCATCCCGTGTATTCTTCATACAGAAGTTAGATGAAGGTCAAGCAAAGCGGTCGCCACTATTAGGCTAGTAGAGATGATTGTTCACTTAGTCAAGAAGGAGTTTTACATGCCGTATCTATTATCAGGATGTCAAGTCATCCTAATGCTCATTCTTCTCATAGCAGCTATAGGAAAGTTAGCATATCCTCAACAGTTTTTTACTGCACTACGCGTGAGTGTAGTTCCCAGACCGCTGATCTTTTCTCTAGCACTATTAACCGTTGTTGCTGAATTGGAATTAGCGTTGAATTTGATATTTAGCACTCGTTGGTTCCTCCCATTGACCTTTGTTGGAACATTTCTGCTCTTAGGAGTATTTACATTTTGGCTCGTCTCCGTTTACCGTCGGAAATTGAATGTTCAGTGTGGTTGCTTTGGTGGAAACACATCGAGTGTAGACAAGGGAAGCATCATTCGTAATGCGGTATTGATGGGAATAGCGGTACTTGGCTTCTTATTCTCGCTCAAGACAACAAGTATCTTCCCATCATTCTCCCTGTGGACTCTCATTCCAGTTGTTATCTTCGCAGCAATTGCTCTGTTTGTACTACTGAGGCAGCACGCGGCTTTGCAACCAACTAATATCCGTCCATCGTTCGCATCGGCTCAACCTGCAACAATATCATCCGACGATCTTGTACAAGTCGAGCAATAGAGTTTATTTCAATTGTTTCATCACCACGTTACCTTACGCATAGTGCGTTAGGATAAATGTCTTCAGTCAGAAAGGAAAGTTTCATGTCACAGAAAGACCAGAAAAAAGCCCAGGAAACGAATGAGCAAGAAAGTGAAGCCCATGTTAATCGTCGTAGTTTTCTCAAACGAGGTAGCATAGCAGCAGGTCTCAGCACCTTCGCAGGAGCTTTAAGCCTCACACCTTTCTCTCCCGCACATGCGGCTACTCGTTCTACACAAGCGTTGCCCCAAATTACCATGTTAGATTCGGGCAAAGCAAAACCTTACATCGAGACTGTAATCAAGTCCTCTCGCTACCAAGACTTCAAACTGAATACACAGAAAGCTTATCCTGAATTATTTTCAGCCCAAGAACAGCAAGCCTCTGCAATTCGCGTTACGCTCAATCAAGAAACCTTAATCATGGTACGCATTCCCGTGACTGGAGGTACGGGAGATAGCTATTATGTAGCAGCTTTCCACCCAGGAAATCTTATTGCCACGATGAGTACTAGTGCCTTGTTCTCCCTCACATCCGACAACAATGTTCGTGCATTGGCTGAGCGCAATGGGCAAACCGTTCTTGACGCAGTGCTTACTCCTCAAGGCAATGCGGTGAGTGGCACGCTCTATGTAGAAGGTGGCTCACCTATAATTTTGAGTGGACTCACAGCAAAGGAAATTTTACATACGAAGATTACTCCTGATACAAGTCAATCACCATTTTGTTGTGTTCTCTCTGGTCTCGTCGTGTACGGGTTTGTAAGCCTTGATGTTGTTCTAGTAGCACTTGTCGTTTGTTTGGCTGCATGTATAGTAACACTTGGTTTGTCATGCATAGCTTGTATAGCTGGGGCAACTGGGGTTAGTGCTGCTGCATTTGGCTTTCTTGAAGGGATATGTAATAGGAATCCAAACGCAATTAACATTGGATTATGCAATTAGCACTGTATTATCTTGTTAATTCTTACCGCTCATTTGTACGGTAAAGTCGAATTACGAGAGCAGCAGAAAACATAGTTGTTCTTGCAAACTAGAAAGGAACGTGTCATGTCACAAAATGAGAATGGACAGCAAAGGAATGTAGGCAAGCGAGAAGAACGCCGTAGCTTTCTTAAAAAAGGGGGAATTTTAGCAGGGCTTACTGCCTTCGCTTCTTTCTTAAACCTTACTCCCACCTCTATAGCATCAGCGGCAACAGGTCCTTCCCATCTTCTACCTAAGGGTTTTCAGTTAGACGCGAATGATGCTCGACAATATGTTAGTGCTGCACTAGCATGTCATCAATATCAAGCTTTCAAATCAGATGTACAACGCAAATTTCCAAACATGTTTTCAGTCCAAGAGTCTAGTGCTACAGCTTACCACGTTACATCCAATAACAAGGAAACAGTATGGGTACGCATTCCTGTGAGCGGAGGTGCTGGTTTCAGCCATTTCGTTGTCGAATTTGCATCACTATCGTCACTCATTATTGTGATGACGCAAGGGGGAGTCTTTGCTGTAGCATCAAATAATCGTATACATGCTTGGGTTGAACAGAGAAATGCTGACGGGCAGATAGTAAAACTGCTTGATGCTCTATTTAGCACTGACGGGAAAACGGTAAGCGGCACACAACAAGTCAACGGATCTATCAAAGTACTAAGTAATCAAAGTATTGCAATCCCTTTGGATGATAGCTGTGGCTGGAACTGCTTCTGGAATTGTCTTGTGGGACCTACTGGTGCTCCGGCTTGGCTATTCGGATTTGCTTATGCCTTGTGTGGAACACCCTGTAGTGATTGGCTTCCTATAAGCGAGGCAGTATGTGCAGCGTGTCTGACGGGAGCACTTATTGGCGTTATAGTTACTTCAACCTTTGATATAGGCTACTGCATTGGATATTGCCTTTGTTAAAGTACGCGGTTAAGTAGACTCATGCAGAATTTTACCTGCGTGTAAAGTAGTACAAGTAGCAGTGGCTCATTACCTTCTTTTAGAAAAGAATGAGCCATTTTGTGTTATACTATAAGGTGATAAGTAAAAGGCTTAGAAAGGATGTATTATCATGAAACGCTACAGACCCTTTGTAAGGATCGTTTATTTCGTAATAGTTATTTGTGTTATTCTCTATTGGCTTCCCTGGACTGTTACAAGATATATCTCTGTAATAGGCATTATAGTGTCGGCAATGCTTATGCTTTTCTATCTTATTAGATACGGAAAACTGACGCGATCATAGAAGATGTTGCCGACTTCACTCATATAGATAAAGCCACGTTTTAGACAAGGGATGATAAAAACTGATAAAAAAGTGATAATACAAGTCCTTCTCTTTGCCCCTCTTTTCGTGCATACTGAGGGGTAGCGAATACGCAGAAATTTGGAAGGAGAACTCATGGAGTCGGAAGTTGTTTTGCAAACGCAGCACTTGAAAAAGTACTATCGTTCCGTTCATGCGGTAGAGGATATTTCGCTCACAGTGAAACGAGGTGAAATCTTTGGTTTTCTAGGTCCTAATGGATCGGGCAAGACGACCACCATAGGTATGATGCTTGGACTGATTCAACCGACAGCAGGCAGTGTTGAAGTGCTTGGTCAGCATGTTACCCCTCAAAGCAATCAAGTCCTGCGGCGAGTGGGAACGTTAGTGGGCGCACCATCTATTCTACCCCCCTTTTCAGCAAGGCAAAACCTACAATTGCTTGCTCGTCTTTATCCTACAATCCCATCTCAGCGTGTGAGCCAGGTTTTAGAAATGGTAGGACTTAGGGACGCTGCCGACCGCCCTACACGTCAATTTTCTACTGGTATGAAGCAACGCCTCGGACTGGCTCTTGCACTCCTCAACATGCCTGAGGTGTTGATTCTCGATGAGCCAACAAATGGTATGGACCCAGCAGGTATGCACGAGATTCGTACACTCCTGCGCCAACTTGTCACTCAAGGCACTACCATCTTTTTGAGTAGTCATTTGCTTCATGAAATGGAATTGCTATGTGATCGTGTTGCTGTCGTACAGAGAGGCTACCTTATCAGGCAGGGAGCCGTAAAGGATTTACTGACGGTGAAAGAAACTGTACGTATCCAAACTTCTGATCCTCAAGGCACAGCTCAAGCTCTTGAAACGCTTTCAGGCGTTACTAATATCAGCATGAACGGTTCCTCTGTAGACGTGCAGAATGTTTCTAGCAAACAGGTGCTTGAACATCTCGTTATGCAAAGCAAGACACCCGACGAAGTATTTATTCTTCATCCTGACTTAGAAAGCATCTTTTTAGAATTGACTCAGAAAACGGCATAAGGAGAAAACGATGTTTTGGAATGTAGTACTGCTAGAAGCAGACAAAATGTTTAAGCGTATGATGTTTCGCATCGAGTTAATAATTCTTACGTCGCTCATTGTGTTAGTTGATGTTGGAGAATTTTTAATATCTCGTGCCCTGCCACCAGCGGGTGCGAAGGTGCTTACAACAACGTTTACATGGCCTGTAGGATTAGTGAATGGAGGGGCGTTCGCCGATGCACATGCTTTAGGGGGCATACTTCTAATTGTTCTCGTAGGGGCTGTCACTTCCAGAGAATACACATGGCGCACATTTCACCTGTGGCTCAGTCATGGTATCTCTCGCCCTATGCTGCTAGCCGCGAAGTTTGTTATTTCACTCGTGGCTATCTTATTCCTGGTACTCGTCTCTCTCCTCATAAGTAGTATCATCACAGGCATCCTCTCCTTTAGTATATATGGCTCGCTACATATCGATCAAGTAAATATCGGTCAACTTTTGCTCAATTTCCTCATCACGGCTTATAGTCTGCTTCCCTATGCAGCCTTGACCTTTATGCTTGCGATTGTGAGCCGCTCACCGATACTTGCTATCGGAGGAGGCTTGGCATTCGTCTTCTTGATAGAAGGAACGGTTTATACCGTGCTAAGCTTCGTCGGTGGTACCGTAACGACGATAGCACAATATCTTCCTGTAGGGCTGGAAAATGCTTTACGTCTGCAAAGTAGTCGTGGCCTTAGCTTACCAGCACCTTGGGTCGCCACTATTGGTATCGCAGTCTATACGCTACTCTTTTGTGGCATTGCGATGTGGGCTTTTCTAAGGCAAAACTTTACAGATTAAACAACTTCTCTTCTATGCGCTTGATGAAAGCTTTCATCAAGCGCATAGAAGAGAAGTTGTTTCTCTATTTTGCTTTTTCATCTCTACGCATTGACCTCGGCATCCACTACATCTACATTTGGCGCGGGTTCGCGGATGTCTATCGCCAGCTTGTCATCAACGGCACTCACATAGACCTCGCCGTTCTCTGGAATGTCGGCTAGCAGGATACGCATACTGAGCGGTACCGTGAGCAGCTTCTCGATGACGCGGCGTAGTGGACGCGCACCCTGCGTCTCGCTGAAGCCCTCTTTACAGAGCAGGTCTATTGCACTGTCGTCGGTACGCAGAATTAGACCCTGTTCAAGCAAGCGGACAGCAAGTTCATCCATCTGAAGGCGCGTGATTTCGCGTGCTTGCTGCTGATCCAGTGGATGGAAGATGACCACCTCGTCAATGCGGTTAAGGAATTCGGGGCGGAAGGTTTGGCGCAGTCGCTCCATCAAGCGGTCACGTTGCATCTCTTCGGCGTTGCTCTTAATGCTTGCGCGGAAGCCGTGTGGCATTGAATGCCCCAGCATGTCGGTACCCACGTTCGAGGTCATAATCCAGATTGCGTGCTGCCCATCGACTGTATGTCCCTGTGCATCCGTCAGGCGACCCGCGTCGAAGACCTGTAGAAACAGGTCGAACACTTCTGGATGAGCTTTTTCCACCTCATCGAGCAATACGACGCAATGTGGACGCCGCCGCAATTTTCCCGTCAACTGTCCCTCTTGATCGTAGCCAACGTAGCCCGGAGGCGAACCAATCATACGCGAGACGGCGTGCTTCTCCATGTATTCGGACATATCGACGCGAATAAGGTGTTCCGGCGAACCGAATACTTCCGAGGCAAGGGCACGCGCAAGCTCTGTCTTACCAACGCCCGTTGGCCCCAGGAAGAGAAATACACCCGCTGGACGATTACGTGGCTTGAGGCCAGCACGTGTCACCTGGATCGCCTGGCTTACGCGTTTGACCGCCTCATTTTGCCCGACTACACGCGTTTTCAGACGCGACTCCAGGCTCAACAGGCGGTCTCGCTCCTCACGACCGGGGGCGCGAACGGGTATGCCTGTGCGTGTTGAGATGATCTCCGCGATCATAGGTGCCGTGATAATGGGTTGCACTGGCTCCGGCTCCTCATCCTCGAAATCTAACTCTTCCTCCAACTCCTCTTGCTCTAACGAGAAGACACGCGCCTGTGAACACGCCTCGTCGAGAACACTACACGCTTTATCGGGCAGACGCATATTGGGCAAGTATTGTACCGAGAGATTGACGGCGGCGTTCAATGCCTCATCAGTAATGGTGGCATGATGGTGTTGCTCGTAGACTTCGCGCATACCATAGAGAATGGCTAATGCCTCTTCGGTTGTTGGCTCCTCGATTTGAATGGGGCGCAGACGGCGCTCCATCGCCGCATCCTTCTCAATTGTGCGGTACTCCTGTGGTGTCGTGGCCCCGATACAGCGCAATCGACCACCCGCCAGTGCTGGCTTGAGAATGCCTGCTGCGTCGATACTACCATCCGCCGCGCGTCCTGTACCAATGAGCAGGTGCATCTCGTCGATGAAGAGAATGATGTCGCCGCCGCTCTCGGCCTCTTCCAACACCTTGAGAAGTCGTTCCTCGAATTCGCCGCGATACTTGGTGCCCGCTACAAGTGAACTTGCAGACAATTCGATGATGCGCTTGCCGCGTAGTTCCGATGGCACCTTGCCGTCAATAATGCGCTGTGCGAGGCCGCCAACGATGGTCGTCTTGCCGACGCCGGAGTCGCCGATGAGAATAGGGTTGTTGCGATCCTTGAGCATCATCGTCTGCATAAGCTGGCGAATCTCTTTGTCGCGTCCAATCAGCGGTGTTAGTTGCTTGTTTGCAGCCTGTTTGGTGAGGTCACGTCCGAGGCGCTCCAATACGGAATTGCTCCCTTTCGCGCCTTCGGGACCTATTACGCCTGGAATATCGGCTGGCACAACTTCGGGACCTGGATTCGCGGCAGGCACGAGTTCAAGCAAGGCTCGTGCGTTGCTGGTCAGAATCAGATCGACCAATTGTGTTGGATTGATGCCAAGCTTTGTCAGCAACTCGTGCGTCACTCCGTCGCCTTCGCCCAGTACTGCCTGTGCTATCGCACGCTCATCGACGGCGGCTGTACCTGCACTCGCGGCGTTACGCTCCGCCGTCAGCAATATTTCTTTACAACGACGTGTAGGTAAAATGGGCGTATCGCTGGTGGCCTTGCCAGAGCCGAGGGCGAGGCGAATCACGTCACGTACCTGCTTCGAGGAGAAGCCGAGGTTGCGGAGGGCATCCTGTGTACAGCCACCATCGAGTTTTGTCAGGGCAATAAAAAGATGTGGCGTACCAAGATAATCTTTATGCATGCGTCTCGCCTCGCCAAGTGCGAGTTCGAGGACGGCACGAAGGAAGCGGCGGTCGGGTGCGTTGTTCGATGTCGCAAACATTGGCGGCATAATATGTGCATCGTCAAGCCCCTCTATACGTGGCTCGACTGTTCGTTCTTTGGTGGTGAACGAGCCAAACACTAAACGCTGCATCGGGTCTCCGTACAGTACAAAGCTCATCCATGATGTATCATCTGGATGCTGTTGCGCCATTGTGACGCGTGTCCGTCGCAATGCCTCGCCAAGCGTTACGCCATCGGCAACGTCCTGATAAAATAGCGTTGTAAATTCGCGTGTGCGTAGTGCATTGATAGGCCAACGTTGTACGACAACTGCTCCTGCTCCCGCCGAGAGGAGATTTGTTGCGACGCGCTCCATAGTCTCGTCGCGCTCTTGTACATTCGGCGATGCGTTACCGTTGCGGCGTTCCTCTTCGTGATAGCTCAAGAAAATAAGAGGGCGTTTGGGTAGCGATTGCAGCAGTTGCTCAACCGCTCCTCCGTCAAGCCGCGAGTTGCCAGCGAGTGCCAGCACCGGCTCACCGTGACTACCCGTCAGTGGCAGTGGTCCTGCATAATGTAGCACATGTGGCATGTCGGTATTCAAGCGCATACGCATCTCTAGCTGGTTCGCCTGTTGCCGATAGAGAATGATGCGCGAAATCGACTCAGGTAGCGTCGTGCAGAGCGAAGCCACCTCTTCTTCCGCGCTGATACGCTCGCCCGTTGGATTTACAAGGAAGAGGACTGAGAGACCTTGTGCATCGCGGCGTCCCAACTTACGTGATCGCTCAGGCAGTGGAGCGCGATGAAGAGAATCGCGTCCATTATGTGCGACGCGTCCCAGGGCGATGGAGTGTGAAATATAACGTGCAGGTTTCGCCTGGAAGTCATAGAGCAGTTCCCACGGAATATCGGGGGTGTTCGTATTGAGAATCAGCGCGGAATCCAGGTAGCGTACCATTTCCTGTACTGGCGTTGGCAATAGTGTGTCGAAGAGGAAACGTCCCAGCGTCAGCAGAGCATCGTTGACCGTGCCGAGCTTGACGGTCTGGCGTTTCGTCTCGGCCTGTGCTAACGTTTGCATCGACTGCGCCGCCGTTTGTAGAGCGCGACGCAACCGCTCGCGTATCTCGGCGGTAATCTCAGTAGTGTAGTCCTGACCTATGGAAGTCGAACTATCGGGAAGATCAAGACGAAAACGATAGAGCGCATCGGTACGCGTAATATTCAGAATAGCAGCTTGTTCCATAGATAATTTCTCTTCTACAATCTTCCCACAACATTCCATGCACACACGGCACAGAAGAATCCTACAAAAACGATAACATAGGAGTCGTAAATACAAACACTGTATTTACGCCAAAAATTCTGATAAGTGTATATGGCAAATCTAGTATACGTGTCAAAAAGCATGCGTGTCAATAGTTGGGTTGCTTTTTACAGTTTCGGTTGCTCATAACATTGTGCATTGTTCGTGTTCGCCGTCGATAGCGCAAACGACTGATCGCGGCTAAGAAC
>CAXUGH010000129.1:0-13468 GCA_964250365.1 uncultured Ktedonobacteraceae bacterium
CGAGTAGCGGCAAGAGTGCAATCGTAGCAAATGGTAAAATTACACAATCACTATTGGAAAGCGGGGAAAAGTAGGACAACGAATAGCAACATCCATCTCCAGATGTAGCGATAAGGGGAGTGATTATTACCATCATTACCGTATCTGAATTTTGGGATAGGGTGGTCGAAGGGTGGTGAGAGCGTGTGTGAGAGGAAATCATTACCATTATTACCATCATTACCGATTGTTGTTGGTTAAGAGGGAGAAAGATGATGAGAAGGAATGCTCACCGTGAGGTCTATGAGGATAGTGTACTTGAAAAGATGGGGAAAAGCAAGGGGGAAGAAATGAATTATTGCCCCTACAATATTTTTCGGTAAATACCAATTCTGGATGTTTAAACATCTTCTCTTCCAATTAGCTCTGCATACGACACCTCTAGCGCATCAGCGAGTTTAGAGAGTGTATGCACCATAGCATATTGTCGTGGGTTACTGCATAACTTTCTGATTGTGCTGTACGACACGCCAGAGAGCGTAGCGACCTGATTCATGGTTAAGCCTTTTTCCTCGATTACCTGTTTGAGTTTCCACCGTATCATTTTGTATACCTCTACTGTCGTCTACTCATCCGATACTCCATACCCAAAGGTTATTTTGTGCCTGTATCTTTACGCCGATGATATCCTCTACACGGTAGGTTTGGCCTAGCTTCCGGCTCAGCACAAATAATACTCGATTGACATCTAGCCACGGGGAGCCGATGCCGCGCTCAATCCAATTCACACGACAGAAACGCACGTTTGCGGCTCGTGCCACCTCAAACTGGGTCATACCTGCTCTTTGACGCAATTGCGCTAACGTTGGCTTCTGTCGCCGTTTCTGTAGTGCTTCTAATGCAAGTAGTGGTTGTGTATCTATCTCGTCGATTCTTCGTCGCATGATATTTCTTACTCCTTTTCACCGTCTGCTTGACACTTCAATATCTATAATGCATACTTTTTAGTGAAGTGCCGTTTCTTTGGGTTTGCATCAGAAGCAATCATACCTGAAAGGTTACGGAAAAATCTTTATGTACTGAAAAAAATTTCAGCGAGGTGCGTTCATCAATATTCAGCGAGCGAAGGCGTACTTCGACAAGGAAGAGTATCCAAGGGCGACTGCGCTGGCGATGGATGCGCTCTCGGTGTTCGGGGCTATCGAGTCGTGGGTGAACATTGCACGCGTGGCGCAATTGTACCGCGATCTCAAGGCAACCAGTTATGGGAATAGTTTTGAGGTGGCGCAGCTTGAGGTGGAGTTGATGCTGCTCGAACACTCGGATATGATGAATTAGGGAACATGAGGCGGCATGACAGACATGACAGGGGCAAGCCCTGTCACTACTATACACGTAGAAGCAGTGAAAACAGCATATAGTAGTGACAGGGCTTGCCATGTCATGCCCAAACTAGCAATCACTATTTGGAAAGAGAAAGAAAATTTTGACAACAAATAACAACATCCCTCCCCAAACATTAGCTCAAAAGCTTGCTTTGTGCGCCGATATTTTGCGTGATTGCGTGGCTGAGGGTCTGCACTTCACTACGAATTCCTACGAGCAGAACCGATGGCGGAGAACACAAGATGTTACGGTAGAGCTATTAGCTCTGGCATCAGCACGACCACTTGAGGAACTTGAGCCGCTACGAGCAAAACTTTTTGTGCAGCCATCGCCCTTTAGTGCTGGTGATGGCGCAGTCATTGACGATGCAGGCAGAATATTGCTTATTCGCAGAGCAGATAATGGCTTGTGGGCGATGCCGGGAGGGGGCTTGGAGGTCGGGGAGACGCCAGCAGAGGGCGTAGTGCGCGAAGTCCTGGAAGAAACAGGAGTCACATGCGAGCCAGTCACGCTGATAGGCGTCTATGACTCGCGCTACTGTGGTACGCCCTCGTTCTATCAATTATACCAATTCTCGTTTTTGTGCCGCCCCCTATCTAACGTTGAGGTGATCGATCAAGCATCACACGCGCATGAAGTCAAAGATGTACAATGGTTCTCTGAACACGATTTGCCACAAGACATCGACCCTAGTCATAAGCCGCGTATATCTGAAGCGTTCCGCGTCTGGCATGGAGATACTAGAGCGTTCTTTGATCGCGTGTAGGGGTCTAATTCATTGCACCCTGTTGGTAATGCACTCTGCCAGAGGGGGTTAAACAATGCCTACACAGCCTCCGAAATGATGCGTCGCCTACAGGGTGTAATGAATTAGACCCCTACCCGTTAATTACCAGGAACCAACTGCAAGACTCGTAAACGTGCTTGCGCTGTTCGACAACTGCCAGTGGACGTGACCATTAGCTGCATCTAGCGCGTAGACTTTGTGGTCCGTTAGAACATACACTGTTTTGTCAGTAGCAACAAGACTATCCAAGCCGTGTTTTGAGAGAGAACTTGTAGACCAGCGAAGAGTTCCATCGCTCAAATTTCGTGCATCGATACGCCCTGTATCAGCAGTAAATGAGGTTGAGTAGTTAGCATATACAGTGTTATTCATCACCACGTAGAGAGACAAATCAGCAGGAGCGTTCTGAGTTCCGTTTTGCATACACCACATTTGTGAGCCGTTCTTTATTTGGTATGCACATAATTGCTGAGCGTTCACGTCTTCGCCCATCTGACCCATAATTATCACACCTTGCGCCATAATAATAGGTCTTGCGCTGTTGCTCGCTACTGGCCTTGACCAAAGTAACACACCGTTTGTATTTAGGGCAAGCAGAGTTTTATCCTGCTTCTTACTTCCAGGAATCTCGCCTGGAACATTCAAAGGATGAGCAGCATAGACATATAAAGTTGTATCATCCGCTACAACCGATATGACCTGAGTATCATAGTGCCAGAGGTATTTTCCATCGCGCCCACGTAACGCCTGTATCGCTAGATTTCCTTGATCATCTAGCACTCTTTCTGCGTAGACCACTCCGTTGTGTTCAGCTAATAGAGAATTTGGACCGCTCATGTATTGCCATAGGATGGCTCCATCGCGCTCTCGCAACGCATATAGAACACCACCAGGGAGTCCAACGCCATATGCCTGACCACTAAGAAAGACAACGCCCTGATCAACAACAATCTTGTTATAGTTTGTCAATTCTGATTTGGGAACAGGAAGGCTTTTATGCCATAGGAGTGTCCCATTGGTGACACGCAGGGCATACAACTGATCCTTAGCTGCGAAGTATACAACCTGTCCATTCATGGTCAAGGCAGAGAAGTCGTTGACAATGCTTTTTCCAATTGAATAGTGCCATATCACCTCACCCGTATCGGGTCGCGTTCCATAGATCGTGCCATCCTCGGTACTCGTGACAAGAATGGAGTGTGAGGGCGTCGCATGTCCACTGCTAGGAGTGCCTGAGCCTGTTGTTGTATTGTGGCGCGAAGCAAACAGCAGAGCAAATCCACTGATGAGTAAACCTACGATAAGTACTGCCGCCAATGTTTGAATGTATCCGCTTATGCGATGTAAGCGTCTCGTAGTTCCTCGTGGTTTTCGTGGTTTTGATACAATTGTGTCTGACATTGATGTCATCCTACCTTTTTGTGTGCTGATATGGCTATTTACTGGTACAGGAAGCTTCTCGGAGGAATACATGTGAGTGTCTTCCTGAAACTCTTCGCTCTCGTGAGAGGCGAATGTAGTGAGAAGCAGAGCTTGTGCCTGCTTAACTTCAATGCGCGAAACGGTAATGGAGTTTTTCCGCTGATAGAGCCTATTGGCATTCAGCAAAAGCTGTTCTAAATGCGAGTCTTGCTCTGCATCGCGTAAGATCGCCGCTACAGTTTCGATTTCGCCGCGATCCAAAGCGGCCTCGTAATGATGTAGAGCTTGCGTATAGCGTTGTTCATACGGAGTCGGGAAGTTACTCATTGCTTTCTCCTTTCAGAAGCATTGTTTGCCATGCTGAGCGTAACCGACGTAGAGCGCGATGTAGGCGCATGCGTGCCGTTCCGGGTGGAATACCTAAACGTTGCGCCAGACTCTCTCGCCCAATGTCTTCGAGAATCACTAGACGCAATATCTCTTGATCTTCTGCTGGAACAAGTGAGAGCAACGTCTGCGCCTGCTCGTTGGCGACAAACGTCTGCTCCGTTCCTACAGATGAGGGTGGAACAAGCTGGTCGAGCAGGTCGCTCTCATCGCTCAGTTCTGGATAGCGTTCGGCGAGACGTGAGAAGAGCAGTTCCCGCTGATAGCGTTTCGCCTTTTCGACTCTTTTGCGCTTGATGACATTGACCGCGATTCCTAAAAGCCATGCCATCGGTGATTTAGCGGAAATAAACCTATCTGCGTTGTCGAGTGCCTCGACAACGGTCTCTTGCAAGACCTCAAGGGCAACCTCTTGTACCTCTGCTCCTGATGCAAGGCCAAAGCGTTGTACATACGCTCGAAGCGTACTGAGCAAAGGTTGTATGTTATCTTGAATAGACTTCATCAATTGAGATTTGTTATTAGCTATTTCCGTTGTAGAGTGTGTTAGCATGTTATGGAATATCTTTCGTTCTTCATGCAATAATTTTTTGCCTCCTGGCATTCGGAATAGGAAAGCTTCTACTACATATTCATTTTGGAGGCACAAAATGTCACCGCAATAGGAGTCAGGTAATGAGATGATAGAATACGTCATAACCATACTTATTTTATTAGGAGTATAGCAGTGAGTATTTCGACCACTTTCCCCCAAACATGGATTGACGAGGCAACGTTACAGGCTGATATAGATTATCTCGACTCACGCTGGCAACGTAGGGCGGTTGGCGACGAGGATAAGCCAGTTATCGACATTGGTACGGGGGAGCCGCTGGTGTTTGTCCCCATTCTTGAGCATCTGGATTGGGTGTACAGCCACCAGATACAGGAGTTGAGCCAGACGAGGCGCGTTATTTTTTATCGTCGTCACGAGTCACGTACTGTTCCCGTGACTGCTCCTGAACGCGCGGAGGAGCTACATCGAGTGCTGGATAGCCTCAACCTGGAACGCGTCGATCTGGTTGGGCATGGCGACGCGGCGATAGTGCTGTTGGAGTTCGCCATTCGCTATCCACAACGTTGCCGCTCGCTGACGATACTGGTGCAGGGACCGGACTATGTGATTGCTCCACACCCACTTATCTGGATACTACATGACCTGTTTATTCGCTTGCCCATAGAGTCTATTCTTCCGCCACGTCTGTTAAGCAACATTGTGGCGAACTACGCAACGGCGCGTAGCCCTCGCAACACCACGTTTCCCGCCATGCCGCACTACCTCGTTGCGAAGCAGTTTAGCAAGATTGCCTTCTGGCCCGCCGTCTATAAGTTCTCAGTGCTACCAGTGATTCACAATGTCAATTTCTACGAGCGGCTTGCTCCTCTGACTATGCCCACGCTCGTCCTCAACCGCACCGATGATCGCCTCACCCCCGAACCCAAGACGCATTGGCTCGCCAAACACCTGCCGAATTGCGCTGGTTATCACGTCGTACATGGCGGAGACCGCTTTTTTATGTACGCCCAATCCGATATCGTCAATCGACTGATAATGCAATTTCTCACAGCGAGAGAGTGAAAAATTTCACTGGTACAAACAGCACTCATCAGCGTCTACATGGTAATACTTCACACGATGCCCGGTATGTCTATCTTTAGCTTGACAGGAAAAAGAAAGTGAAGCATACTGGACTATAGAGTATGGTTGACCTTTACCTATCAACAAAAACACGAGAGAGACATAGTAGAGAAGGGTATAATACACTACTACATTTTTTAAGCAGGGGGCGCAATGGACGACGCAAACGTAGGATCAATTCGCTTTACACGAGGGCCGCTCACAGGTAGCACATTCCCGCTAAAAGGCTCGATCACAACTATTGGACGCGATGCGACCAACGACATTATCATCAAGGACGATTTACAGGTTTCGCGCAAACATATTCGCATTTTGCACAATAATGGCGTGTGGAGTGTGGAAAGGCATCCACAGTCAAATATCGTCACGATTAACAACCAACATGTACAGCAAGCAATTCTTCAAGACAATACGCTCATCGGGCTAGGGCAAGATACGACCTTTGTCTTTCTCAAACAACCAGCGGTAAGGCACGTACCCGCAGCGGCACCTTTCCAGCAGCAACAGCAAATCGTTCTTCCGCCACAACAACATTATTTTCCGCCAGCATCGCAACCAATACCTGCTAATAACGCAACGCTACCACAAAGTCGACCAACACCACCGCTCAATTTACAGGGTATAACTGGACAGATATCACCAAGCGGCACAGTGCTGAGTTCATCTCATGATGGCATAAACGGGCCGTTGCTTATTATCAGCACAAATATTGATAACACTAAACAAACGTTTCAGCTTGATAAGCCGCGCATGAGTCTGGGCAAGGATAATCCCAACAACAACATTCATAACGATATCAATGTCCCCTATCCGATTATCTCGTCGCAACACCTTCTGTTCGAGCGTCGCGGCAACGACATTGTGCTGATTCACCCTCATCCATCGCGTCCGAAAACGGTCAATGGTCTGCTCTATAAAGGACTGAGGATTCTTGGGCACGAACACTGGGAACATACGCTCGCTCCTGGTGATATCTTCCGCGTCGGCAACGAGCAGGGAACGTTAATCTCGCTCACCTACGATGATGGTGCAGGTATACAGGAAGAGGTGGCTCCTCCTGTACAGGATATTCCGCTGAGGAATGTCAAAGAATTGACGATTGGTCGTAGTCCAAGCAATAAGGTTGTGTTACCACATCCACAGGTATCCGGCTATCATGCCCTACTCACACAGGAGGGCGGCACGTATCGTATCGCCGACCAGCACAGTACCAATCACGTCTATGTCAATAATCAGCGTACTGCGGACCAGTTACTCAAGCTTGGCGATTCAATCCGCATCGGTCCCTATCGACTCATCTATGAGGGGACGAAGCTAACACAATACGACGAAAGCAATTTTATTCGTCTCGAAGCGCACAACCTGAAAAAATATGGCAACAACAACGTCACGCTACTCGACAACATCTCGCTCTGCATTCCACCCCGCAAATTTGTCGCCATTGTTGGCGGCTCTGGTGCTGGCAAATCAACATTGATGGATGCGTTGAACGGTCTACGTCCCGCTCACGAGGGACAGGTTCTCTATAACGGGCAGGACTACTACCGCAACATTCCCGCGTTCAGCACTCAGCTTGGCTATGTGCCACAGGACGACATCGTTCACAAGGATTTGACGGTCGAGCGTGCGCTATACTATGCCGCCAAGATGCGCCTTCCAAGTGACTTTTCACACAACCAGATTCAGCAACGCATCAACGAAGTTCTGGAAGATGTGGAGATGACATCGCGCCGTTCGCTGCTGGTGAGAAAGCTTTCGGGCGGACAAAGAAAGCGTGTCTCGATTGCGCTAGAGCTACTCGCCAATCCAAGCGTCTTCTTCCTGGATGAGCCAACGTCTGGACTTGACCCTGGTCTGGACCGTCGTATGATGCTGCTCCTGCGTAAGCTCGCTGATGCGGGTCATACCGTAGTATTAGTAACACACGCCACGAACAATATTAAAACGTGCGACTATGTATGTTTCCTGTGTGCGGGTGGACGCCTCGCGTACTTCGGACCGCCCGCCCAAGCCAATACCTACTTCGGCAAAGACGACTTCGCGGAAATCTATACAGGGCTGGAACCAACCGAGGAGAACAAGCGTATTCCAGAAGAGGCTGAGGCACGTTTCAAGAACTCGGAAGAGTACAGGAAATACGTGGTCGAGCCAATGACGGAGAGCCAGTCCAAGCAAAATGGTGCGTCGGGCAAAGCGGCAACGGTCACAAAAAAGCGTGTGAAGCGTGGCAATCCATTCACGCAATTTATGCTCCTGTTTCAGCGCAATCTTGAATTGCTGAAGAACGATAAAGCAAATCTGGTTGTGCTGCTGCTACAGGCACCCGTGATTGTGCTATTCCTGATGCTGCTCGTGTACTTTGAGGTAGGCACAGGTCTGTTCAATTCCAATCAGATTATTCAGTGCATGCCGCAACGTATCGACTCTACATTTGTGACGCAGACGAATCCCAGCGGTGTTATCGGTATCGTCAAGCCAAAGGGCGCGAAGGATGGCGACACCGTTCACTGCGATGCGATCAAGGCGTACCTGACATCAAATACCAATGGTGTCAAGAATATTGACGGTACCACTAATACGAACGGCACTGCATATGCTAGAAAGCACGGCGGCGTCGATAAAGCGTTACAAGATTTCATCGTCCCTGGCAACATCAGTGCTCAGCGTACACTGTTCATCATCGTCTTCGTCGCCGTCGTACTCGGTTGTATCAATGGCACACGCGAGATTGTCAAAGAGTCGTCCATCTATCGCCGTGAACGCGCTGTCAACCTCGGCCTCGTGCCCTACATGCTGGCGAAGATACTGATGCTGGCTCTATTCGCCCTTCTTCAGAGTGCCGCTCTCATTCTGATTGTGAACGCGTTTGAGCCATTCGCAAACGGTGTTTTCTTACCCGTCCTGCTTGAAACGTACATCACAGTTGTACTGTGTAGTCTATCGGGATTGATGATTGGTCTTGCAGTATCGGCCTTCGCCGCCAACGAAGATACCGCGAATAGCCTGTTGCCGTTTGTGCTTATTCCAGAGGTCATCTTCGCAGGTGTCGAGATACCACTCAAGGACTACGTGCTACAGATACTGGCGGTCTTCTTTCCGACGCGTTGGGCAATGGCTGCTGTGGGTACAACCGTAGGGTTGCATGCCGATAAAATTGGCGGTGACAAACTGTTCGGAGATGACCCGACCTATCATGGCAGGCTCTTCTCCATCTATACTCAGCACGATGCTATCAGTCGTCTTGTATTATCGTGGGCTGCACTCGGTGCTATCATTCTTGGGCTTGCGCTTCTCATCGCGTTCGCTCTGAAACGAAAGGATGTGCGCCGCTAGGGAATTGACGTAAAATCACCTTTTTATACAGCTAAACCGTGTTAGGGACCGAGAGAGCGTGTCCCTGGAGGCGGAAAAAATGCCAACAGGACGCGATTTCTCGGTTTCATTCTTATAAGAGAGGTAAAAGGAGAAAGAGATGCAAAGACGCGTTGTAATCACAGGTCTCGGTGTTGTTGCTCCCAACGGAGTCGGCAAAAATACCTTCTGGCAAGCGAACATCGCTGGACAATCAGGTATTCGTGCCATAACACGCTTCGATGCACACGCTCTTACAACGCGCATAGCGGGTGAGGTACTCGATTTCGAGCCAGAAGTATTGGGGCTAACACAACTGGAATGCACCTATATGGATCGCGGAACGCAGTTTGCAATTGCCGCCGCAAATCTTGCGATGGACGATGCCAATCTCACGTTGAACGAAGATGAGCGAGACCGTATGGGCGTCTACATGGGTACGGCGATGGCTTATCTCGAAGAGGGAGAAAAGTTCTGGTTGCAGTCAACAGACAAAGGAACACACGCGCCACGTAGCGAGAGAGATTTTGTGCCAGCGTCGCTATTTCTGACGCATGCCTCGATCTCAGCTATCGCGGCTCATCATCAACTGCACGGTCCCAGCACGGTAATCGCAACGGGCTGTTCCGCCGGTGCCGATGCGATAGGCGAGGCGGTATGGGCTATTCGTGAGGGACGTGCGGACCGTATGCTCGCAGGAGGAAGCGACTCCACGATTTCGCCGCTCGGCCTGAACGTTTTCGCGGTGATGGGCGCGTTAAGCACACGTAACGACGCGCCCGAAGCAGCATCGCGTCCGTATAGTATTGACCGCGACGGCTTCGTAATGGCGGAGGGTGCGGGCGTAGTTGTATTAGAGGAGCGCGAACAGGCACTTGCACGCGATGCCCACATCTATGCGGAGGTGATTGCGTTCGCCTCGAATAATAACGCCCATCATATGACGGCCCTTCCCCCCGACGGAGCACCACTTCAATCTCTGCTCGCAACAGTATTGAAAGACGCGAATATCTCAGGTGAGCAACTGGACTACATCAATTCGCATGGTAGCTCAACACCCGCGAACGATTCAGCGGAAACGGCGGCTTACAAAGCTGTTTTTGGGAATGCCGCCTATCGCATACCGATAAGCTCAACCAAGTCGATTATCGGTCATACACAGGGAGCAGCAAGTGCTATAGAGGCGATTATCACCGCACTTATCCTGGAACACCAGATGATACCGCCCACGCTGAACCTGAACATGCCCGATCCGCGTTGTGATCTCGATTATGTGCCGCTTACAGCACGAGAGGCGTCTGTAGAGTTGGCACTCACGCATTCCAGCGGCTTCGGCGGCGTCAATAGCGCACTTATTCTCGCACGCCCAGAGTGGCTCGATGCTCATTATGATGGAAACGTAGGTGCCTGATTATGAACATTGCGAAGGGATATCAGGCGTAGGGGCCATAATTCATTACGCCCTCTTTGCCATGCACAATGTTGGCTGTAATTGAGGAACGGAAGTCATGGATGGGACACGGGATCGATGTGTACGAGGGCGTAATGAATTATGGCCCCTACAGCCGAGCTAACAAGCAATCAGCCACAAATAAGGATATAATACAGTGACTCTCTTAAATCACACTATGTAACGTAATTCTGCATTCATAGGAAAAGATATATGACGAAAGAGAAAAATAGACGTGTTGTGGTTACGGGATTGGGAGTGGTGGCGGCGAATGGAATCGGCAAAGAGGCTTTTTGGGATGCGACAAGTAAAGGTATGTCAGGTGTACAGCCAATTTCACGCTTCGCAACAGATGATCTCCGCATACGTGTAGCGGGCGAGGTCAGCGATTTCGAGGTTCAGAACTATCTCGACCGCAAGCTAGTCAATCGTACCGACCGCATGACGCACCTCGTTCTACCCGCTGTGCAGGAGGCGTTACAGGATGCGTCCCTTCTTCTCTCAGAGGAAGACCCCGAACGTGTCGGCGCGGTAATCGCCAACACGCTCGGCGGTGTGGAATACGGAGCGCGAGAGTTGGCGGCGTTACACATGCGAGGACCACGCTCTATGAGTGCCTATACCGCGATAGCGTGGTTGCAGGTGGCAAACGTGGGCCAAACAGCGATCCAATTTGGCGTACAGGGCTATAGCAAAACGCCTGTGAATGATGCCATTGGAGGACTCGACGCGCTTTGTATCGCCTATGGAGCTATTCGACGTGGCGATGCAGAGGTAATTATTACAGGTGGTTGTGAGGCGATGATTCATCCTTTGATTCTGTTTGTACTGGGATACAGCGATGATTTCGCAGCAGGAGATGACCTAACAGCCTATCGACCCTTTGACCGTCGCGCGAAAGGGTTGCTGGTAGCGGAGGGCGCAGGTATCTGCATTCTCGAAGAGTACGAACACGCGCGGCAACGCGGAGCCACCATCTATGGCGAGATTGGCGGCTATGGACAGACCAACGATGCTCACGGCCTCCTACCACCTTCATCGAACGGGACGCAATACGCTCGTGCCATACGCATAGCAATGGAGAACAGCCAGCTACAAACAAGAGATATTGCCTACTTCAGCCTCGATGGTCGCGCCATGTCCTATTCCGACGCAGGCGAGGTCGAGGCACTACAAATGGTCTTTGGCTCAGACCTCGACACGCTTCCCGTAAGCGTACCGCGTACCATGATTGGTCATGGCTATGCAGCGGCAGGTGCGTTAGATGCTGTAACCGCGTTCATGGCTCTGCGGCACCATCTCATCCCTCCAACCATTAACTGTGAGCATCTTGACCCGCGCTATGGCTTGGATATGGTCTGCGACGAGGCACGACTACTTGTGCAACACAAGCAAGCGGTATTGCTTGGTGGGCGTGCGATTGGTGGCGCGAACATCGTAGTAGCTCTTAAACATGTCTCTGAGTAGAGTAAATGACACATGCAAGATAACGCTCAAGCAAGCACAACTTTTATACCTGTCGTCATCGTTGGTGCCGGACCAACTGGCCTTGCCGCCGCCAATCTCTTAGGACAGGCTGGCATCGAGACGTTGGTACTTGAACGCAACGCGAGTTTGAGCGATTGCCCCAAAGCAATTTCGATAGATGATGAAGGCTTGCGCGTGTGTCAAGCGATGGGACTATACAACGAGATAGTCAAGCATGTTGTCCCGAATATAGAGGCGCACTATGTCTCGGCGCGGCATCTCTTCGCAAAAGTCGCCCCTACGCACCAGAGAAACGGCTTTCCCCTTATATCGACCTTTGATCAACCAGCCTTCGAGGAGGCACTGCTGCAAGGACTCGCACGCTTTCCCCATGTCGAGGTTCGTTTTCAGCACACCGTAGAGACAGGTGTGCAGAACAAAGACAACGTAACGCTCACTGTTCGCACTTCTGATGGTATACAATATCTCATACAATGCACCTACCTGCTAGCATGCGATGGCGGCAAAAGCCCTATTCGTCATATGTTGAATATTGCTATGGAAAAGCCAACGCTCCTACCACGTTTGCGGCTGCACAAGAAGCGTGAAACGGATACGCGACAACGCTGGCTCGTTGTCGATACGCTTAATGATGACGACACCTCAACCGCTGCCACCTTCTTTTGCAACTACCAGAGACCAGCCGTATCTGTGCCCGCTCCACATAATGCACGGCGTTGGGAATTTATGTTGCTGCCAGGAGAAAACGGCGAAAACTTGCTCAATGATGCCACTATTCATAACTTAATTCGACAAGCAAGGGCGTCTCATCCCTTTCTGCATAACACTGTCCAGCAGCACAAACCCGTCATCATCCGCAAGACAATCTACACCTTTCGCGCCGTAATCGCTCAAAGATTCGTGCAAGGACGCGTATTTCTGTTAGGTGATGCCGCCCACCTCATGCCACCATTCGGTGGTCAAGGCATGAATAGCGGCCTCCGTGACGCCCACAATCTGTGCTGGAAACTACAACTCGTCCTGCAAGGACAAGCTTCACCTCACCTGCTAGAAACCTACCATACCGAACGCTATCCTCACGTCAAAGAAATGATTCTCTTCTCATCACTGCTTGGAAATGTAGTGATGACAACCACGTATACAGGCACATGGCTTCGTGACCGCTTCTTTGCGCTCGTCAATGTGCTTCCACCATTGCGCGATGCGATTACCGAGATGCGTGTTAAGCCACAACCGAGGTATAAACGCGGAGGGGCATCGATACCGCAACTGGTAGGGACCGATTTTTAGCGGACGCGGGGTGGGGGTGAGGGGCCCACCGCTCCAAACGGGATCGTCGCCCCTGGCTTGCCGGCCTTGGCGAGCGCGGCGCGCACCAGCTTCCGTACAGGTCTAACCGTACCCGCTTTGCGGCCCCCATGCCTACGCTGAGGCGGCGGTCAGGGGCCGCGTCGTGCCGGAAATGTGTGGTTAGCGCGGCGAACGGACGCTGGAATTGTTCTCCGCTGGTTGTCAGCGGCCCAGCCAGCTGCCCCGAAGG
>CAXUGH010000130.1:0-9411 GCA_964250365.1 uncultured Ktedonobacteraceae bacterium
CACGCAACACCTTTCGTGGCGAGATTATCCAGATGGTACGCGTCGGCGGAACGACATCATTCCAGCAAGAGGGAATTTTACGCGTAAGCTTGCTCATCGACGCGTCGATACCTCCGCTCACCGCTGAGATTACCGAGGCATCAGCGACACGCCTCAATCTGCATGAAGGCTCAATCATCTATGCAACCTTCAAGGCAACCGAGGCGAGGGTATATGTATAAACAAAATGAACGTGTCGCATATGCGACACGTTCATTTTGTTTATACAACATGTTTACGATGCCGAGCTATACCATTTGTACAGAACGGCGGTAGTCATGCTTTGTCCCTTGAGCGTGAACATACCAACATCTTCCCAGCCCCAGAAGAATATTCCTGCAATACGCTTGTCTGACAGCGCGTTCTCTAGTGCCGCCTCATATGCACCCGCCTGTTCCGCCGCGTCAACAGGTGTATTGCTGTTTTGCTCCCATGAGTGATAGAGGGCATCGGCACTATCACGATAGCCAATTTCGGAGATGAGGACGGGCTTGCCACAATGCGCCGAGATTGTATCGAGAACGGATTGCACTCTCTGCTTCCATAAAGCGATCATGTCTTTGGGATCAACACGTTTTGAAACATCGATCAGTGGAATGTACGAGGACACACCAATCATGCTGATGTGCGCGTTCTCAAACCATGTAGGAATAGCTTGATTGACGGGATACCAGTTGGTGTCATAGGTCAAAGTGCCTTTGAAAACGCTATGAATGCGGTCGATAAGTTGATTCCACATCGATGCTGGAACATTCTGTTGCAGCCATGCACACTCGGTCGCAATCGCCATCTGGTCTGCACCTTCCTGGGCGGCTGCCTCTACATACGGCTTGTAGGTGTTCCAGTAACTATCGAACCACGCCTGCTCTTGCGCCTGTGACGACAGGTGGATGCTACCTGCCCAGCCGCCTACTTCGCGTACACCCATCAGCGGCACCACAAAGACATGCAAACCTTTCGCATGTGCCGCGCGTACTCCTGCCGCGAACGACGAGACCAGCGGCGTACTCTGCGTTGTTTGCACCGTTGTCGAGGTTGATGTCGCCTGTGAGAATAGCAACGACAGCTCGATCCAGCGTGCCCCCGTCTGTGTCTGAATATCTGAGAGGCTCTGCTGCCATTGCGGACCATAGGCCGTTTGCTGCTGCCATTGCGGAGTCACGATACCCGTTTCAAATGTTTGTGTACGCGTTACCGCCTTAGCAGGTGCCTGCGTCACAAACGTCGCGCCACTCGCATTCGCACTATTATTCAATGATAAGCCATTCAGAAGCGGGACATGAGCGGCGAACAATGTCTGCCCCAATACGCCGAGTAACAGTAAAGCAACTACAACAAGTAAAGCATTACGTTGCGTTTTGGGCGATAGAAACGTCCTCTTATTCTCCAACTGCCTTTCTTTTATAGATAAGGAGGCACTCGAAAGAGCGGATGCATTTTGCATACTGCCATGACGCCTTCTAAAGAAGGCAAGTACCGAGTTTGACACCACATAAGCGGCAGCCGCCCATACTCCAACCAACACACATATACGCCAGAAACGTGACCAGAACATATCTTCTCCCTTTCAATCAAATACCATTCCTACTTTCTTCTATCGACACCAACACATAATTCTTAATACACAATCAATTTTGCTCTGTTCCCCGTTGCCAATGGCAACGGGGAACAGAGCAAAATTGATTGTGTATTACAGAAACTCCTTATTCATGCCGATAAAAGAGAGTAGGACACAGTGTTTCTTTCAAGAACATGAGTGTTGTGGGAAGAGGATGAAAGTAGTATTTGGAGAAATACACATGAGTTTGCAACAAATAGAGGGAAAGAAGCCTCTCAATAGTTCTGTTGAGGAACAAGATGCATATCTATATGAACAGGTAACGCGCTATCGGACGTGGCTCTCGCAGCAGATGCAACGTTCGCAATCTGCCAGCGAGCAACAAATCGCGGATACCTATGCCCATAACGCGTCGCAGGTGGTGGTTGTGGGCAAGCAAAACGTGCAGGCATACTCACCGTTTCGCTATAAGTATTCCGCACTCAAAGTTATTACGAATAAACAATATATCACATTTGCACTTCTGCTCGTAGCATGGATTGTAGGTATGATTTTCGTTGGTAGACAGATTCTAACCGTCACGATGACGATTATCACTCTCGCCTATCTGCTCCACCTGATTCTCGATGTCGCGCTTTCGCTGAGCGTTGTACGCAACTCGCCAGAGGAGACGATTGACGGCAGAGTTTTAGAGGCTTTGCGAAACGCGGAATGGCCTATGTATACCATTCTGTGTCCGCTCTATAAAGAGGCTCGCGTCGTGCCGCAGTTTGTTAAGGCGATGCAGGGACTTGATTATCCGACCGACAAACTGCAAATCCTGTTCTTGACGGAAGAGGACGATAGCGAGACGCGCGACGCCATCGCATCCATGAATCTACCACCGCACTTTGAGATCGTCACAGTGCCGGAGGGCAATCCGCGTACAAAGCCACGCGCTTGCAACTTTGGATTGATTCAATCCATCGGGCAATACGTCGTTATCTTCGATGCCGAAGACGTGCCTGATCCACTACAACTCAAGAAGGCCGTGCTGACCTTCGCCAATCACGGTCCCAATCTAGCCTGTGTACAGGCAAAGCTCAACTTCTATAATCCCGATCAAAATCTGCTCACACGCTGGTTTACTGCCGAATACTCGCTATGGTTCGACCTGATTCTGCCGGGACTGCAAAAGGCGCATTTCCTTTTACCACTAGGTGGCACCTCGAACCACTTCCCGACGCAGATGATTCGCGCACTGGGCGGCTGGGATGCCTTCAATGTCACGGAAGATTGTGACCTCGGTCTACGTCTGGCATGGTTTAAGATGGAGACCGTTGTCCTCGACTCGACCACGTATGAAGAGGCCAATTCGCGTACCAAGAACTGGTTACGCCAACGTTCACGCTGGATCAAAGGCTATATGCAAACATATCTTGTGCATATGCGCGAACCCTGGCACTACGCACGCGAGTTTCGTATACGCGAATTTCTGTCGATGCAGCTTATGATTGGCGGCAAAACGGCGGTACTGTTCATCAATCCTCTTCTGTGGCTTGCCCTAATCGTCTCGCAACTACTACGTCCATTTATCGGCAATGCTTACGAGTCGCTGTTTCCAGCTCCAGTTGTCACGATTGGCGCGGTCTGCCTCGTCGTCGGCAATTTCTTCTACCTGTACATCTACCTGCTCGCCTGTATTCGGCGCAAGCACTATGCACTGGTAAAATGGACGTTGCTCATACCCATCTACTGGCTCCTAATGAGTGCAGCAGCTTGTATCGCCCTGTATCAGCTTATCGTGAAGCCGCACTACTGGGAGAAGACGGAGCATGGCCTGCACCTGCTCGATGCCGAGGCTGTCTCAACCATTCTTGAGAAAGACGGTATCGCTCTACACCAGCAGCACGCAAATCAGCACGTTGAGCATCATAACCGCGTCGCAGTACCCGCACCACAGCGGCACCGTTTGAACTCGGCTGAATTTCCATCGGTGCGCCGTGCGCTAAACACGATTAACCATGAGTATAAACCGGCGTTCACAGCAAGAGAGCTACAGGTATTGCGGCGCGGACAACACGCGACACATCAAGACCCCTGGTTTATCGCAACAATGCTCCTGGCATGGTGTGTCGTCGTCGGCTCATTCGTCTATGCCACGTTGACGCATACGCTCACGGTAGGCACACTACAGCTCAATGCGGCTTGGAGCGCGTGGCTACCTCTCACGCATCTACTGGTCATGCCATTTGTATGGGGCGATGCCTTGCTTCATACTGGCATCATGATACCAGCTGCGCTGTGTTACTTGCTCTCGACGCTGTGCGTCTTCGTCGCCGCTCGTTGTCTTACGCAGGACAGTCGCGCCAGTTTTCTCGGCTCGCTCCTCTTTGTATGCAATCCGACGCTTGTATTCCTGCACACGCTCTCGCTCAACGATTGGCTGTGCGTTACAACGCTTACTATGACGTGTTGCTGCTTCTTGCTCTGGACGCGCCGCAATAGCCTCTCGTCGCTGATTGGTACGGCTCTATGCAGTTTGCTTGCAACATTAGCCTGTTATGACGGCTGGGCACTGTTTGTCTCACTGCTTGCGCTTATGGTCGCTATTGGCTGGCTCAAACGTCAATCACGGGCGCAGGTCGAGAGCTACTTAATCGCGTTTGGTACGCTTGGTGCGCTTGGTATCGGTGTGTGGATGCTCTGCTGTACCACGCTCTTCGGCGACCCGTTTGTCTTTCTGCGGCAAGCGACGCCAAGCCTTGCAACGGTACATACGCTGCGACAGGCAACCAGCCTTGCGATATTCGCATCTATCCAGACGCTCACGCCTGTTCTCTTCTCGCTTGCATTCCTGGCAATGGTACTGTTTGTAGTACGAAGGCGACTCGCACCCGAAACGCTGGCCTGTATCGCCTTCCTGGTACCGTTCGCCTTCGCCCTGCTCTCGCCGACGACGGGCTTTGTAGTGCCAATAGTGCCAGCGGAAAATATTCTGCAAGCACTACAGCAGCATGATGGCATCGCCACCATTGCGCCCGCCGCCCTCTTCCTGGCAACGCTCTTCGGACCCGAAATGCGGAAAGCATTTACTTTTCCGAGACGCAAAGCCTGAGTCATACAAAAGATATGCACCGAGTTATCCACAATCATTGTGGATAACTCGGTGCATATGTGTGCAGAAGTCTTCTATCTGACACTTTTTGGACAGCAATACGTATACTGCCACTATTTCCCTTCTGGCCTCGAAGATACATCCACATTGACAGATCGCATCTTCCCCATTATCATAACGCAAACACAAGCAGTAAGAAACCATACGCAATGATGAGGAAGATTGGAGCGCAAGGTATGACACTGGAGTTGCTTTTGCAAGAGTTCGAGCAATTCACATACACACAACGTATGTACCGCATGGTCGAATTAGGGCGCATGATAGATGACGATGCGAGCATAGCAGAGACAATTCGGCAACTGGCGCAAGGCTCAACATATCAACGACTCCTGGCTCTACAATCATGTTATGGGAGTCGAGATACTGCTATGCCGTTACAAGCTCTTGCAGACTCATCATATAGCATGCGCTCACTTGCCCTCAATCTAGTTATATTGAATTGTAGTGATACAGAAACGCAAATTGCCCTCGATTCTGTATCACTCGACATGAAAAAGGCGATGATTCGTCATCTATACAGGCAACATCGACAAACGCCGATCAATATGTATATTGAGATGCTGGTAATACATCAAGACGCCATACTAAAAACGCTGCTTGCCTTCGGCTCGCAAGAGGTGGTAACGCGGCATCTTGCACGGGTGCAAGAGCAGTTCGAGCTAGCTGATTGGCGACGTTTGGCTCGCCTCCATCCCTCACTTGCGGTTGCATCACTGTCAGCACAGACTCATGCTACAGACATTGTAGACCAGGAACATTTGAGACGGGTAAACGTCGTATTGCCAATTTTGAGCCGTTTTTTCCCCGAGCTAGCTCTATCACTTGTACAGGCGGTACAGCCTGGCATACCTCTGGTTCGCCTGAACGTACAAAAGCTGGCACAAAAACGTCCGAACGAGTTTGTTGAAATGCTGCTACAAACGGATGTACAGAACCCTATTCGCTTTGATAACGTCATACAACGCCTCACAACTGATCATCTGCTAGCCCTATTTACACGTTTTCCAGGTGCAACAAGCCTTCGTCACTTTTCCAAGCTCACACCACAACAACGGCTCGCGCTTTACAACGTCTGTGAACGCGGCTGGCGTACAAGTGAAGGTGTTTTAGCTTACGAGGTTGTGGCGGCATTACCCACAGCACAACGTATACAGGAGGGACGCCGCAATATGGCGTTACCAGTACTGGCGACACGTCCGATGGAGCGATTGCGCTACGCGGCGTTCTTGCCGTGGGAAGAGGCTCGCGCAATGCTTGATAGCACGTTACGCTCTCCCGACGCAGATTTGCGCGGTGCTACCCTACACGCTCTTGTCGCCGCAACCCGTTACCAACGCGATCATCTTCCCGATGCTCTCGCGCTCATCCGCGCCCGACGCAACGAGCAAGACCCGGTACGGCGTGAGATGTTGACCGCTCTTGCAGATTTACCGCTGGGGATATGGCAGAACCAGCATCTGAATGATCTCACACAGATTATTCGTGATGCACTCGATGCCTCTGACCTTTCGACAGCAGCAGCACTGGCAATTGAACGCATCGTCATGCACCTGCTCCCATTTCATCCTGCATGGAGTGCGACACAAATTCCACTAGTCTATCGAGAGCGCGGACGAGGAAATATCCCGCATCTCGATACCTTCCTTTCTGATGCTGATACACGGAGAATCGCGCCCGTACTCGTGCCTGTATTTCAGGCGTGGCAAGCAAGAGAACAAGAGATACAACTGGTGGCAATAGCACAAGCTTTTGGGAGACGATTACGCGTCTTCGACGAGTTGGTGGATACGCTTGAACCACTACTTTTTCAGACGCGCCTCTTTGGTGTGGCTGACACAATCCTACGCCTCTTCTCTACCCATCGTCCTGAACGCTTGATTACCCTCGTTCCGGCATTGCTGGCAAGCGATAAAAGCTGCATAACGATACAACCTGTCTACACTTACCTGCATCGGCATCGGCAAGACCTACTTACACCGTTTCTTGGGCGTTATGCATACGAGGGCAGATTTAGTACAGGGAAAACTCGCAGCGTGCTTCCGCTTTCCAATGGTTTCCAGCGTTGGACGCCAACACAGCAAGCGATATTCGCGGAGGCATTATTAGAGGTCGCAAACGACCCGCATAGACCAACGCACACACTACTTTATACGCTCCATCAACTTGCCGCGATGCCGTTTCTTACACCAGCACACATTATCAGCTTCGCCAGTGATGCACGACAACCAGTACGCGATGTCGCTCTACGTCTCCTCGGCAGATTGGATGCAGGACAAGGCATACCCACACTCCTTGAAGCTCTTAACGATGAAAGAGCGCATGTTGCCATCTATAGCCTACGTAACTCGTTGCTTGCAATGCCCCAAACGGAGGCTCTCCGCATCTTACGCAACATTCCACTACGACAGGTAACGGTTGCGAAAGAGGTTGTGCGCTTGGTTGGCGATCTTGCATCGGACGCGGCCTACCGCGAACTGCTAGCATTGAATGAACAAAATTTGCATCGTGATGTACGCGTTGCCTTACTCCGTGCCCTCTGGTCTTTCCTGGACCATAACGAGACGTGGGATACACTAATGCTGGCGTCTCAATCGTCTGACGTTGCTCTCGCAAGAGGCGTTGTGTATATTCCAAGTGATGGTATGACACTACATGTACAGCAACGATTGGCAGCATTACTTGCACAGCTACTCATACATCCAGAGCCAGAGGTGCGACTCGATACACTCCAACGTTGCACAACCTACCCTGTAACAGATGCCGACCATGTATTGCTTGCACCACTGCTACAGGCTATGGCTTCGCCTTTACCAAAGGAATGCTCCTCGGCGGCAAACGCGGTGTTTGTCACATACACAGGCAACGACGCACCGCTTATCGGGAATGCAATACGTGGCTTGCTCACAAATCGTCGCGCATTACAAATCGTCATCGAACAATTCTTGTCTACGCTTCTATCCGACAGACGCAGGCAGCTACCTACGACGCGTGCAATCCTGGCAACTCTTGCCACGGACCCGCTTACCGTTTCGTTACGTATCAGGATTATCCTACATGGCCTACCATGGGAAGAGGTGACGCAGGAGTTGGTACAGTTACGTGAGGTACTTCATGCTGACGCGCTTGGACGAGCAGAGAGTGCCATTCAGTACTTGGCATCTCGCCCCGATGCCAACTTGTTTGACCTTGAAACGGCACTTGCTACCAACAATGACGAGCGACTGCGTAGACTCGCCCTTGCCGCTCTTATCGCGCAAACACAGCAAGCAAGTGGATGGAGCGATGAACGTATCGCACGGCTACAAGTCTATAGAGACGATGTTTCGCCACTAGTAGCTGAGGCCGCACAGTTTACGTTTGTTTCCTAAAAGCTTGACTTCCACGACGACTCATGGTACGCTTGTCGCATAACCACATGGAGAAAGGAGATAATATACAGATGACAACTTACATGGTCGCAAGCGTCTCTGAGCATATCAACACTCCAGCTACCGCAACGAGGTTTCTTCGGGCGTAACCGTGCATCATTATAACTTGCACTTACTTCCCTTTTACTCCCTCCTGCCGCTAGCCACGTATATGCTGTAACCATCGCATTCGTGGTCTTTTTATGCTCAAGACATCCTCACCTTATGAAACGACCGATCCATACGGACCGACAAAAAGGATACTTCATGAGCAAATATACCGACCTTGAACTCGAAGAGTTGGAAGAGCAACGCTACCGCAAACCCAAAAAGGCCAAATCAGTCCCTGTTACCCCTAAAAAGGCACAGAAAAAAGAGAGCTACGAGAGCAATGCCGACGTGCAACGCTGGTTGCAATCGCAAACGCTCACGTCCGACGAACTCAGCAAAGCCGCGTTCAACCCAACCTTTCTTGCGGGTAAGCGCGATGAGTCATGGATACTTTCGTCGCTCACAGACTTCTATGAGCAAGACCTGATTACCGATGTCGTACACGTCGTCAAGAGCGGCAAAGAGGCCACCGTCTACTGTTGCATCGCCGATTCCAAGACGGGATTGACGCACGCGGCGGCGAAGATTTATCGCCCACGCATGTTTCGTAGCCTGAAAAACGACGCCGTGTATCGCCTTGGACGCACTCAAC
Source organism: uncultured Ktedonobacteraceae bacterium (assembly GCA_964250365.1). Lineage (GTDB taxonomy): Bacteria > Chloroflexota > Ktedonobacteria > Ktedonobacterales > Ktedonobacteraceae > JBBQVS01. The sequence continues at coordinate 8,865 of CAXUGH010000130.1, forward strand.
GCGACCTCGATGGCAATGTGACGCGCCGTAATCAGCGCGATGCATTCAAAAGCGAACGCGGACGTGCCGCTCAGGTCTCTTCGTGGATCGACTTCGAGTTTCAGACGCACACCCTCCTCTATCATGCTGGAGCGGACGTACCGCAACCGCTAGCGCACGTAGGTAACGCCGTGCTGATGGAATATATCGGCGAGGAGGGCGAACCGGCGCCACTATTGCGCGATGTCAAGTTGACGCGTGAGGAGGCACCAGCCCTTTTCGAGCGTGTGCTACACAACATCGAGCTATGTCTTGCCCACAACCGTATTCACGGCGACCTGTCCGAATACAACATCCTGTACTGGCAAGGCAATGTACTCCTGATTGATTTCGCGCAAGCAGTCGATCCGCGTCAAAATACCGATGTGTTTCCCCTGCTCGCTCGTGACATCGCTCGCGTCTGTCGCTACTTCGCCCGTTCCGGTGTCAACGCCGAGGCGGAAGAGTTGGCGAGAGATATGTGGAAAAAATATCAGGGATAACATCAAGTATCGGGGGGGGGGGGGGG
>CAXUGH010000130.1:9421-10844 GCA_964250365.1 uncultured Ktedonobacteraceae bacterium
CCGCCCCTGCCCGCCCACCCCCCCCCCGATACTTGATGTTATCCTTCATCATCCATTGACAAAACCAAGCCGTTCGAGTATGCTCTATGCAACGAATGACAGTTGCTTATAGAAATTCTGGTACGCCAGTGAAAAGAGGTGTTTATATGGGAAAGCACAATAGAATCCTACCAACTGTGCTTGTATGCACCTTGTCTACCCTGCTTGAGAACTCTTGGGAAACTCTTTAAGCGTTCATAGGCTAGTTCTCTCCGTTTCCCCTTCTCCGCACGGTAGGCAACAATTGAAATAAATTGCACAAACCGTGTTTTTTTATTCCTCTGGAGGGGAAACCATTGACCGACACATTAACAGGCGTCGTGCTGAACGGCGCACATGGCATCTACGATGTCCATACCGACGATGGCATTCTACGCTGCACGCTACGCGGCAAACTCAAGAAAGCCTTTGCACAGGCTCAATCCGCGAAAGCGTTTGGCAAAACGCGTGTGCGACATGATAAGATTCTACAAGACCCGACCTACGCAAAACGCATGGAGCGTATGCAGAATCACGATAGCGACGAGACACCCCCGCCCACACGCCTTTCTGTTGGCGACCGCGTGAAGCTACGTCGCCTGGACGCCGAAAACGGTCTGATCGAAGAGATACTACCACGCCAGAGTGCGCTCTCACGTCGGGATACCGGCTCTACCGCGAAAAAAGTTATTCAACAGACGATGCTCGCCAATCTTGATCAGGTCGTACTCGTCTTTGCCATCGCGTATCCATCGCCGCACTTCGGCATGCTTGACCGCTACCTGACCATCTGTGAGTCGGCACACCTACACGCCCTTATCTGCCTCAACAAATCGGACCTGCCGCACGAGGCGTCTGTGGAAGATGCTAGCGAACTCTACAGCAAACTTGGCTATACTGTGCTATGGACAAGTGCGGAAACAGGACAAGGTATCGACCATCTACGGTCACTGCTCAAAGACCACACCACGCTCTTCACCGGACCATCAGGCGTGGGCAAATCGTCGCTTGTGAACGCCATCGAACCTGGCATGGCACTTCGCACAGGTCTCGTGAGCGATGTCACAGGCAAGGGCAAGCACACCACCACCGGCTCACAACTCTACCCGCTCTCAATCGGCGGCTGGCTCGCCGACTCCGCCGGTATTCGCGCCCTCGCCGCCTGGAACGTCGCCCCCGACGAACTCGCAGAGTGCTTCGTCGAGTTCCGCCCCTACCTCGGTCAATGCGAATACACCGACTGCATGCACGTCGATGAAGAAGGTTGCGCCGTGCGTGCGGCTGTCGTGGATGGTGCTATTGATGAGCGGAGATACAGGAGCTACGTGAAAATCCTCAATGGAGAAGAGAGATAGTAATTATCGAGAGTGATGGGGGGGGGGGTGGGGGGGGGGGGGTGGCGGGG
>CAXUGH010000130.1:10854-13385 GCA_964250365.1 uncultured Ktedonobacteraceae bacterium
CCCCCCCGCCATTCACTCTCGATAGCTCCTTGACGTTGGTGATATTATAAAAACGATGGGATTGTAGCTCAGTGGATAGAGCAAGCGTTTCCTAAATGCTGTGTCGGAGGTTCGATTCCTCTCAGTCCCATTTTCATCTCCCCAAGCATTTCTCACTCATGCACATACATGGATGTCCCCAAAACTCCTCTTTTCCAAAACCTAAATTGTGTTCCATTCGTTTTATAGATATGGTATGGTAGATAGAGGTGGAAGTGGGAGGCATTCTATCTTACTGAGAATTCGTCCGTCACCTATAAGCTAGCTAATTGTGAAAAGAGGATATAGATTATGAGCCTTGAAGTTGTGAATAATACTCTCGCTATGAGTATCCAAATTCCTTATCTTGTCGTCATCGTCATCATCATCATCATTTTGGTGCTACTCAGACGCAAATAAATAACGAGAACATTCTATATATCTGTATGAGAGTGCATGCACTCTCATACAGATATATAGAATGTTTCTAACTACGAGTTCACAATCGTCACTTCGGAGGCGGGTACCCACGCTTGACGATGGTTGAAGTCGATTTCGTACCACTGGTTGGTGGTATTGTACTCGATGACAGTGTAGGTCGAGACAAACACCGAGTTTATGGGCGCATCCCCGATGTGATACTTCTCGTCTGTGACAGGTCTGCCGTACACCTCCGCATTGCCTGTGCTATTGGCGAGCAACGCAATTGCTGTACCTTGACCTCTTGTGGCTGTATCTGGTGGTACGGCTAACCATGCCAACTTCGCGGTTGCGAAATGCGTGGAGTCCTCCTCGCCATACCAGATTTCGTACATTGTGTCGCCCGTACCCGCCGGGTCTTTGACCTTCGCAATGTAGTAGTAACTCACATCAGGTCCAACATTATCTCGAACATCGGTAATATCGGTGCTATCCGCCGTCGGAATGAGACCAGATGCTGTGCTTGGTCCGTTGTACAGGTAGAAAAAGTTGAAGTTTGCAGGTGTCTCTGTCCCATTCTTATTGTAGGGATGTTTGTCGGTCGCGGGATGTAAGGCAAAGATATGCTGGTTGCTACTGTTCGTTGCGAACGGTATTCCCTGCTTGTGAATGAGCGAGAAGTAGTAGTCCCACAGCCAGTATGGACCCGGATCAACGTGATTGGGCGCAACTGCAAGATACGGTGCAGGTACGTCTTCGTGTCCAATGATAGATGAACGGCTCAGCGGAATATTGAACTTCTGGAGCAGGTACGCGGTGAGCTTTGCCGATGCAAGGTACTGTGTGGCGTTGTACCACTGGAAGCCCGTCGCATCAAAACCGGCGTGTTCGATACCTACAGCACGCTGATTGTACCAGTAGTTACCCGCGTGATAGGCGATATCTTTGTCATGCACCACTTGATACACCGTGCCATCAGTATCCACGATGTAGTGAATGCTCACTTTATTGATTGGGTTCTGAAAGGTGCTGAGTGCTGCCTGTGCCGTGCCCTCGATATCATGAATGACCACGAATTTAACCGGATAATCGGTGGGACGGTTAGCATCCTCGTAGTTACAGGGTGCGTTGTTTGGTACAACGTTACAGTCATAGGTGCTAGTAGGGGTGAGGATGCAATCGATGGCACCGGGGTAATCGGTCTTGCCATCGTTGCTACATCCAGTAGGAAGACTCGCTACCCCCTTTACGCTTGCGGCTGTACTGACATCGGCAGTTACAGCCTGTGGAGCTAGCGTTACAATCTCGTGTGTGTCGTTTGTCGCACTAAAACCAGTGTTGAGAATTTTGTAGAGCGCGTCGGCATAGAGCGTGGCGGTTGAACGCGTTGAGGCATTGCTATAGAGCGCAACCGCTCCATACCAACCTGCAAGCGATGTTGGTAACGTATGATTTTTTGACAGGGAGAGAGCATCGTCGCGCAGAATAACGGCACCACCACGAATGCTTGTCGCCATATCTGTTTTGAGAGATTGCGTGCTAACCCCTAGTTCCTGAGCGGCCTTGTCAAGCGTATCGACGCGGTTGACCTGTGCTGAAATAACATGATGACGTGCCAACGCAGGTGATTCGTCCTGTGCGTTTGTAGTAGGGTTACTCCCTTGCACAAGATGCATACAACTGTAGCCACCATCAACGCTTGGTGTACCGCCGTGATTGCTCAGGCGGCCCTCCATGTAGCAAATAGCCTTTAGAAGAGACGCGGGTACACCCGTCTCTCTGGATGCAGCATCGAAGGCCGAGGTAGTCGTTGTCCCAATCGTTGCGGCATGGCTACGCCCTATCCCAAAACCGCCGAAGGCAGCAGCGAAGATAGCAACTAGCACGAGCAGGAGGGGGATAACGACACGAACAACGTGTGTACGTCGTTGCATAACGTTCATTCCTTTCTCATCTTATCAGGGTGAAAATAAAAAGCCATAAGAGAAGTACAAGAGGAATATATCACATAGAAAGGTCCAAATGAGTGTAAAAGGGGTTAAGAATTGGTGCAGAGATGGTGTAGATTACATGAACAATACAGGAGAAAGCCA
>CAXUGH010000131.1:0-13356 GCA_964250365.1 uncultured Ktedonobacteraceae bacterium
CCTTTCTGAACTACAACCGTTTTCATATCAAAAGTAGAGGGGTGCGCGAAAGAAGTATAACCTGTATTCTTTCAGGGAAACAGCAAGCTATATTACAGATATAGAAAGGAAAATCTGTTATAATGACTACCACAATAGCATTTTCCAAATATATTGCCCGTAGCCAACAGGGAGACACACGCACATGCAACGCACGCTCTTCACCGAGGAACACACTCTGTTTCGTGACACGTTTCGCCATTTCGTGGAAAAGGAAATCGTACCCTACAATCAGCAGTGGGAGAAGGATGGCATCGTCTCCCGTGAACTGTGGTTGAAGGCGGGCGAGCAGGGCTTTCTGGGGCTGTCTGTGCCAGAGGAGTGTGGTGGTGCGGATGTGCATGATTTCATCTATAGCATGATACTCGTAGAAGAATTCGCGCGTGTCTATGCTGCCAGCGCAGGAGCAGGTATTGGTCTGCACAACGATATCGTGCTGCCCTACTTTCTAGCCTATGCGAACGAAGAGCAGAAGCGACGTTGGCTCCCCGACATGTGTGCAGGGCGCACAATTACCGCTATTGCGATGACCGAACCCGATACGGGTAGCGACCTTGCCGCGATACGTACTACCGCGATTCGACACGGTGACACATACCTGCTCAACGGGCAGAAGACGTTCATCACCAATGGCATTTTGAGCGACGCCGTGATTGTGGTGGCGAAGACCGAACCAGAGAAGCGACATAAGGGCATCAGTCTGCTGGTAGTCGAGCGTGGTATGGAGGGTTTCACACGTGGGCGCAAACTCGAAAAGATGGGTTTCAAGGCGCAGGACACGGCGGAACTCTCATTTGAGAATGTTGAGGTGCCAGCCCGTAACCTGCTTGGTGAAGAGGGACAGGGTTTCTACTATCTCATGCGCCAACTCGCACAGGAGCGTTTGCACGTTGGTGTGAGTGCCGTTGCTGCGTGTGAGGTCGCGCTGGAAAGCACGCTCGCGTACTGCAAAGAGCGTACAGCCTTCGGGCAACCTATCGGAAGCTTCCAAAACTCACGCTTCAAACTCGCGGAGATGAAGACCGAGATCGAGATCGCGCGTGTCTTCGTTGATCGTTGCGTCGAAGAACTCAACGCTCGTACTCTCACACCCGAAACAGCGGCAATGGCAAAGTGGTGGACCTCCGAGTTACAAAAGAAAGTTCTGGACCAGTGCGTTCAGCTACACGGCGGCTACGGCTACATGCTCGAATACCCCGTTGCACGCGCATATTTGGATGCAAGAGTACAAAGCATTTATGCAGGTACGAATGAGATTATGAAGGAGATTATTGGGCGTTCTATGGGAGTATAGCATTATTAGATACGCCTCTCTTATCTATCATCCTTTTCATTGGGCTGATCAAAAAGACTCGGTTGGTTTTGCTGTTTGAGACGAAGTTGTTCTTCCTTTTCTAATTGCTTCAGGCTTTTTGTTGGGATTGGCAATTGCTCTGGTGGTGTGCCTCCCAATTCGTTAATGATAAACTCTCGGACCTTGCGTCCCACCGTGAAGTGTGTGGTGTTGGCTTGCTCTATCCCTTTGATGTTCCCTCATCTCATGAAATTCTTGGTTTACTGCATGACCATTAAACTCGCACGCAATTTTTGCCTTAGCAATCACCTGCTCAAAGTTTTTCCACTGACTATATCCGAGGAGCTTAGACAGTTCGCGTGCCATCCAGAACTCACGATCACCGTCTACGTGACGGATAGCATCAAAAGGAGAACTCACAAAATTTGGCTGATCCTGCATGCTTTACGTCCTTTCTTGTATCTTTCCGACATCGGAAAGATATGCCAAGTCGCCTGTAGAGCGACTTTTACGCCGTTCATTGCAAGCCTTGAAATGCTGTGAGTAAATCGTACTCTGCCAGTCGTGATAACAGGTGAAGGGCGTCGAAGAGGTTGCTTTTACCCGATCCATTTGGGCCGACAAGCACCTGAAAAGGTGCTAATTCAAGTTTGAAGTCGCTGAATGTTTTGAAGCCGTCGATCTCTATCTGCGTAATCATGGATTTGCCTCTTTTTGGCTCGTATGTGTTCTCATTGTTTGTTGTGAGTATACCATAGCAGTACATTTTTTTCGTCTGTATGATATACTTTTGGCGAGAAGGAGGTGTGACTTGGAAGGCTTGAGTGTTTTTAGCGGGAATGCGAATCGTCCGCTGGCGGCAGCTATTTGTAAACATCTGCGTATACCGATGGGGGACGCAGACGTTTTTCAATTTAGCAACGAAAATATATTCGTGAAGATCAATAACAATGTGCGTGAGCGTGATGTGTTTATCGTTCAGTCGTTCAGCTCGCCCGTCAATCGCTCGATCATGGAATTGTTCATCATGATCGATGCCTTCAAACGCGCCTCAGCCTCACGCATCACGGCGGTCATTCCCTATTATGCCTATGGTCGCACCGATAAGAAGGATCAGCCACGCGTCCCCATCACCGCACGTCTCATCGCCGACTGCATCACTGTGGCAGGTGCCAATCGCGTATTGACAATGGATATGCATGCTGGTCAGATACAGGGCTTCTTCAACATTCCGGTCGATGAATTGACCGCGCAACTTATTCTCTCGCGCTACTTCGCCTCGAAGCACCTGAAAGATTTCACGGTTGTCTCTGCCGACGAAGGATTCGCCAAGAAAGCGCGTCAAATTGCTGATCGTCTGCAATCTCCCCTTGCCATTGTCGAGAAACGGCGGCTGGGCAACGAGGGGCAAACTGAGGTGATGGGCATTATCGGCAACGTCGATGGGCGCGATGCCATTATCGTCGATGACGAGATCGACACCGCTGGCTCGATTACGCAGGCAGCGCGTGTCGTGCGCGAACGAGGGGCACGCGACATCTATATCTGTGCCACGCACGCTATCCTCTCAGGTCCTGCCGTTGATCGCCTTCGCGCCGCCAACGTCAAAGAGATTGTCTTCACCGACTCCATTCCTTTACCGGACGACAAGCACCTGCCCAACATGACGGTTCTCTCCGTCGCCGACCTCTTCGCAGGTGCCATTCGCCGTATACATGAGGGTGGCTCTGTCACGGAGTTGTTCCAGTAATTACGTTCAAGTCATTCTCTTGACAGATATCAACCTCATAGTAGAGAAGCAGCAACCTTGCGGCAGTATCTGTCCTTCTCTCTTTACCGCTCAACAAGGTTTTGTGAGAGCGTCCAGAGTCGCTCGGCATGCTCTGGGTCGAGTGCGTAGGGCATATAGCCGTTGTTGTCTTGCGCTCCTGGCTCAAGTGGGAGAACTTCGTTGCAATCAGCTAGGTAGAGACCTCCGATCCCTTCCAGTTCAGGTTCGACGCTAGCCCATACGGTTGTTGATGCACCTTGCTCAGGTGTTTTGAAGAGTGAGATGAGGTTGCCCGCTTCGTCATACCATCCTAGAGCACGCATCTCCTCGTCCGTCAAATGCTGCTGGAGTCCGGTGCGAATACTGCCAGGACTCACGGCGTTTGCGGTGATGCCCTGGCTACTCAAATGACGTGTCAGAGCAACCGCAAGGAGTGCATCGGCAGTTTTAGATTGAGCATAGGCTTCCCACTTATTGTACAGACGGTGTTGATACTGGATGTCATCGAAGTGGATATCCGAGAGCTGATGGACTCTGGATGTGAGTGAGACAATGCGAGCTGGTGCCGCTTTTTGGAGGGCTGGCAGGAGGAGGCGCGTGAGCAGATAGTGACCAAGGTAGTTTGTCGCAAACTGTTGCTCGAACCCATCGATGGTGTAGCCCAGGGGTGTTGCCATAATGCCCGCATTATTGATAAGCAGGTCCAGTGTTGTCCATTGTGCAAGAAACTGTTCCGCTGTGTGGCGCACAGAGGCGAGTGAGCTAAGATTCAGGGCAAGGATAGGTATCTGTGCATCAGGATATGCCGCTTGTAGAGTCTTCGCTGCACTCTCTCCCTTTGCTCTGTCGCGGACAGCCATAATCACCTTGGCATGTGCTGAAAGCAGGGCGCGGGCCGTCTCGAACCCGATACCAGAGTTGGCACCGGTGATAAGAACGGTTTTTCCACTGAGATCATGTTCGGCAACGACTTCTAGTGCTGTGGAGTGGGCATTAAATGATGACGTAATAGGCATGGATGTTCCTTTCATGGTATATGTCTTCTTCATGTGTTTAGGATAAAACATGGAGCGCACTCCATGTCAATCCCTCTTGATACCTTTCTAGTTTAGCCGGTTTCCCAGGTTTCACTTTAAAAAACGTCGAACATTCACGCTATTTACTAAAAGGTTCCAGCGCACGTAACACCTTGAATCTCGTGTCGCCGCCAACCTCCTCGACCTCTTTGAAATTTGCCTTGAGCGTGGGTTCGTATTTCAGGAAGCGGTTGGCGACAAGATAGAAGCGTCCCGACGGGCGTAGTACCTGCGCTGCTCCACGTATAAAGCTCTCGGCAATTGCTGTTGTCTGAATGCCACCTTGATGAAATGGTGGGTTTGTGGCGATGAGATCAAAGCTCTGTGTACGTACTGCTTGCACACCATTGCTTGGTAGAACGCGCACATGCGTTAGGCCGCTCTCCTCTATGGCGCGTTGTGAGGTTGCAACTGCCGCGAGGCTCGAATCGACCATCGTCACCTGCCCTTGAGAGGCGAGACGCGCCATATATAGCCCGACAAAGCCCGCGCCACAACCGATATCTAATGCCTCATCCGTGTCATGTACCTCCATGGTCTCTAACAACAGACGTGTTCCCTCATCCAGCTTGCTATCGGCAAACAATGTCGGAACCTGTTGCATTCCATTCTCTTGCAATGTCGAAGCACTGTTTTTCATATAAGAGCATAGTACGCGATGTCCTTTGCTGATAACCAGCGTCTCGACATTGCCGAATAGCTCTTGCATGTACTTGCCAATTGAAAGAATGCCGCGATCTTTGGCACCTGTGACATAGAGCCGTCCATTCTGTTTCAAAACGGAAGCGGCGGCTTGAAGGCCGTACAATATCCACGTCTTGCTCGGTTGATAGAGCAGATTCAGCACCGCACTATCTACGGAGGCAGTCTTGGAGTGCGCGAGATAGTCGTGAAAGGCGACAGAGTGTATGTTTTTTACGTGAGCATATGGAGCAAGTGTAGCGATATTATCCTCAGCCAGCACAAGGCTACCGTTGCGAAGTTTCTGGCGTGCGAACGTCACAAAAGGGTCGGGTGCCGAATTTAGGACAAGTACGGTGTCGTTCGCAGTGAATTGCGCTGTATCGCAGAGTAAACAGAATGATGAATGCATGATATCCCTTTATATAAATGGCGTTTTTCTGAAAAGTATTATACCAGTTGTGGAGGCAAATTCCTAAGATGAAAAATCTGTAATGAAACTTCTTTTGAATATGTACCCAAGAATGAATTATTTTTCATAAAAAACGTTGTCTGTTTCACACCACTTTCATGCGGTCGTGGTATAGTATGCATGTCGGAGGGAAAAGGGATAACGCACTCTCAGGAGGAAACAGTGGAGGGGATGGTAGGGAGAGAGGGTGTATATGAAGCGTCACAGATTTTGGGTTATGTGGAGTGAGGAGAGAGTGACGCACCGACAGGTTGAGATGAAAGTGGAGAACGATGACGCGCTTGTTGTATGTGGGAACGTGGGATGAGGATGAAGGCGCGGAGCATCGGGGGAAGTGGTAAGAGATTGTGGAGGAGCCAAATATTCTTGTAAACGTGGCGGTGGTGGTTATGTGGCAAGGGTGGTGTACGTAAACGATACATAGCGGTGGTTACGTTGTAAGGGAGAGATGGTATCGAAGAGTAGGGAGATATGTGTGGGGCTAAGTGGCAAGGGAGAAATGGGCAAGGACGCATATCTTGAGACGCGAGTTCCTGGTTGGAGGAGATTTACGTGGCAAGGGCGATAAGAACTCGTGACGGGATACCAGAGAAGGAGTGAGTTCTGGTTCAAGTGTGGCTATGTGGCAAGGGGGAATACGAACTCACAAAAATAACAAATACAACACAACAGAATGAGTAAAGCACGACGTGACGAAACATGTTTCGTCACGTCGTGCTTTACTCATTCTGTTGTGTTGAAAAGACTGGATAGGTTATTATATGTATCGTACAATAAAATTGTTAAGCGAATGTTGTTACGGCTTGCCTACCAAAACGTATTCTAATTATATAGAGCATTGAAGGAGTACGCACCATATGGCACAATTGCTTGCTGGCGGCTTTGTCGCCCTCGGCGCACTTATTTTTGGACTACTTATTTTTTTCGTATCCAGAGAAAAACCAGTAGCATTAAACACAGCTACTTCCGCAAAGACATCTTCACGTTCCGCGACTAAACCTGCGCCACCTGTACAAGTTGCTACAGCTCAAACGCAAGCGGCAGAGCGTGTTGTGGCTCCTTCTCCCAGCGCAAATGAGGCGAAGATTAACTCGACACCTTCCATAGTGCAGGCGCAACCAGTCGCAAGCGTTTCAGAAAAGAACGTCTCTACAGTTGTCGAGCGAGCAAAGCCTACACCGCTCGTGCAACGCAACGCTCCTTTGCCCGCGTGGTGGCATGAGCAGTTCCAATCTTTGACGGTACAACTGCAATATCTGCGCGAACATGCCAAAGACGTAGAGCAGCAACTTGCTATTCTCAGCGAAATAGCTCGCCTCGCCTCCGAACTTGAGGCCATTCAGAGCAAGCACGTTGTACTATCACAGGACAGACCACTTCAATTGCCACGACGTGCGAGCCGCGAAACAATGGACATAGCATATCTCACGGATAAGCGACCGGCGGTGAAGAAATATACGATCAAGGCGATGTGAGAACAATGAGTAAGGTACTTTGCTAAATGGTATAGCACATGCCCTGCATGTGCCTATACCATTTAGCAAAAATTCTAACCTTATCGGACACGCAAGGCAACTTTTCCACGGACATGTCCCGCTTCACTAAGGTTCAAGGCTTCTCTGGCATTGTGAAGGTCAAACACTTTTTCCAGTACCACTTTGATTTCCCCGCGATCAATTCTGGCTGCGATATCCCCTAACTGGGAACCGTCAGGACGCACCGAAAAGAAGGCCGTGTTGACGTTATGCTTTTTAGCCTCGTCTTCAGATGGAGGTTGAATGATGGCAACCAGAGTTCCACCAGGACGCAAAGTTTGCCAGGAACGAGCTTGCACATCACCGCCTAGTGGTTCGAGGACCACATCTATATCGTGCGCTACCTCTTCAAAAGGCGTCGTCGTATAATCGATTACCTGGTCGGCTCCTAATTCTTGTATATAAGAGCGATTGCGTCCAGATGTCGTTGCCAGCACATACGCGCCAGCAGCATGAGCAAATTGCACGGCAAACAATCCAACTCCACCCGACGCTGCGTGGATTAGTACGCGTTGACCGGCAGCGAGTTTTCCATGCTCGAAGAGTGCTTGCCAAGCTGTCAAAGAGGTCACCGGAACCACGCTCGTATGCACAAAATCAAGGCTCTTAGGTTTCGTAGCGACCTGTGAAGCCTTGACTGCAACGTATTCAGCAAAACCGCCCACTTGAAATGTGAGCAGGGCAAACACCTCTTCACCTACATGAAACGCGTTCACCTGTGCGCCGACCTGCTCAATGACACCAGCAACCTCTCTACCGAGGATGTAGGGAAATGGAATCTCAAAGAATTGGCGGGCAAACCCGTTCCGAAGCTGATAGTCAACCGGATTGACTCCTGCGGCAGAGACACGAATCAGCACCTCGTCGGGCGCGATTTCTTGCGGACGTGGCACATCTTCGTACATAACGACCTCCGGTCCTCCGTACTGATGAATACGAATAGCTTTCATTGTATTTGTGGTCATATCATCTATCCTTTCTTTTTGGTAGGTTACTTAAAGTTGTTCTGCCTGAGGAATAACCTTGTTGGCAAACAGGTCGAACGATGTTGGTTCAGCAGCGTTACGAGGCAAAGGGAAGATTGCATGCTCAATTCCTAATGCCGCCAGTTCTTTATGCAAGAGCTAGGGCTGTATAATGGCAGGATTGCCGTAGGTATAGAAGATCGTAAATGTCAACGCGCTAATTTTCCAGCCATCCTCTGTCCGTACAAGTTGGTCGGTATACTGAGCTTTGAGGAAAAATTCATCTCCTCCCTCAAATCCCTGGATGTAGTGTTGACCGAGAAAATGGGAAATGCATTGTGCCGTATCGCCCGTGATTGTAATGCGAAAATTCGAGATGATATGTTGCGTGCGTATGCCTTCTCTGCTCAAGCCGCGCTGAAAAATCTTGAGCAAGTCCTCTCGACGCATCTTCTGTGCGGGAATGCCAAAGTCCGCGTAGTCAGTATCAAGCTCCTCAAGGAGCAGGCTCTCAAAAAGGGTCCAATCCTTGAAGTCCAAAGCCTGGGCAAAGTGGGCGCGAACCTCTTTGATGGCCTCTCGATCAAACAATTCTTGAATGGTCTGTGTCGTCATAGGAATAGTGCCTTTCATGATGAAATAACTACTTCTGTAACTTGCATTTTGCAAGTCAACTACTTTGTAGTATAATCACTTGTAAGTTGCAAGTCAAGAGGGTAAAAAATTGCTTAGAGAGGAAAACGACGTGGAGCAGAAACGTTCAGCTTGCCCCATTGCCAATACGCTTGATGAAATCGGTGATCGTTGGACGTTACTCATCATTCGTGATATGTACTTTGTGGGCAAACATCGCTTTGAAGAATTTTTGCAGTCGGACGAGCAAATTTCTACCAACATCCTCACAGACCGTCTCAAGCGGCTTGAGCAACTGGAACTCATCACCAAAGAGCCATATGGCACTCATCCGCACCGCATGAGCTATTCATTGACCGAACGTGGTCGTTCACTGGGGCCAGTTTTGGAAGTGATCTTCCAGTGGGGATTGCAACATATCGAGGGAACTCATGGTTAGCATGAAGCCAGAGAAGATCATTTGTTTACGTATGTCGATTCCCTATATGCAACACCACCAACAGCACTACAATTACAATCACAACACCTAGCGCACTAATGGCGATAATGTCGGCTCGTGATGTCTGATGTTCGTGCAACGCGGTGCGTTCGGGCTTAGCACCGAAGGCGCGGGCATCAGCAACCATTGCCATAACCGAGGTTGAGCGCAGGGAGTCAATCAAAAGTGGCACCGTTACGATAGGTATGCAGGCGAAGATGCGCCCGATATAGCCGGGCCACTGGGTAAGTTGCCACCAGCGCGGCACCGTTAAGTCGTAGCCGCGTACCTGCACCGCTTGCAGCAATACCGTCATGCGTTCGGCTAACTGTGGCACGAAGCGTAGCGCGGCTGTGAATGCGAGACCGATGGCGGCTGGCATGCGAAACTTGTAAAATGCCCAGACGATATCGGATGTCTTCGTCGTGAACAATAGGATGAACGTTGCTGAGCCGCCCACGATTACACGCCCTGCCTGCTCTAAGCCGTAGAGTAAACCTGTCGAAGAGAGGCCAGGAGAGCCAAACCAGGAAATCGTTGCGGGAAATGGATAGATGAGATGATGCAATACATCTCCCTGCGTGTAAAACAAGCCTTGCGACCAGATAAGGCCGAGGGCAGGTGTCAGCACCATCGTCAACACCACGCGCAGACGCAACGCCGAGGTACGTAGCAGTATCCAGGGAACGATGGTAAAGAGAAGCAAAAGGAAGACAAAATTCCAGTTCAGGAAGACGCTCAACGATGTGATTATCAAGGGATAGAGTATCTTGAGGCGCGGATCTAGCCTGTGAATGATGGACTCTTTTGGCTCATACGAGAAGAGATTGCGTAAACCCTGAATGCCAACCAGTCTGATAAATATCACTGGTAACGTCAGCGGCACAACAAACATCAATATGTAACCCAGTACAGTACGCCCTACAATATTGTGTAGGAAAATGAGTTCTAGCAGGTTCATGTGCGTACCTCCACAACTGGCTCTAGCATTCGTAAAAAGCTTGGCACATCGAGGGCAACTTGCGTTACCTCTAGCCCACATAAGCGTGCATGTAGTAGCGCGATGGGCGGTGGTAGAACGTTGCTCTCGGCAAGCTGGTCTACATGCGCGAAGACGTGTTCGGGCGGCCCATCTAGTGCGACGCGCCCCTCGTGTAGCACTACAACACGCGTCGCATACTTCGCTACTGCTTGCATATCGTGCGAGATCATGATGTACGTGAAGTTTTTGTTGCGCCGTAGCTCTTCAAGAAATTGCAGAAAGGCGCGTGCATGTCCTTCGTCCTGACCCGTTGTAGGTTCGTCGAGAATCAGTACGTCGGGATAGCGCGTCAATAGAACACCAATTGCTAAACGTTTGCGTTGCCCATGACTCAGTTGAAAAGGGTTGTCCTGGCGATGTGCCACTAAATCAATGGTTTCTAGTAGTGTATCGACAGAGTAGAGTATTTCGTGCTTGCGCTTACGGCGATTTTTGACGCCGAACAGAAATTCTTTCTCTACCGTTGGACTGAATAACATCGTATCGGCGGCTTGAAAGAGATAGGCCATACTCTCGGCTTGTAGCGAAATGCTCCCTGCTTTGACAGGTTTACCATTGTGATGCACCGCACCGCTTGTCGGAGCTTGAAAGCCCATCGCAAGCGAGGCCATCGACGTTTTGCCCGACCCGTTAGGTCCAATAATCGCCACCCATTCTTCGGTCGCTACATCCACATTGATATCCTTGAGTACCTGTTTGGGTCCATATGCCAGCCCAACGTTTTCCCATGAGATAACAGGCCGCGTCTCGCGCTGTGGCGACACATTTACTGTTAGCGCGTCCATATCTTGTATCGCATTGTTGCGCTCTCGTAGATACTGTGCAAGCGGTGTTGGAGCAAGTACATCATAGGCTTCATCAACGGTAAGCGGTGTGGTATCTTTGAACACATCGGGAATACTACGAGCAAGGCGCACTATTTGTGGTACCGAGACGCCTAGCGCATCCCATAGCGGAATATCGTGAAAGGCGTTGCGCGGCGGTTCATCGACTACAATGCGCCCCTTATCCATAAGTAGCACGCGGTCAACCCACGGAATAACCTCATCGACTTTGTGTTCGATCAAGACGATGGTCATACCATACTGCTTGTTGAGCGTGCGTAGAACGCTTAATACCTCTTGCGTACCCACTGGATCAAGGTCTGATGTTGGCTCGTCAAGTACGAGAATGTTAGGGCGCATAGCAAGCGTTGCGGAGATTGCTACGCGTTGCTTTTGTCCACCCGATAGCGCGAAAATTTCTTGTTTCGCCAGTGTATGCATGCGTGTGTAGGCAAGCGATTGCTCGACGCGTTCCGCAATCTCCGCACGCGGCAAGGCGAGATTTTCGGGGCCGAATGCAACCTCCGACTCCACATCAATTTGAATGAGTTGGTTATCTGGATTCTGAAACACCATTCCGATGTATTGCGAGATTTCGTTAATCTCCATCTTGCTAATGCGTTTATCATCCAGATAAATTTCACCTTCTATATCTCCTGCAATCCTCGTCGGAATCAGGCCAGCTAGAGCCAGCGCGAGCGTGGATTTGCCACAACCCGACGGACCTGCAAGCAGCACAAATTGACCTTTGGGAATTGCGATGTCGATACCCCTGAGAACTGGCTCAGGGGTATCGAGATACGTGAAGGAGAGGCGATCTATACGCAGATCAGGCATACTACCCCTTGACTTCTGGCTCTACCTCGGTACTGCGTACCTCAGTTGGTGTGTTATCTGTGACAGGTGCTTCGGGAACTGGCACGATTCCTTCACGATTGGCGGCGCGTGTAGACATGACAAATGCGATGATCGTAATCACGAGCAGGATGCCAGCGGCGATGAGAACTGTTGCTCCATCGTGCAGACCGAAATTCTGTGTCTCATTCCCATTGTATTGCGACACCAACATATAGATGCCGTCAATGGCGAGAAGCAGAGTGAGAATGCCAGCAATAATTGAGAGAAGTCGTAGGTTCATGAAGCCCTCCCTTCACTTGTCGCGGGAACAACACGGTCTTCTGTAACTGGTATGTCGCGGTCAACAGGAGCGGTACGACGCGCCGATGGATTGACCGAACGCGCGATACGAACGGCGAGCGGTGCTGAAATCGCGGCTTCGACGCCATTACCAATCAGGTTGAAAAGCGAGTAAAAGAAAATGTAGGCAAGCGTTTTCGTTTCGCCTGTGAGCAGTGGGCTTTGAATAGCGGACTGGTAGGTTACGGCTGGGAAGGCGCGTAATGCACCCATGATGAGGCCGTCGATGACGACCTGTGTACCACCACGAGCGAAGACCTGATTACCACGCAGAACGAAGTAGAGGTCTACGAACAGTCCTTGTAGCAAACCGTAAGGCCATTGCAATACGTTGATACCTTGTCCACTATAAAACAACTGCATCAGCAAGAAGTTCAGGAATACCATCGCTGTTGCTGCTCCAGGCTTGCGTATCATTGCGATACCTACCATGAGCAGAAACATGTAAGGCAGGTCGTTAAGCGCGAAGGCATGCCCAAAGGGAATGAGGTTGATGATGGGTGTGATGAACTGGTCGCCAATCAGGTTGTCGTAGACCTCAAGTAAGACGCCCATCATCGCAAGGATCAGAATGTCTTGCGTAGTCCAGCGCACAAATCCCAACGCCCGACCACGACGCCAAATAAAGAAGAGTCCAGCAAGCGCAATAATCCATACAATAATGTAGATGGTGAGATTGACGGCGAATGGCAATTGCACCGTTGCTCCACCGATCCAGGACTTAGGAAACATACTTGCACCTCCATAATGACTTATGTAATACGAAAAAAACTTGTGTATTACATAAGTCATTATAGCGAGTGTTTGTGAAAAGCTCTTTAAGGTAATAACAATAATGTAATATTTATGTAAAGTTGATGTAATGTATAATCGACTCTCGGAAACGTTTCATTTTTGTCGCTCAACTTGTCCAACAATCGCCATCGCTATCCGTGTCCTATACATAGGATAATTCCTTTAGAATTGGAACTTTTCAAAAACTAATTGGAGTGACGATACAACATCATGGCAACATCAAAAAGTATGCAGGGTAAAATCTGCCTTATCACGGGCGCGACATCAGGTATGGGCAAAGAGACCGCTCTTGGCCTTGCGCGATTAGGTGCGACGGTCGTTCTTGTAGGGCGCGATAAGCAAAAGGCCGAGGAGACG
Organism: uncultured Ktedonobacteraceae bacterium; assembly: GCA_964250365.1. GTDB lineage: Bacteria > Chloroflexota > Ktedonobacteria > Ktedonobacterales > Ktedonobacteraceae > JBBQVS01. Next base: position 13,160 of record CAXUGH010000131.1, read on the forward strand.
CAGAGAGAGATGAAACGGCAGAGCGATAACGAGAACATCGACCTCTTGCTTGCCGACCTCTCTTCACAGCAGGAAGTTCGCAAACTTGCCGCGGACTTTCAAGCAAAGTATTCGCAGCTACATGTGCTGGTAAATAATGCCGGTGCTGTCTTCTCCAAGCGGCAGACGACGGTTGACGGTCTGGAAATGACCTTCGC
>CAXUGH010000132.1:0-13343 GCA_964250365.1 uncultured Ktedonobacteraceae bacterium
CTCTCGCATGTATTGATGGACTACAATAACGCAATTGCTGCCGATCCCGATACGCAAAAAGTATTGTTTCACTCGGTCACACAGGCCAACGACGCCGATATTGCTTACAGTCTACGCAAGCATAACGAGCGCGTGCGAAAAACCATTCATGCGCTTTTGGAGCAAGCGCGGGAACAGAATAAGCTTGCGCCCGATATCGACATTGATGCGGCAGGGTGGGGCTACGTCAGTATGTTTCTCGCCATGCAATATAGCGTGGTCTTAGAGCTAAAAAGCGAACTCAATAAAGCTATGCTAGAGAAAATAAATTCTCTCTGGTTTTGTGCTGTGACAAAGGGATAATTGTATGTTTCTGAATATTTGCCGCCTGCGACGACAAATATTCAGAAACATACAATTATTGAGAGGAGTCTTGCTATGGATATGCCTGTACAGCAGGAGAGGCGAGGAGGGCTGGAATACAAGTGGATCGTTGCGGCGGTAGCGGTTTTTGGTGCGTTTATGAGCGTGCTAGACCAGACCATTGTGAATATCGCCATTCCACGCTTCCAGAGTGCCTTCGGTGCCGATTTGAATAGTGTGCAGTGGGTGCTTACCGCGTATATTCTTACGCAGGGTGTGGTGACGCCAACTACAGCCTTCTTTGCGGATCGTCTTGGTAACAAGCGGTTCTATATCATTGCATTAGGAATATTTACAGTTGGCTCTGCGCTATGTGGTCTCGCATGGAGTCTGCCCATCCTCATCGCGTTTCGCATTCTACAGGGCATTGGCGGAGCCTTCCTGTTTCCAATGGGTATTACGTTGCTTTTCAATGAATTTCCCATCGAGCAACGTGGTTTGGCGTCGGGTCTGTTCGGTATAGCCGCTCTGCTTGCTCCTGCGATTGGTCCCACGCTTGGTGGCTATATCGTCACCTATGCCGATTGGCCTCTGATTTTCCTCATCAATGTTCCTATCGGGATAGTTGCGATTGTCATGGCGGTCTTCCTGTTGCGGAGTGTACACACACAGTTACGAACGCGTTTCGATGTGCCAGGGTTTATTCTTGTAGCGGGAGGATTGGCCTCTGTTCTCTACGCGCTTTCGGATGCGAGCACCGATGGTTGGGGATCGACGAAGGTAGAGGGTTTTCTGATTGTTGGTCTACTCATCCTGTGCGCCTTTGTTGTCGTCGAGTTGCAGATTGCACGGCGCGGTGGACAGCCGCTCGTCAATCTTACGCTCTTCGCCAATGGACCATTTTTGACCAGCAATATCGCCAACGTGCTGATTACCTTTGCCTTCTTCGGTGGATTGTTCATCTTCCCGATTTACTTCCAGAATCTGCGTGGCCTGAGTGCCTTTCAAACGGGTCTACTCTTCCTGCCGCAAGCGTTTGCCTCGATTGTATCTGCTGTGATAGGAGGACGCCTTGTAGACCGGCTTGGGGCGCGATTCGTTGTGTTACCGGGGCTTGTGCTGCTTGCGTTCGCCACATGGCAGTTCACCTACTTTACCATAAACACGCCCTACTGGTGGGTACAGATACTGTTTCTTGCACGCGGCCTCGCACTGGGATTGATTATCCAGCCATTGACTGTCTCCGCCCTTACCGATATTCAGCCGCGCCAGTTCGCACAGGCGTCTTCGCTCAACACTGTTGTACGTTTCGTCTCGACTTCGCTGGGTATCGCGGTGCTGGCAACGCTCGTGCAGACGCAGGCGAAGGTGCATTATAGCCATCTCGCGGAACTGGTAACGCCAACATCAGCCTATGGTCGTATTGTTTTCGGTCTGCGAGCGTTCTTTATCGCACACGGCTACAATCCCATCAATGCGAACATAGCCGCAATCGAGGAGGTGATAGGTCTCGTGCGGCGTCAAGGCTACATGTTAGCCCTGATTGACGCCTTCTGGGTTACGCTTGTGTTCGTATTGGCGGCGATTGTCTCGGTCTTCTTCATTCGCTCGAAGAGACGCGTTGACACTGCTGCTCCTGCAAACGTAAATGCGGAGGAAGATGCATCGCGCCGCGAGGCCATGCTCGTCGGTTAAACAATTCATCCCCTGAGCCGCTGGCTCAGGGGATGAATTGTTTATTTTTTCTCTTTGGTTTTCTTGAGTTCTTCGGGTTTGTGAGCCGCCTCTTTGCCGGATTTATCGCTCTCCACGATATATTCGGGATTATCCTTCGAGGCTGCTACATGATGCTTCTTGATATCGGTTGGTGTGGTGATTTTCTTCTCCACCTTGCCCGATGTCTTGCCCTGTGACGTGTCCCACTCAACAGAATCCCCTGGTTTGAGCTTATCGTTGTCAGCCATAATTGTAAGTCTCCTTTTCCATTTCTAATGCCACGTTTAAGAGACGAAGAATGGTGACAGCAACAAACTTAGGGTACAAGAACAATTTTGCCTTGCGTATGACGCTGCTCCAACTCGCGGTATGCCTCTTGAACGTCAGGGAGAGGATAGACGCGGGCAATCGGGATTTCCAGCTTGCCCTGGTCGATAAGTTGGGCGAGATGACCCAGGACAGACGCGCTTGATGCTTGAGCACTGGCTTCGGTCTTGGCACCATACTTTGCCGCAGCCTCATAGTTGATGATCGTGTCGATACGTTCGGGGCGCACGCCAAGTTGAATTGCAAGCTCGACATAATCAGCACCGTATGTGTCTATAAATGCATCGAGTGAACCGTCTGCAGCAGCACGAATACGCTCCTCAATGCCCTCGCCATAGGCAACTGGAATGACACCGGAATCGCGTAGCCACTGGTGATGAGCCGGACTCGCAAGGCCAATTACCTTTGCACCCTTGTTTGCCGCTAGTTGAACCGCAATTGAGCCGACTCCGCCAGCAGCACCTGAGACAGCAACGGTGTCTCCTGGTTTCAACCCAACCGCGCGAACGGCAGCATAAGCTGTTACTCCGGCGACAAACAACGCACCCGCCGCCTCCCACGAGACGTTACTTGGACGATAAGTCAGGTTGTTCGCCTCGACTACGACAAATTCGGCATGGCTAGCCCTGTTGTTTGTAAAACCGATCACCTCATCACCTACATCAAAACCCTGCACTCCCTCGCCAGCAGCGGCAACGACTCCTGCAAGGTCACTACCTTCTCCAGATGGAAACGTGGTAGGCCACTGCTTGGCAAGCAAGCCTTTACGAATAGATGCCTCACCTGGATTGATACCTGCTGCCTTGACATTGACAAGCACCTCTCCCGACTTAGGCTCAGGCCGCTCCACCTCTACGACCTGCAACACGTTGATGTCACCATACTGATTAAATCTCACTGCTTTAGGCATTATTTTAACTCCTTTTTATATACGAAAAACCTTCGCTCAGCCCTCTCCTCGTGTCACGACCCAACTACTAAGGGTTGTGACACATCAGACTATATACGTTACTGTACCTGAAAAACTTGTATCTTGTAAGAAGGAACTTAAAAGTGATATAGTCACCATATGGAAACTAAGCAACAAACACAACCTGATATTTTTCAGGCGAGCTGCTTATCGCGGCAAGTGCTGATATTGCTCGCTGACCAATGGACGCCTCTAGTCATCTACGCTCTGGAAGACGGCACAATGCGCTTTGGACAATTGCTCAAGCGCATCAATGGCATCTCGAAAAAAATGCTGACGCAGACATTACGAGCGATGGAGCGCAATGGTCTGGTACGGCGTGTCGTCTACCCTGTCGTTCCTCCCGTCGTAGAGTATACTCTTACTCCATTGGGACAAACGCTCATAGAGCCAGTGAATGCACTCAGGGGCTGGGCATATGAGCATTTGCAGGAGGTCGCACAAGCTCGCACGACATATGACCAACGCGACCATACGCAAATCCAGGAAGAAGTAGCAGCACTTGTTCAACAGCGGTAGCTGGTATCTCCTAACAAATGTTATATGATGAAAGAGTAATTTTTTGTTAGGAGAATTTCATGCCATCAACAGAAGACAACTCGGAACAGAAATTGTCTCGCTTCTCGTTGTGGCGCAATCGTGACTATATGCTGCTGTGGAGCGGACAGCTTGTCTCGAATACTGGCTCACAGGTCTCGCAGTTAGCATTTCCTTTGCTCATTCTGGCACTCACTCATTCTCCGGCTGTGGCTGGTATTGCAGGTGCATTGCGTGCCTTGCCCTACGTTCTCTTGAGTTTGCCTGCTGGCGCGTTGATTGATCGCTGGAATCGCAAGCGTGTCATGATTGTGTGTGATATAGGACGCGCACTGGCATTGGCAAGTATTCCCGTTGCCCTTCTCCTGGGCGGATTGACGATAGCACAAATATTTCTTGTCACAACTATCGAAGGTGCGCTATTCGTCTTCTTCAATATTGCCGAAGCCGCTTGTCTTCCGCGTGTTGTGGCAAAGGAGCAGCTACCAGCCGCTACAGCGCAAAATATGGCTACAGATAGCATCATGGTGCTTATTGGACCTCCAATTGGAGGCGTGTTATTTGCTCTAGGCAATTTGCTTCCGTTTCTTACCGATGCTATCTCGTATACCGCTTCGGTTCTTTCGCTGTTCTTTATCAAAACAGACTTTCAAGAAAAACGGATTGGTGCATCGCGTAAGCTATGGATCGAAATTCGCGAAGGGCTGCACTGGCTCTGGCAGCAACCGCTCATTCGCTTCATGGCTGTACTCACGGGCGGCAACAACTTTATCACTTCGGGCTACACGCTCATTCTCATTGTACTCGCGCAACGCATGCATGCCTCATCTGTGCTGATTGGCCTCATCTTTACTATCACTGGTATTGGAGGTCTTTTAGGGGCGGTTGTAGGTCCCTTCTTTCAGAGACAGGTCCGCTTTGGACTGACCATTAGCAGCACGTCTTGGATATTTGCGCTTGTCATGCCGCTGTATCTTATCGCGCCGAATGTGTTTGTGCTTGGCTTGATTACAGGAATTGCTTTCATGGCTGGTACAATCTATAACGTTGTGCAGTTTAGCTACCGTAGTGCCATCATTCCAGATGAATTACAGGGACGCGTCAACAGTGTCTTCCGTCTGATCGCCTTTGGTGGTCAACCATTGGGATTGGCTTTGATAGGTTTTCTATTGCAGGATGCAGGAATAGTGCCAACCATTCTGTTCTGCACATTCGTACTTGCTCTCTTAGCGGTCATGGCAACACTGAATACACATGTACGTCACGCCCGCCCCTATGCAGAGCTTCATGGATAATATAGGTAATGGATATTGGAAACGGGTAAGTGACACAAATGTCACTTACCCGTTTCCAATGTCCATTACCCAATTTTATTTTCCAGCCAACTGTGCAAGCACAGGGGCAAAGTTCTCCATTTGTTGCGTCTGTACTTGCAGGTAGGAGAAGCCATAACGTTCGCGCTGTTCTAATAGCTGTGTAACCGCTTGTTCCGTACTTAGCGGCTTCTTTGGAACAAACCAACCTCCTGTCTGAGGCGCGATTGCAACGTTGCTATCGGTGATTTCCATGTCGTAGATTGTCTGGCTCAGTTCCAATGCGGTAAAACGCTCTCCGGCGGCCTCTCGAATCCATGCGATCTTTTGTTCCAGAGAAGCATCATTTGGATCGGGTCCACGTCCTGAAATGATTTTTGAGCCGATGGCAATGATATCAGCCTCTCTTGCCGCTAATTTGAGCATGCGCTGACCAGCACCAGCTACAAGAATAGGCATGTGTGGTCGCTGCACAAGTTTAATATTTCCCTTCACTCCTGTAACCTTATAATATTTCCCATCGAAGTTGACCGTCTCCTGCGTGAAGAGCTGCTTCATGAGCTGAAGCGTTTCCGCAAGATTGCTCACACGGACACCCGCACTGTCTGTTGGCATCCCCATCTGTTCAAACTCCGATGAGGAGACGCCTGCTCCTATGCCAAGTTCAAGGCGACCATTAGAGAGCAGGTCGAGCGTGGCTGCTTCCCTTGCAAGCAGTACAGGATGACGATATCCATTACAGAACACATAACTGCCAACACGGAGTGTGGTAGTTACCGAGGCCGCGACTGCTAACGCCGGTATAGGAGCGAGTGTTCCTACGGTTGTGCGGTCTGGCATTAACAACGTCGAGTAGCCAAGCTCTTCGGCACGACGAGCGAGGCTAACCCATACATCATGTGAGGGAGCCTGAGCCGCAACGAGACCAAAACGAAATGATCGAGGCATAATGAAATTCTCCTTTCAGACAAAGACACATTCTTCTGAGGACTTCTTTTACAGGAACCTGTATCTGGCATGTTTTGTATTCCACCCCTTGGCTGTGGAATTTGTAACAGTACTACTCTTCCTATTTCAAATAGTACCATTTGATACCGCCACCTCTTGACAGAAACCGGTTTCTGATTTACTCTTCTTGTAGTGAGATGTATGTGTTACATATATTCATGGGCGAGGATGCAAAAGCATATTTTCCTATCTACATGCAAAGAGGCAAAGGAATAACATGTGCAATTAGCAGGTTATGCAGGATACGACACGCTATGTGAGCGTCTGGAAGGCAACTGCTTTCAACCATCATCCATATATTTTTTCGTCGCATGCTACACATAGGCAAAACCTATCCTCCTTTCGCAAAATGCAGTATACAAGTTGTCCTGTTTTATAGATAACAGGAATTACTGATATCCTTCTGTCGTTCTATCGCTTTGTGTCTATGCCTTTGACGTTCTTCCGAGGAAACTGAAAGACAGTTTCTATCTTTATACGGAGGTAAGGTTGTCCTTACTTCACTACGTCTTATTCATAGTTGAGGAGGTTATTCATGAAGATGTTTCGTCAAAGAGAGCAAGGAACCTTTTTCCAGTATCGCCTTCCATCACGGGTGCGGCGCATTGTAACCTTCGTGTTGATCGTAACACTGATGGTTGCAGGTTTCGGTGTCGTATCCTTTTTAGGCGTTCGCAAAGCCCATGCTGATACCACCTGGACTCCTGTCTGGAGTGAGAATTTCGATGGAGGAGCTGGTACGGGGGTCAATACATCCAATTGGATATATGATACCGGAACAGGCTGGGGTACCGGAGAGGTCGAGACGATGACCAGTAGCACGGCGAACGTGTCACTGGATGGAAATGGGCACCTGAATATCACCGCGCTCCGCGACGGGAATGGCAACTGGACCTCCGGGCGCATCGAGACCCAGCGTTCAGATTTCGCGGCACCCGCTGGTGGTCAGTTACAGGTTAGTGCCTCCATTCAGCAACCCAATGTATCAGGGGGAGCAGCGGCTGGCTACTGGCCTGCGTTCTGGATGCTCGGCGCACAATACCGCGTAGACCATAACTGGCCTAATGACGGCGAAATCGACACAATGGAAGATGTCAATGGACTCAGTTCCGTCTTCGGTACACTGCATTGCGGTGTCGATCCAGGTGGTCCTTGTAATGAAACAAACGGTATCGGTAGTGGACAACATGCGTGCCCTGGTTGTCAGACCGATTTTCATACCTACTCGGTGATTGTCGATAGAAGTGTGTCGCCTGAACAAATCCGTTGGTACCTGGACGGCAACAACTACTTCACGATTAGTGCCAATCAAGTCGATGCGACGACATGGGCAAATGCAGTGGATCACGGCTTCTTTATCATTCTCGATCTGGCGATGGGTGGCGGTTTTCCCGGCGCGTTCGGTGGTGGTCCAACTGGCGCAACGCAGTCGGGGGTCTCGATGATCGTCGATAATGTGCAAGTCTCCACCTCTAGTAGTAGTGGCGGCAATGGACCATACTACTATCTCCAGAACCGTAATAGCGGCAAAGTCCTTGACGATACTGGTTGGTCTACCTCCAACGGCACCACGATGGAGCAATGGGATTTAGGTAATGGACAGGCTAACCAAGAATGGAGTCTGGTTCCTGCCACTGATGGTTACTACTATCTCCAGAACCGCTACAGCGGCAAAGTCCTCGACGATACAAACTGGTCTACTTCTGATGGTACCACGATGCAGCAATGGGACCTCGTTAGTGGACAAGCCAACCAGGAGTGGGGCTTCATCTCGACGGGGGATAGCTACTACTATCTCCAGAACCGCTACAGTGGCAAAGTCCTTGATGATACCGGCTGGTCTACCGCCAACGGCACCATGATGGAGCAGTGGGACCTGGGCAATGGTCAAACTAATCAGGAGTGGCAACTGCTCACCGCCTGAACTCCCTAGATGAGGTACCACACCAATTGGTGGGAGAGGCAGGAGCATAACTTGTGAGTTCTCCCACCACACAGTAACTCTTTAGAAAAGGTAGATAAGGTAATGCTAGGGACCACTAGCCCGTTTCCATCAATCGAGCAAAGGATGCTCACAGCAAAGGAGATGCAAAATGAATCATTTCAGAAAAGTGCTGATTTCCGTTGTGATGGTGCTGGTATTCGTTATTGCCTCGCTTATTACGGTCTCTATTGCTCCCAAGGCGAAAGCCGCCGCCGCTGATTCAACACGCACTTTTACATTTGTCAATAACACATCGCAAACGATCTGGGCTGGTGCCCTGGCTAATGGAGGTTTCACAACACCTGATAATGGTGGCTGGGAGATGGCTCCTGGTTCCACCTACAGTGTAACAGTTGCAGATACTTGGCAAGGGAGATTCTGGGGGCGCACCTATTGTAACTTCAATGGTGCAGGTGCTGGTTCCTGTGAGACAGGTGATTGCGGCGGTGTTTTGCAATGCAATGGAGCAGGCGGAATTCCACCTGCTACGCTGGCTGAATTCAACCTTGGCGGCTCAAGCAATAAAGATTTCTACGATGTGAGCTTTGTAGATGGTTTTAATGTTCCTATGACGATTACGCCAGTAGGTGGAGCACAGCCAATACCTGGAAATCACTATTGGTGTGGTGTTGCAGGCTGCGGGACTGACTTGAATCCGAATTGTCCCAGTGCATTGCAGGAGGTTGATAGCAGTGGGAGGATTGTTGCTTGTAAGAGTGCGTGCGAGGCGTTCAACACCGATCAGTATTGTTGCCGAGGAGCATACAACACACCAGCAACGTGTATTCCTTCTCAATGGCCCGTTAATTACGCATCCTACTTCAAATCGAATTGCCCAGACGCATATAGTTACGCGTTTGATGATCCCACAAGCACATTCACAGATCAAGGTGCTAATTACAATATAACCTTCGGACCGGCTGGTGGCGGTGGTGGCGGCACTGGATATAGCTACATTCAGAACCGCAACAGTGGCAAAGTTCTCGACGATACAGGCTGGTCAACCAGCGATGGCACGACTATGGAGCAGTGGGACCTTGGAAATGGACAAGCCAACCAGCAATGGACTTTGCTCCCTGCCAGCGACGGCTACTACTATATCCAGAATCGCTATAGTGGCAAAGTCCTCGATGATACGGGTTGGTCAACCAGTGATGGGACCGCCATAGAGCAATGGGACCTGGGCAATGGACAAACCAATCAGGAATGGGGCTTCATCTCTACTGGCGATGGCTACTACTATATCCAGAATCGTAATAGTGGCAAAGTCCTCGATGTGACTGGCTGGTCAACCAGCAATGGGACTACCATACAGCAGTGGGACCTGGGTAATGGACAAGCCAACCAGGAATGGCAACTGATCGGAGTCTAGTTGTGGAGATGGAGGCTCACTGAGCCTTCATCCTACGCCATTTGTACATTTATGTGGACAAACAGAAGTAAGTAGAGGGAATGCTAACAGAAAGGACTGGTTATCATTTATGAAGAACCGTTTCAATCGTCGCCGATTTCTGGAACTATCCGCCGGAGCCACTGTAGTTGTTGCTGGCCTTGGTCCCCTCTCCGCTCACGCTCAGAACGCTGTTTCCACCTCAATCACTCTGAATGGAGGTGGAAGTGGGCGTACACTCGACGGAATCGGTGCCATCAGTGGTGGTGGAGGCAACTCGCGCCTCCTGATCGACTATCCCGAACCCTACCGCACACAAATTCTTGATTATCTTTTCAAACCCAACTATGGAGCCAATCTCCACATTCTAAAGGTCGAGGTTGGAGGAGATACCAACTCAACCGATGGTTCCGAACCCAGCTTTATGCATACCCCAACGGATACGAATTTTAATCGTGGCTACGAATGGTGGCTCATGACTGAAGCCAAAGCACGCAATCCCAATATCAAGCTCTATGGTCTCGCCTGGGGCGCACCGGGATGGATCGGTACAACAGGTGCCCCAGTCTGGGATCCCAATAACTTGTTCTGGTCACAGGACATGGTAAATTACTATATTGCCTGGATTAAAGGTGCGAGTTCTCAGCATGGGCTGACCATTGACTATATTGGAGGATGGAACGAGAAGGGCTACAATAAGCAGTTCTTTGAAGCACTTCATAGTGCCATTGCGTCCAATGGCCTCGCAACCAAAGTCGTCGGCGCTGACTCAGGATGGGATGTTGCCGATGCGATGCTGGGTGACTCAGCCTTTAATGCGTCGATTGACATTGTTGGTTCTCACTATCCTTGCACGGGCGGTGACGGGGGAAGTGCCATCTCATGTACGAATACCGCCAATGCGAAAAGTTTGGGCAAGCCCTTGTGGGCCAGCGAGAATGGCTCGCAGGACGAGAATAGCGGTGCGATCCCTATGGCACGCGCCATCAATCGTGGCTATATTGATGGAGAGATGACCGCGTATATTAACTGGCCTTTGATCGCGGCGATTTATACGAATTTGCCCTACAATACGGTTGGATTGATGGCAGCCAATCAACCCTGGTCAGGCAACTATAGTGTTGGCAAGCAAACCTGGGTGACGGCCCACACCGCGCAGTTTACGCAACCAGGATGGCAGTACATTAACGATGCCTGTGGGTATCTGGGTGGAAGCAACAGCAACGGAAGCTATGTCACCCTCAAAGCGACCAATGGCAAGGACTATAGCGTGATCATCGAAACAGTCGATGCCACGACCAGCCAGACGATCAACTTCCAGACCAGCAATGGCCTCTCAACGGGAACGGTGTACGTCTGGGCGACCAACCTGAACTCCAACAACCCCGGTGACTACTTCGTGCAACAGTCCAGTATCACACCGTCGGGCGGTGCCTACTCGCTTAGCTTGCAGCCTGGGTACATCTATACTCTCTCTACGACCACTGGTCAAGGAAAAGGAACTATTATAGGTCCACCACCCACTGCACTCAGCCTGCCATATTCCGATAACTTCCAGGGGTACTCAGTCGGTCAGGAGGCACGCTACTTCTCCGATCAGAACGGTGCCTTTGAAATCGCTGCGGCAGGTGGCGGACGAAGTGGTCTGGTGATGCGTCAGATGGCTCCTATCGCGCCGCATAACTGGGAGGACTCAAGCGACCCCTATACCTTACTGGGAGACGTGACATGGAGCAATTATACTGTGACGAGCGATGTCTTGCTGGAGCAGGCTGGGTACGTCGAGATTATGGGTCGCATAGGGACGATACAACGCTCTCCTGCCAACATTAACGCCTATTACTTGCGCGTGACCGATGGTGGTACCTGGAGCATTCTGAAAAATAGTATCAGCGGAACCCTCACAACCCTCAATTCTGGCAGCATTGCGTCGTTCGGGACCAATACTTGGCATACGCTCGCGCTGTCCTTCCAGGGTAGTACTATTACGGCTCAAATCGATGGGACGACCGTTGGTACAGCCACCGATGCCACCTACAGCACTGGTCAGGTTGGAGTCGGCGTGAGCGGCTGGCAGAACGCGCAGTTTGCTAACTTTAGCGTGACAGCGAACGGGACAGCGAACACAGGAACCTACTATAATCTGGTGAGCGTAAGCAGTGGTCTGGTGTTGGATGTTTCCGGTGCTTCAACCACTGCGGGCGGGTTAATCATTCAGTCTACCAGTAATGGTGCGACCAGCCAGCAGTGGCAAATCGTGCCAGTAGGCGGCGGGTACTACACTTTAGTCAATCGTAACAGTGGTCTGGTGCTGGAGGTTCCTGGGTTTTCGACAACGGCGGGCACACAACTTGAGCAATGGACTGGGAATAATGGAGCCAATCAACAATGGCAATTTATCGGTACCAATGGAAGTTATACCATTGCCAACAAGAATAGTGGTCTGCTCATGGATGTGAATGGAGGCTCAACGGCAAGTGGCGCAGAGGTGATCCAATATACTGCCACTGGCGGCACGAACCAGCAATGGCAACTTATTGCTGTTCCGACTGCTGGCATGACATATGAACTGGTGAATCGCAATAGCGGCATGGTCATAGATGTCAATGCTGGCTCGACCTCCAATGGAGGAACGATTATCCAGTACCCCGATCATGGAGGCTCGAACCAGCAATGGCAGTTTGTTGATGCGGGAGATGGGTACTTCACCCTCATCAATGCCAACAGTGGTTTGGCACTGGAAGTTCCTGGCTTTTCGACAACCACTGGTACACAACTGGATCAGTGGACGCCGAACCCGGGTACAAATCAACAATGGTTGTTTATCAGCGTTGGTGGTGGCTACTATACCATTACCAACCGCAACAGCAGTCAGCTCATAGATGTTTCGGGAGCCTCGATTGCCAGCAATGCAGAGGTGATCCAATATACCGCTACCGGTGGCACGAATCAGCAATGGCTGCTTTCGTTCATTTCGTAACTAAACATAAGGGTTTAGTTATAAGTTTCATGTAATTCAAGGAGGATCTATGTACAAAAGAAATCGTTTCGCTCTACTTGCTCTTTGTTTGTCTCTTGTTACTCTGTTAGCATTCTTTGCAGGTACAAGAGTGCTTTCAGCACATGCAGCAGCAGGCACAACCCTTACTTGTAGCAGCCTGACGGGCTATTACAAAATTGTCAATCGTAACAGTGGTCAAAACCTCGATGTTTCTGGTGCTTCCACCCAGAGTGGTGCTTTGATTGTCCAGAATCCAGGCAATGGTCAGTCAAGCCAGCAATGGTCCTTTGTCGATGCTGGAAATGGCTACTGCAAGATTGCCAATCGCTCTAGTGGTCTGCTGCTCAACAACCCGGGGGGAGCCGAGACGCATGAAGGAACGCAGTTAATCCAATACCTCGATAATGGCAATCCATACTCTCAGTGGTCGATTACATCTGTCGGAGGGAATTACTACAACATCGTTAGTTATGGTGGTCAGAACGTAGACGTTCAGTATGCATCCACTACTAGCGGTGCCCCAGTCATCGAATGGCCTAACAATGGCGGCACGAATCAGCAGTGGCAGTTTGTCCCTGTCTCGTAGGGGCCATAATTCATTACGCCCTCGTTCCCATCGATTCCGTTTTCCATCCATTGGTTCCGTCCCTCAATCCTTGCTTCCATAAAACATGGAAATGGATATATGCAAGAAACCGCTGCGGTTTCTTGCATATATCCATTTCCATGTTTTATACTAGCGGCTCTTCAAAAAT
>CAXUGH010000133.1:0-11929 GCA_964250365.1 uncultured Ktedonobacteraceae bacterium
AAGACGCTGACAATCACACTGTTCTCGAAGTAGCGCACAAAGCCTTGCTGATCGGCTGGCAATATCTGGTAGCTATACAGCGTAAAGGGCAGCGGTATCCAGGATGGCGGATAGAAAAATGCCTCTCCTTGCGATTTGAAGGAGGTCGAGAGAAGCCAGAAGATGGGGAAAAACGCATAGATAAGTAGCACAACCAGCAGGACGTAGGTAAGGACACGCTTCAGTAGGTGTCTGGTGCGATGGCGTTGAGCTTCGGCATGTGTGTAGCTCGACGCATCACTGACAACGCTCGTAGGTTGCTGGGTATCCCGTTCCTCTTCTAACACGGTATCAGTAACGATGCCACGCTCATTTTGAATGTCCTTACTCATTGTGTTACTGCCTTCCCTTCCATAATACGAATGTAGAAATTCGTGAATATCAGTAGTATGATCAGCCAGACAGTGCCAATGGTAGCGGCAATGCTGATGTTTTGATTCATGAAGCCAGTACGGTAAATGTTGATGATGATGTTATTTGTTGCATTCCCTGGTCCACCTTGAGTCATAGAGTAGATGATAGTGAACTCGTTCAGGCTCCAAATAAGTTGCAGGGTCGTCACCACGACAATGATACCGCGTAGCCCCGGTACGATTACATTCCAGAAACGCCCCCACGCTCCCGCACCATCAACAGTAGCAGCATCGAGCAAATCCTGTTGTAGCGTCTGTAAACCCGCCAATAGCATCAAGGTAAAGAAGGGAAATTTGCTCCAAATGCTCGCAAAGATAACCGCAAAGATTGCCGCATTTCCTGAACCACCAAACCATGCAATGGGGCGCGGAATAGGATGCCAGCCAAAGAGATTGATTGAGTTGAGCAGATTGTTCATAATCCCGTATTGCGAGTTGAACATATAAAAGAATAGATAGGCAACAACGACGTAGGGAATAACCCAGGGTACGAGTGATAACCCACGCCACAACGTCTGAAAACGCAAAGGCTGATTAAGAATCAACGCGAACGCGAATCCAATCACAAAAGCTATAACCGTTGTCGAGACGCTAAACAAGACGCTAAAGCCAGCAGAACCCCAGAAATCAAACGTTGGATTTGTAAGGACCTCAACGTAATTTTTTAACCCAATCCAGGCATTATCTAGCGGGTCAGCGAGATTGAACGATTGAAACGAGAGCAAAATCGTGTTGAAAAGAGGATAAAAAATAATGCCGATGAAAAGGAGTAGCGACGGAGAGAGCAAGACCCAGAACAGGAGCGGTCCGTTCAACCCACGTCCATTACGAGGTCGTTTGTTTGCACTAAGAGATGTTTGTGCTTGTGAGGAAATCGAAGCCACGCTATGCCTCCCTTTGAAAGTTCAAAAACCAGGGCACCCGCAAGGGGATGCCTCCATACACGTTAATGTAACGAATCAATGGGGACCAGGGTGCCCGCAAGGGGAACACCCCTCCCATACACGAAACGTCTCCACAAACCACCTTGTCGTATAGGAGAAGCGTTCCCCCTTGCTCGACATACTACCTGCAGGAAGCGAGCAGACTACGAACCGAAGACGGTTTTTACATCGTTGTTCAATTGCTGGAGACGCTGGGGCACATTTGCGCCACCTGCGATTTCCTGCAATGCCGTGACAATGTACGTCGCAGCCTGACTATACTTTGGATGGTAGGCTGGTGGACGCATGGTTGGAATGACGTTATTGATAAACGCTTGGCTAATGGGATCAGAGAAGAGGTTGGCGTAAGGACCCCCTGATGCTACCTGACTCTTATGAGGGAAGACACCCTCTGTCACCAAGTAGTTTGTAAGCACATCTTTGTTTGAAGTGAGATACGAGATCAGGTTCCAGGCAAGTTGCTTATTTGCTGCGTGTGCCGACATGCCGAGATTGTGGATATCCGCACACGTTACGGGCGCACTTTGTCCAGGTCCAACAGGAGTTGTGGTAACGCCCCATACCTTCGTCACATCGGATACCGATTTGTAGACGCTTGGGTTGTCGCTCTGAAGAATACCTGTTAGATAAGGTCCATCGAGTTTGAAGACCATTTCGCCTGTTGACATCAACTGACGCTCGGCTTTAATAGCTTGATCGGGCGGCGTCCAGTTTTTCTTGACCATATCCTGTAACCACTGGAACGCTTTCACGGTACCAGCATCGGTCCAGTTGATGGTGACATTGCCCTGGCTGTCTTCGATCATAGGATTACCGCCCCATGTCCAAATCCAGGGCCAGAAGCCAACGAGGGCGTATTCGGTCTTAGAGATATCGATGCCGATAGGATGGATATTGGCGGGCATCTTGGCGCGTAACTCTGCCATCATGCTGTTCAGATCGTCCATTGTGGTTGGTGGCTTATCAGGGTTCAGGCCGTATTTTTGCATCAGTTCCTTGTTGTACCAGAAACCATGAGGTGAGATGCTGAATGGAGCGGCATAGATTTTCCCTTTGTAGGTACCAACCTCGAAGCTATTGGTAAAAGCGTCGCTTGTCCAACTGCCAGCATAGGAATTGAGAGGCTCCAATGCACCACCACCGCCAAGAGCATAAGGCCAGTTACCACTTAGTTCCATCACGTCGGGAGGATTGCCACCTGCTGACATTGTTTGCAATTGGGTGAGCATGCTATCGAATGGAATGGCGATATTATCGACCTTCGCTTTGTATTGCGTCTGGAACGCTGCAAGTGCATTGTCAATCTGCGTCTTTGTAGCTGATTCTGCCGACGCCCAGTTTGCGTACTTCACCGTTGTAGTGCTGGAAGATGTACTGGTCTGACCACCACACGCAGCTAGCAATGTCTCCAAGCCGCCAGCGGTCATACCAAGCATGAGGGCACGCGTCATAAAATCGCGCCGCCCAACTTTTCCTTCGAGATAGTCCTGGAAAATATTCTTATTCTCTGAGGTCGTCATAGATGAATTCCCTTTCGCTCGTCTTGTTGTGACGGCACTGGTGCCATCATAGGTATTACTGGTAAAAGGATAACCCGACTAGTACCTTACGCTTGTAACCTTCCT
This sequence comes from uncultured Ktedonobacteraceae bacterium, assembly GCA_964250365.1. Taxonomy (GTDB): domain Bacteria; phylum Chloroflexota; class Ktedonobacteria; order Ktedonobacterales; family Ktedonobacteraceae; genus JBBQVS01. The sequence goes on from CAXUGH010000133.1 coordinate 3,022, forward strand.
TTCCAGAGATGCACCTTTTCAAATAGGGATTATCTCTCTATCTTCGTTATTTATACGGTTTTTCGGCAAGTCTCATCACGGCAAAAGCGTTACTTAGCAATCATAACTTCGAGATTGCGTTCAAGTAGCGCATTTAAGACAGATGGATTTGCCGCATTGTCTGTTATAAGTAGGTCGATGGCCTCAACCTCACACAGATGAGCCAGTGCTATCTTTCCTACTTTAGAGCTATCAGCGACGACGACACGACGAGTAGCAGCCTTCAACATACGACGCTTGATATCCGCTTCGGGAAGATTGAGATTGGTTATCCCGCCAACAGCATCAACGCCATTACAGCCAAGAAAGACGGTATGAGCATTGATTCGTTCAAGCATGATGCCGCCAAGCGGATCTACAAGTGAATGTTGCAATGGTCGTAACGTTCCTCCGATAACAACAACCGTAAAGCGTGGAATTGCCCTTTCTAGCTCTAAAGCAATATTCAAGGCGTTCGTAAAGATAACAATATCGTGCAAATCTCTACGCTTCAATAACTCTTGCGCGACGGCGGTTGCAGTCGTACCAACATCCAAGATAATCGTTTCACCCGAAGTGACAATGCTAGCAGCAGCGTGTGCAATAAGAGCTTTCTCAGTAACGTGTGTACTTTTTGTCTCCTCGAACGAGCGCTCAGAATGAGACAAGGTGCCGGGCATTGCTCCACCCCTTATACGGCGGATATGACCACGCCGAGCGAGTGCATCGAGGTCGCCGCGTATCGTCACCTCTGAGACGCTAAACCTTGCGCTCAAATTCGATACCTTTACGAAATCATTTGCTTTGATAAAAGACAACAACTGCTCTCGACGTATTTCAGCAGGTATCTCCCCATCTAGCTTTAGTGCATCCGTCACAAGATATCCTTATCTACAAAACGGCAGCTATACACGAACTACAATGTTAATAAGAGCGTTAATTTTGTTGTTAGCGACAACAAAACGTGTTAAGTTGCTTGTGTAAAGTGTAGTGAATATTGCGAAGTTTGTCAATGTTTTTGTTTCGCTTACGAAAAAGCAAAGCATCGAAACAAACTGCGCTTACGCTCTTCGCTGGGATACTCCTATTGACAATTGACGATATCATGATAAAAATATGATTACGTTGATACCACCTTTTTAGGAGAACATCTTATGACGACAGAGCAGGTTCGTGTATGGGAAGAGGTTGTTGAGATTCCGACGTATGGTGTTGGAGAGCCAGACAAAAATCCGATGTTCTTAGAGAAACGCGTGTATCAGGGAAGTTCAGGGAAGGTATATCCATATCCAGTTATAGACAAGATCAAAGATGAAAAGAAATCGTATCCATATCAGCTCGTATGCCTCGAAAATGAGTATCTGCATATCGAGATTATGCCGCAGCTTGGCGGTCGCGTCTATCGCGCCCTCGATAAGACTAATAACTACGATTTTGTGTACTACAACCGTGTCATCAAACCCGCTCTTGTAGGCTTAGCTGGTCCCTGGATTTCTGGCGGAATCGAGTTCAACTGGCCTCAGCATCATCGCCCAAACACGTTTGGTCCCGTTACCTATTCGATTGCACATGAGGCGGATGGCGGAAAAACAGTCTGGCTCAGTGAAATTGATCGCATGTATGGTACAAAAATGACGGCTGGCCTCACGCTTCTTCCGGGAAAGGCGTATCTTGCAATTCGCGTCCACTTGTACAATGGTACACCGGAGCCACAGACCTTCCTCTGGTGGGCGAATCCGGCGGTAGCCGCCAATGAGCATACACAATCGGTCTTTCCACCTGATGTACACTCGGTTTTCGATCACGGAAGGCGCGATGTTTCAGCGTTCCCAATCGCAACAGGAACCTATTATAAGGTGGATTACTCCGCTGGCGTAGATATTTCATGGTACAAAAACATTCCCGTGCCCACCTCCTATATGGTGTACTCCTCGAATTACGATTTTGTTGGCGGCTACGATCATGCTCGACAGGCTGGCATTCTTCATGTCGCCAATTCTCATATCTCACCTGGGAAAAAACAATGGACATGGGGAAATGGCGATTTCGGCAAAGCATGGGATCGTAACTTGACCGATGAGGATGGGCCGTATATCGAACTGATGACGGGCGTCTATACCGATAATCAGCCAGATTTTTCCTGGTTACAGCCTTACGAGGAGAAATCGTTTACACAGTATTTCATGCCCTACAAAGATATTGGCCTCGTGAAAAATGCATCAATTGACGCCGCGATTTCTCTCGATGTGGATACGAGAAAACATACAGCAAGCGTGAAAGTGTATGCAACGAGCGTTTTTGCTGATGCCGTAATCGAACTCAAAGGGAAGCGACGCACCTATGTTCATAAAATAGCGACCATTTCGCCGCAGCATAGCTTTTCTACAGAGGTGCCAGTGGATGCAGAGGAGCAGGCGTATGATGTCGTTGCAACGGTGTATGATGCAGGAAGTCAAACGCTCGTCTCCTATCGTCCTGAACAGCCGGAAGTTGTTATATTGCCAGAGGCGGCGAGGCCACTTCCTCCACCAGAAGAAATGAGCAGCACCGAGGCATTATACTTGGCAGGGTTACACCTTGAGCAATATCGCCATGCAACGTTCGAGCCTGCCGCTTATTATCTCGAAGGGCTAAAACGTGATCCCAATGACATTCGTCTCAACATCGCCTATGGAAAACTTTTGTTATACAGGGGACTATTGCAGACAAGTGAGAGGCATTTTCGTACCGCCATTGCGACCCTCACACGTCATAATTCCAACCCGTATGATAGTGAGGCGTATTATCAACTTGGTGTCACGTTAAAGCTACAGGGACGTAGCACTGAGGCGTTTTCTGCTTTCTATAAAGCCGTCTGGTCCGCGGCGTGGCAGGATAGTAGCTATTTTTCTCTAGCGCAGATTGCATGTGAGAGACAAGCATACGAAGAAGCATTAGCACTTGTCGAGAGATCGCTTCTACGTAATAGTCACAATCATAAAGCGCATCACCTTAAAGCTATACTATTACGAAAACTGGGAAATACAGGAGAGGCACTGCGTGTCTGTACAGATACGTTTCAACTTGATGCCACCGATTTCGGCTCGTACTACGAACAATATCTGCTTCACAAGGCTCTAGGAGAGGAAAAGCTGGCAGAGACGAGTAAGCATGAGCTGACACGGCTTCTGAGAAACGATGTACATAACTTTACTGCGTTGGCAAGCGATTATGGTCATTGTGGACTCTATGAGGACAGCGTAGCTATTCTTCAGCAAATTGTCGAAGGTACACAAAATCATGTTTACCCAATGCTTCATTACTACCTCTGCTATTTTTATGAAAAGCTGAGACAACCAGAGCTTGCTCAAACACATAGACAAGCAGTAAGTAGTGCTGATTCTACTTACTGTTTTCCCAATAGCATCGACGACCTGATTGTGCTGGAGCATGCTACCGCAGCTAATCCAGACGACGCTAAGGCTCACTATTACCTGGGCAATTTGCTGTACGATAAAAAACGGCATACCGACGCTATCTCGCATTGGGAAATGTCACGGGAAGGTGATAGTACATTTGCTACTGTGCATCGCAATTTAGCATTAGCCTATTACAATATTCTGGGCAAGCCAGAACAAGCCAAGATTTTGCTTGAACAAGCTTTTGCCTGCAATCCATCAGATGCCAGAGTGTGCTATGAATTGGATTCACTGTATAAAAAGCTCGGCTATACTCCCGCAAAGCGGCTAGCGTTCCTGGAAAATTCCTGGGCACTGGTGATGGCGCGTGATGACCTGTATCTGGAATATGTGGCGTTGCTCAATACGAAAAAACAATATGAACGAGCGCGTATGCTGCTCACGCAACGTTTGTTTCATCCCTGGGAGGGTGGAGAGGGCAAGGTAACAGGTCAATATGTACTCGCTCATGTGGAACTGGGAAAGCAGTATCTCACGTCGAATCGAGACGCGGAGGCTATCGAGTTGTTCGAGCAAGCATTGATTTATCCAGAAAACCTCGGCGAAGGGAAACTTGCAGGAGCGCAAGAGAACAACATTCATTACTATCTGGGGTGCGCTTATGAAAAGCTAGGGTCGTCTCAAAAAGCACAAGAGCATTTCCGTATAGCAGCGCAGGGACTCGAAAAACCAGAGAACGCGATGTATTACAACGACCAGCCACCGGACATGATTTTCTATCAAGGGTTGGCATGGCTGAAACTAGGAAATTCAGACGAGGCTCAACGACGCTTTTCCGCCCTTATCGCATATGGAGAAGAGCATTTTTCTGATACCGTGAGAATAGACTATTTCGCCGTTTCGCTACCTGACTTTCTTGTCTTTGAAGAGAATTTGCAGAGGCGAAACGCGATTCATTGTCGCTACATGATTGGGCTTGGCTACCTCGGCTTGCAAGAAGTTGAGAAGGCCAACGAGCAATTTCTTGCGATATTAGCGATAGACCCCAATCATCAAGGGGCGGTTATTCATAGCTTGAACCATTAACGGTATTACAAATTTCCCAACAATTTGTTGCGGCGCATCAATTTGTTGGCTCTTTTGTCATACCGTTAAAGCTTACGTAAAGCCTCGAAGAGGTCTTCGTTGTCGGGCATGTCGCCGACGGCATGCTGTATCTCGATGTAGCGAATGGTGCCTTGCTTGTCTATGACGAAGAGGGCGCGTTCCGCCATGCCAGCAGGATGACGCACACCGTAGAGGTCTACAACTTTCCCTTGAGGATAGAAGTCTGAGAGCAGTGGGAACGAGGTGTGCATCGACTTCTCCCAAGCCTTGAGCGCGAATTGGCTATCCATGCTGATGCTCACAACCTCTGTATCGAAATCTTTGAAGCGGCTCAAGTCTGCCTCATAGGAGGGTAGCTGCGCGGAACAGGTGCCACTGAAAGCGAAGGGAACGAAGGCAAGAACAACGTTTTTCTTGCCGCGCTCGTCGGCGAGATGCCATTGGTTGCCATCCTCGGACTTGAGCGTAAAGTCGGGTGCGGTATCTCCGACCTTCAGTGTCTTTGACTCAGTACGGTTTCTGCTATCCATAATCTTGTATCCTTCCTCAAAGCGAGATTCGTGCATTCCTAAGTAAGTGGAGGCGCGAATCTCGCGGTTGGTGACTAGCCTTGCTCATCATTCGTCATGCAGTATGTGCAAATATGACCAAAACAACAAAGGCACACGAGAAAAAGTGTGCGTCACTCGAAATTCTAGCACCCACCTCGGAAACATGTCAAATTGAGAGGAACACTTCGTTGCTGCAACACGAACATAGTGAGAATATTCAAAGTACACATTCAATAAAAGAGTTATTTATCTCTCTACAGGAGGCACTTCTTGCACGCGAAGGAGTAGTCGCATACATACCTATCACATTTGTTGTAGTTATTATGTTTATTGCTGCTTCGTGGGAAGTTTTTCTACCGTACACCGATGCAGCACGCTATCAATGCTACGCGTTAACGTTCTGGTTTGGAAGCAACGGTACGCACCTGCTACCAGCCCAGCAATGCTCTTTTTTGCCAAAGGGTATCTACCCGCCGTTTCACATGTTGCCGATTGAGTATCCACCACTTACGCTGATTCCGTTTTCGCTGGCACTGTTGGCTCCTATCTCATACTATCAGCTCGTATTTGCGTTTTTGATGGCACTTACCGCCGTGTTCGTCTACTGGCTGCTGTTGCGCTACGGCCCTCGCGGAGCCGGTCTTATTTTCACACTCTATTTGCTTGGCGGAGCCGTCGCAACGGGACATGTGCGCTTTGACCTCTTGCCAGCCGCCCTCACACTTGTTAGCTTGATTGCGGCAGAGCGACGCCAATGGTCGCTTGCCTATGTTGCGCTTGCATTCGGCGTGTTGCTAAAGATATATCCCATTCTGCTGCTACCCGCTCTCTTTATAGCAGAGCAACAAGCGAAAGAACGCTTGTACATCTTGCCAAAAAATCTGAACTTGACGACATTGCCGCAACACTTATGGAAAACGGTACAGGGTATGCGTCGCTGGTACTGGAAAAATTCCCTGTTATTTATAGGCGTTCTTGGAAGTGTAACAGGATTTTTCGCGCTCTTAGATTTCAAGGGAGCGATTTTGCGCCAACTTGCCTATTTCGCGGATCGACCCGTACAGGTCGAGTCGAGCGGTAGCACACTACTCTGGCTTACGAAAGTATTTGGCGGCGTCCCGTTTGACATCACGAACATGTACGGCTCAATTAACATTGTGAATCCGCTCAGCAACCTTGTTTCTTCCATCAGCACAACGCTATTGATAATCGGCTTCGTGTATTGCCTATTGATGCAATGGCGAAAAAAAATGGATGTAGTGCAGACGGGAACGGCACTCGTCTTCGTATTCATCGCCACCGGTAAGGTATTCAGCCCACAATATATTATCTGGCTCATTCCGCTTCTCGGCTATGTCGGAGCCTTCGATCTGTTCTGGTTCTGCTTCTGGGGACCGGCAGCTGTGTTGACAACGGTAATCTTCGCCTATTTCTACACGCGTCCAGTTGCCCCGCTGGAAATCCCTATGGTATCGGGCTTCTTCCAGACTACGGCTATACGAAACACATTCTTTCTGATTGTGACGCTAGCCTATCTCTTCAACTGGTTTCACGCACGCGAGCGGCGTCGCCCTGTGCGTATGAAGGGCAGAGCAAGAGAAGCGATGTAAGACTGATGTAACTATGAATGAAACGACTTGTTAGAAGATACCTAACTCTAGCCCTAAATTGCGAACATACGGGTTCAGTGTGGCCTTTTCGTCTAAATCGCTATATAGGCTTTTCACTTCATCCTCTATCATTTGAGAATGTAGAGATCGTGCAATTTTAAGGGCCGCTTTCGCTGATTGTGCGCTCCCTTCAAGATCATGATCTGTGAGATAGAGACGTGCCTCCGTCATATGATAGTAGCCTTTCCATACTGCCAGTTCTGCAGGAAGTGTCTCTATAGCTACTACAAGTTCATCTTGTATCGTCTTCTGATTTGCTGTTCCCTTCTGCCACGAGAGCAACGCTTTCGCCTTTTCATGATGAACCGCAGAAAGATTAAAGCGGAAGAACATTTCATCAGGCTCAATCATTCCTTTGTAAAGCATTGTTGCTGCTTTATCTTGCCACGTTCTACATTGCTTTTGTAGCGTACTATCATGAAGTGCAAATGGAGTATTGATATTCGCAGCTTCAAGATAAATATTTCCTTTCAAGGCTCCGTGCCTAATCTTGTCAATGTATTTCATCGCGGTGGCAATATCTTCTTGTGCCTCAACAAACCTGTCTTGCTGACTACTTGTACACGCACTATGAACTAACGAAGCCGCGATCAGTTCTGCATCTTGAAGTTCAAACGCTAGTTCTACTGCTTTCTTTGCGTGTTCTGATGCTACGCTCTCATCTTTTATGCACTGTTGCTTTATTCTTGTCGAGAGTTGATAGTATCGGCACAATAATGATAACCAAGCATCTTTATCTGTTTCTCGAGTGTTTTCCACTATCTTGACAAGTTTCTGTAATCTTCTATCTACTCGATAGGCAATATATGGAGAACCACCATTATGAATATATTCATGACCCATGATAAGAATATCTTCATACGCGTAATATGCATCTTCTTCGATAATCTCTACCATATGAGAAAGTGGGTCTGTATACTCCCCTTGATTGTTCTCGTAGACGACTTGACGCCAATCTAACCCAAGTAAGGCAGGAGGAATTTTGAGCATCTTTGCCAGAAAGATGCGTCGTCCCATATCTGCTGTCATGATACTTGTTTCCCATTCTTGTACAGTGCGTACTATAACACCTGCCGCTATTGCAAAGTTGTCTTGTGTTCTATACCGTTTTTTCCGGTAACATGCTATCACCTCTCCCATATGTGGCAAATTATGGAGACCTGGGGAAAAGCTTTCATAGCGTGACCACCAATATGCATTGCTCATGCGATATAACATCCTCTATTATTTCGTCCCTCTTGCAACAGCCAATCTCATTGTAAGCGATAAAACGGAATTTTTCAATCTAACCTGCACTGCTTCTGTGAGTCGCAAAAGTTCTACATTTGTATTTCACTTCTACTCAAGTATGCTGTTAGAGGTGTGGTCGTGAAGCATGTCCGCTTGAATTTCCCATTCTTGTACATGCCTTTGGAACGTGCCGCACCTTAAAAAGACGAGTTATTACTACTTGTAGTTATGAGGAGATGAAGAGTATGGAAGAAAACAAAAGCGAAGTCACCCAATTCCGCGAACAACAAGCTCTACACGAACGAGCAGCACAACAGGGACTCTACGGTCTAGCAGTCGTCGCCAACCACAACAGTATCACGGCTCGTTTGCACCGGGGAGCGGCTCGCATCTTGAACCTTATGCACGAGGGCAAGGTGCAAGAGGCTATACGAGTGATGGATCAACCCGATTGGGGCGCGGATATGCAAGAGACGCTACCAGAAATGCAAGACAAGCAAGAAGATTAGAGGAGGCTAGAAGTATGGCTCATCGTGACGCAAACAAGTATCATTGGCAACGCTACCCTATCGAGAATCAGAATACGCAACCCATACTCACTGGCAATATTCCGTTTCGCATGTATCTCTCGGCGCATCATCTCACCTCGCTCGACGTTGCGCGACTTTCAGGAGTACGCTATATGACGACGTGGAACATTGAACACAATAAACCTATTCGTTCAGAACACGCCGCCTTGGTACGAGCTGCTCTCCTGCGTGCAACCGGTGTTGCTTACATGGGACCAATTGCTGTGCATGCTGATGAGCAGTCTTTGCACAAACAATCAGAGCCACATAAAAGGCGGCCTCATGAAACCCTATGAGTCACTTGATGATGTACCTAGCCTGAGCCTCTCGGTACAAGATATTCGGGTGCTTGCTACGATTACGGC
>CAXUGH010000133.1:12029-13139 GCA_964250365.1 uncultured Ktedonobacteraceae bacterium
ATGCTTCCAGCCTCAGCCCAGCGTGAGGAGATGTTGAAACCGATTGTAGCGATCCGCCAACATCTGCTACGGATGTTGGTGGGAAGGAATAATTGAGAGAATGCAGGAAGACCGTAAGGGTCTTCCCTACACATTTAAGAAAGATAGTATTTTCTCTTGACTCTCATGTAACATGAGAGTGTATGCTTCCTCTGAAGACACTTCAATTGAGAGCAAAGAGAGGAACATATAATGAACCTATGCGAAAAAATCTAACACTCAAAATAGGCGAATTTGCCAAGCTCGGTCAAGTATCTGTGGCAACGCTGCGCTACTACGACGATTGTGGTCTGCTCAAACCGGATACGCTTGATGCGGATACAGGCTATCGCTTTTATACGTTTGCACAACTACCGCGCCTTCATCGCATTCTGGCACTTAAAGAGTTAGGCTTTCCATTAGAACAGATAGCTCAGCTACTAGAAAAGAATATTCCGCTTGAACAGTTGCGACAGATGTTCGCGCTGAAACAAGCTCAAACACAGGAAATTATTCAGACAGAGCAAGCACGTTTGCTGCGTCTCGAAGCTCGATTGCGCCAGATTGAACAGGAGGGAATCATGCCGAAATATGACATACTTCTGAAACAGGTGAATCCTCTGTCTGTTGCCTCGATACGCGAGATTATTCCTTTGGGCGTTGAACTCGGACGCTCTCACGAGAAAATTCTTGCCTACTTAGAGCAACACCATATACCATACTTATCGCCGCGCATACTGCTCTTACATTCCAGGTACACATGGTACGATGATAGTATGGGCATAGATGTGGAGGCAGCGATTCCGCTTGCAGCAACTTCGATAGAAAACGAGCAGGTCAACATCCGAACGCTACCAGGAGGGGTAATGGCTTGCACCATTCATATGGGGAGTAACATGATGCTAGGACAAGTACATGCAGCTCTACATTCATGGTTGGAAGAGAACGAGTATCAGATTGTTGGTGTACCACGCCAACTGTACTTGCAACAAGCGACAGGTGATAGTCTTAGTTATGTAACTGAAGTACAGTTTCCCGTGCCAAAGCAATAAAAAGGATTACATATACGGCGTCTAAGATGCGCTTCAGCGC
>CAXUGH010000134.1:0-2452 GCA_964250365.1 uncultured Ktedonobacteraceae bacterium
TCGGTCACAGGACGATACTCCTCACCAGCCGCCTCGTAGATGACGCGAATGCGCTCCTCTGGCAGTTTCAGGGCATTCACCATATCTTGCTTCGCGTGTTGTGAGACAGTGATAATCATAGTTGCTCTATGCGCGGCACTGGCGACGAGGCGCATGTACGCCTTCACCTTTGCATCGGGTTGATAGGCGGGTAGACGCATCGGGATGACATCGTGAATGGTGACAACCGTTGGTGTACGTGGTAGTAGCGGTGGTGCGAAATAGGGGACGTGAAAGATATCGACGCCTGCTTTACGTGCGGCTGCTGGTCCTGTTAGCTGTTCCCAGATAACTTTCTGGACATTCTCGCCTCCTGGGATCATGCCAGGGACAGACTGTACTTGATAGGGAAAGGAGGTCTGCTCATTGACGGGCTGTGGTCCTAAGAGAATATATTCATTTTGCGTATCAGTTTGTTCAAGCGCGGTAAGTAAATGAGACATATATTGACCGCTACCAGTTGCGGGATATTGAAAAAAAAGTGCATTGATGCCAATTTTCATAGATTAAGTGTCCTCGGTAGTGAAATTCCTCTCTCCATTGTACAGCTTTTGATAGACGTTCAGCATTTTCTGTGCCGACCTAGCCCACGTATATTGCTTGACGCGCTCGTAGCCTTTTTGTCGTAGTTCCATCCGCAAATTTTCGTCTTCGGTCAAGCGGATAATCGCGTCCGCAAGCGCGTCGATATCGTGCGGATCGACGAGGAGAGCCGCGCCCTCGGCAACCTCCGGCAAAGCGGACACGTTTGATGTAATGACGGGCGTGCCACACGCCATTGCCTCAATGGGAGGAACGCCGAAACCCTCGAAAAACGAGGGAAACGCGAAGAGAGTAGCCATACTGTATAGCGTTACAAGCTCGTGGTCAGTAACGCGTCCAAGAAAACGTACCTTTTTGTCCAGCTTGAGGTCGCTCACAAGCTGCTTTGTCTCTTCGTATAGCCAACCTTGCTCTCCTGCGATGGCGAGCATTGCCGGACCGTTTTTCTTTTGCTGCGCCTTGTAAAATGCTTTGATGAGGCCAATATGATTTTTGCGCGGCTGTAGCGTGCCCACCGCAAATACAAGCGGCGTTTTGAGATTGTATTTGTGCTGTGTCGCACCCAGCAGCACAGGGTCGGTAATACGTCGGAAGTATGGACCAACGCCATTCGGAATAACCGTCAACTTCTCCTGCGGCGTCTGAAAATGCTTGACGAGTGTGCGCCCAACTTCGTGCGAGACGGTAGCGACGACATCGGCTGCGGCAACGGCTTCGGGCACGACCTTGTTGAGATAGGCCGCGAGAGACGGAACTGCGTATTCAGGATGTTCAATGAAGGCGAGATCGTGAATGGTGACGACCTTACGCACTCTGCGACCAAGCGGCGGTAAAGTGAAATCGGGATTGTGATAGATGTCAACGGGTCCCGTGAAGAGCGTTGGCGGTGGAAGTGGTGTGTGCCAACGATACCAGAGAATATTCAGGTAACGATCAGGAATCAGAATGCTACGTCCGCGCACATTTTCAGCTTCGGGGAATGGATGTTCTTCGGTAGCGCGTCCAGTGGTGAGCAGAGTGTAGCGCGTCTCTGTATCCTGGGCGAGCATTGCCGCGAACAGATTGCGGACATAGGTACCGATACCCGCCCCCTGGCGAATGGCGGCGGTATAGTCGAATGCGATACGCATGGGGAAAGTCCTTTTATTCGGGGAATTCTGCTGTTGTTGTAGGTCTACCAAACAAGCCAAGTGGCTCGCCGCCCAGCAGATGAAAGTGCAGGTGGAAGACGGTCTGACCGGAGTCTTTGCCAACATTAGTAACGATGCGATAGCCGCTCTGCTCGATGCCGAGTTGACGTGCGACCTTTTGTGCCGCTACATAAATATTTGCCAGCAACGGTCCATGTTCCTGTGTCAATTCCGCCATCGAGACGATATGTTCGCGTGGAATAAGCAAAATATGGTCTTTCGCCTGTGGATGCAGGTCACGAAAGGCAACGACATTCTCGTCCTGATAAACAATCGTCGCTGGTATTTGACCAGCCGCAATCTTGCAAAAAATACAGTTTTCATCCATAAAAATACTGCCCCTCGATATATTTCACATAACGAGCGAACAAAGAAATTTTCTCGGTGGGCGATGAAATCGCCCACCGAGAAAATTTCTTTGTTCGCTCGTTTCTATGGTGCTTCCTCTGTTGTATGCGCCTCTTCCACCTTCTCAACCACCGCACCTGTATCAGTATCAGCTACCGTATCCGTCGGCACAAGGGCTACATTGGTTGCCTCAACACTTGTAGGATCTGTCTTCGCCTCAGAAGTAGTCGATGCTCCAACTGGTGCTTCGGTATTTGTAGTAGCCTCGGTATTTGCACTTGCCTCGACTACGCCAGTTTCCTTAGCCGTTGCTTCGGCATTCCCAGTTTCCT
>CAXUGH010000134.1:2552-9429 GCA_964250365.1 uncultured Ktedonobacteraceae bacterium
CCAGTTTCCTTAGCCGTTGCTTCGGCATTCCCAGTTTCCTCGGCCTTTGCTTTAGCAGATTTCCTCGGCTTTAGCTCGATACCATGCAACGCGGGATCGTTGTATTGTGGTAGCCCCATCTGTGCGCGTATCGTTTTAATCGCCTGATACACGTCGCCAGACTTTAACGTAAGCTGCTCGGCAAACTCCTTGTGAATACCAATATCTGGTAACGGTAGATGCGGCTGGTACAGGTCGCGTATTTTTGCCAGTTCCTCTTCGCTCCCTTTGAAGGTCTGGGCATCCCACCAGCTTGGCATTTGTAGGCGGTCGCGCAAATCTTTCACAATTTTCTTGACCGCCGTCTTTGGAATATCAAGCTCATGCGCGATTTGTGTACGAATGCCGTCGAACTCGACAGGTGTTGACAGTTCGAGGTAGCGTGTCTCGACCTGAGTCACCTGCTCTGGCGTTGGCTCAAAAGGCTGAGGTGGTTCAATCTTCTCGTGCTTGGGCTTTGGCGGTGGCGGTGGTTTTGGCGTTTTTACCTTTGGCTTACTCACCTTTGGTGCGCTCTGTCCCGCTGGACGCGGTGGTCGATCAGGACGTGGACCGCGCCCACCTTCCATTGGTTGACGTGGACGGGGACCTGCATCGGGCAAGCCTGAACCACCCCCAACACGATAAGGACTATTAGAGCGTGGATTGTTGTCGCGGTAACTATTGGGAGTACGACTGCTAAAGTCGCGCTCTCGATAGTTTGCAGGTGGTCCTTGCTCCTCGTGGGAGTTCTCACCAGCGATATCCCCTGGCTCTCTACGAGGTTCGCGGGGTGCCGGGGAGAAAGGTATTTTGGGACGTGCTGGTGTGTCTAATGCAGCAACTTTCACATCGCTCAGGCTATCGAGCCACTGATTGGTACCACTCTTTTCCTGTTTCGGTTTAGGTGGTGGCGGTGGTGCTGTATGCTGTACCGTCTTTGCTTGTACTTGCGGTGCTGCTTTAGCAGCCAATTTCTCTTTTCTGGCTTTTTGTGTACACTCTGGACATGTGGTATCTTTAGCATTAGCCGACTGAAACCACTTGCCACAGGTAGCGCAGCGCATCTTGGTCTTACTTGCCATGTGCAATCTCCCCTGTACCACTAAAAAATGGATAGTTATCTGGAAAGCGTCGGAATGCCATACTATTATACCCTATGTTTGCCCTTTGTCTATAGTTTAACTACCCCTTGTCTTCCTGTTCCTCTACCTCTTTGTTGACCTGTGATAGCTTCTGCGGTGCTGTTTTCAAAGCTTGCGAGACTGCATTGAGCAGGTCGTGCAATTCAAACGGCTTGTAGACCACGATCACATCTTTTGAAACCAGGTAGCCTTCCATCTCACGCACTGCCTTCTCTGCTGCTGTACAAATGATGATAGGAATAGAGGCGGTTGCGGGTTGCATTTTCAGCAATTGCAGCATTTGCCAACCCAGTTTCTCCTCACCAAAAACAACGTCAAGTATGATGAGGTCTGGATTGAGACGGGTGATCTCACCAACTTTCTGGAGTGGAAACGAAGATAGTGTAACCTTATATCCCTCATCCTCTAATAAAAGACGAAATATTTCCAGGATATCTTGTGTGTCGTTGACCACTAAAATATGGGCTGCCATTTTTTTCTCCCTGCTAGTTATGCTAAAAGTCTTGTGCGGATATTACCATATAACTGATTTGTTGGCTATTTTCGTTGTCGTAAATCCATTCCTCGCTCTACGAAAATTTATCATGTCGAATGTCGATTATAACATGTTTGTGTTTTGAGTAGAGGTGTGCGACAATTCACAGGTTGCCTATATAATACAAAGACAAGAACAGGAGAATATATGTATGGCTAATGAACCTATTCTCAATATTTCGGGCGAAAAGGTGGCTCTGGGACCGTTTGATCACGACATCGTGCCCTTGCTATCCAAGTGGGACAACGACTTCGAGGTATCCTTCTTTTCAGGCGATCCCATACGCTCTGTGCCATTTGCGACCACCGCGTCACGCTTTGAGCAGAGCCACCATGAGATTTCGCGTGACCGCGTGGACTTTATTATTTACGAGAAGGAGACGCTGCGACCAATTGGCTTGACCGAATTGCGCCGCATTAACTACCGCAACGGCACCGCCGATTATGGCATTTTGATTGGCGAGAAAGATTGTTGGAGCAAGGGCTATGGTACGGAGACGACGTTGCTCATGCTCGACTATGGCTTCTCCGTGCTGAGCTTGCACAACATCACGCTTGAGACCTATGCCTACAATGAGCGTGCCATCAAAGCCTATCAGCGTGCTGGCTTTCAAGTTGTTGGTAGACGCCGCGAGGTCAACCGCTGGGGAAACAAGTTCTACGACGAAATCATCATGGATTGCCTCTCGACGGAGTTTCAGACGCCACTGAAACGCGTGTTGAAGCTACCCTAATAGACATTTATATATCGCGTGCATCCGCAAGAGGCACGCGATATATAAATGTCTATCATTCTTTTTTCGGTCTGCCGCGTGGTTGATTGGTTGCTTCCGTGAGATAGCTCTGCACGGCTTCTTTTGAAGCGTACCAGTATTGGCCTCGTTTGGTGGCTTCTATTTTGCCTTTGCGGGCGAGTTGGCCTAGATAGTCAACGCTGATCGCAAATTCGCGTGCTAAATCATGCAAGGACAATAGATGCGCTGAACTTTCGACACAGGCTTCCAGATAGCGTCTCAGCTAGCGAAAGCGTATTGCCTTCAATTGCGTTGGAGTTGTAGGTGAGCATAACGCGCAGGTCATCATGCAACCGTTGCACTGTGAAGGCTGGCAACGGACGATATGCGTCAAGTTGTTGCTTTTTTTGTTGTAAGCGTCGTGCGATGCGCGTATCCATTTTTGCTTGTCGTGCCATAAATACATATCCTGCTGTGAAAAATGAAGGAGGTAATTACTCGACGATATAAAATTTGAGCGTGTTTAATTGCTCGTCGAGTAATTACTGATTCGCAATCAATGGCCCACAAAGACAGCGGCGAGCCGCTGTCTTTGTGGGCCATTGATTATGTCTCGTTCTCCGCGAAAAAATGCTCGACCTCACGAATGCTCATCGTTCTGCGAGCAGGAGGTAGTGCATTCAGTACCATTTTGCCGTAGCCCTTCGTGTAGAGGCGTGTGTCGAGTATCGCCATGACGCCTCGGTCTTCGCGGGTACGCAACAAGCGTCCAATACCTTGTTTGAGACGCAGCACGGCCTGGGGCAAGACGTAGGTACCGAACCAGTTCTCGCCCGCCGCCTTCATCTGGGCTACGCGTGCCTCGTGTACTGGATCATCGGGCGGATCGAAGGGCAGTTTGTCGATGACGACAAGCGAGAGGGCATCGCCCGCGATATCCACGCCTTCCCAGAAGCTTTTGAGGCCGAAGAGAACGGAGTCCTCTTCCTCACGGAAACGGCGCGTCAATTCAAGACGTGTCATATCACCTTGTTTGAGCAATGGATAGGGAAGGTGCGGCGACATCAACTCATAGGCGCGTTCCAGCATGCGCTTACTGGAAAAGAGCAGGAAGGCACGACCACGCGACGCCTTGACCAGCTTGTACATCTCTCGCGCAATGGCCTTCATGTAGTCATCGGAGCCAGCACCATACGTTGGTTCTGGTAGGTCGCGTGGCACGTACAGCAAGGCGTTGCTCTCATAGTCGAAGGTGAGCGGCAGAATGCGCTCTAGCACCTCGTCCGGCTCATCGGCAGCTTTTTCGAGTCCCACGCGACGCCGGAAATAGCCAAAGTTCGGTCCCTTCTCCTCTGGATGCATCGGGTTGGGGCCGATTGTGGCAAGCGTCGCAGAGGTGCAGATGACGTTACATTTCTTAAACAACTTCTCCTGTAGCCAACTTGTCACGTCGAGTGGCGCGGCGGAAACCTGTAGCTGAATGCCGCCACGCTGTCCCGCTGTTTGCACTCGCTCGACATAGTACACAAACTTGGTCGGTTGAGCTACTGAAAACACGATACGAATATTATCGGCGAGATTTTGTGTGCGTTTGAGCAGCTTGTCATACAGTTGCCCCTCTTTATCGGGCAGGTCTTTCGGGCGTTGCTTGCGTAGTGAGTCCGCGAGGTCGCCAATAATAGTCGAGAGTTTGAGACCCTCTTCCAGTGGTGCTTCGAGATTGGCGCGTCCCTTGAAACCAGGATCGGCAACCTGCGCCAACCGCGCCCACACGAGTTCCGATTGCCCCATCGCATCGTTCTGTAGTTTTTGTAGGCTATTGTTGCGTAACAAACGCTGGCTAAGTAACGTTTGTATCTGCATAGGGCCGATAGTGATGGTAAACGAGCGCGTCGCCTCCTCTTCCAAATGATGCGCCTCGTCGAGAATGACGACATCGCGTTCGGGTAGCAGCCAGCCGCCGATAGCCGCGTCGAGCAGCAAGAGCGTGTGATTGACGACAATCACCTGCGCCAGTGCCGCATTCTCGCGCATCTGCCGCACGTAGCAATCCGAGAAATAATTGCATTTGCTCCACGCGCACTGATCGTTGTCCGTCGCCACCTTGCTGCGAATATCGCTCGGCAACTGAAAGCCCAGCGTCTCGAAGTCACCCGTAAAGTCTGCGTCGGGATCGTTCGTGATATCGACCAGCCGCTTAAAGTCTGCATTCTTCGCATAAAACTGCATACCCGTCCGCTCGCTCTCCATGCGATCCAGACACACATAATTGCCGACGCCCTTCACCAGTGCCGCCTCAAAATGCTTGATATGCTGCTGCACAAACGGAATGTCCTTATAGAAAAGCTGCTCCTGCAACGCCTTATTCGCCGTGCTAATGATCGTGGTTTTGCCGGAGCGCACGGCGGGAACGAGATAGGCAAGACTATTATGGGTTGGAATCATAGCTTTTCCAGCTAAGTACAGGTGACTTTCAGACTCGACCTGAATGCATCTAACAGGGCGTGAAAGCACTTCGTTAATGGCAACAACATAACGGAAGCGATTGCGCTCAGAGTTGTAGTTAAGTAATCGTTCTTTCTGCGTCACTCTTTTGCGCTCTAATCGAAAAACTTCTGTGTTCGTTGTGAAGGCAAGAGTCCATTTTGGGCCACAATCTTTGCCGTTATATTTAGAACGTCCGCACCGTACTGAAGGCCGAAAGCCAAGTGAACACAAAAGTTCGTAAGTGTCATCTGCTAAACGTTGACTCGTTGTTGTAAATTCAACAGCACCGTGGCGATTGACTGTACCATCTGTATCAAGAAGCCCTGCAAGTAGTGCGCGACGTTGCTGCTCAGATGCGCGTAGATACATTGCAGGAATATGTTTGTTAAGCAAGAGATTTAGCGCACGTAAACGCCCTGTCATACCAGGTTGCCATCGACTTACAGACTTACCATTTTCATCGTCAACCGCATATCGTATTTTTTGGCTCTTGAGCGGACGAACAGTATAGCCATCTTTCTCTATCTCCGCAATAATGTCTGGATCGGCAGTTGTAATCTGATTGCTATAACTGTTACCATCACCAAGCCAGAAGCCGAGGAAATAAGGCTTAATAGGTAGTTCTACATCGGGTAGCGAGAGTGGTGCGGATATAGCAATGGCATGATTCGCGCGGTTATATGAGCCAACTGTTAGCGTTGCAACCATCTCTTTTGTTGTGACAAGTGTATATGCACGCTCCTCTCTACGTTGCTCACTCAAATCTCTTGCTAAACGACTCCGAACTTCCGTAAGCAGTATTTGCGCCGGGTAACGTGTGGGTCGTTTTCCAGAGCCAAGAGCTTCTACCCTGTGTGCGGCTTGAAGAACGCTCCATTGATGTCCTCCAACAAGTGCTACTGTTTCACTCTTTGAAAGGAAGATGTCATTTTGTGAACTAGCAATGAGTTGGTCAAGTAACACTAGTTTTTCTGAGGTGACAAAGTTTTTGGCTGTATAGGTGTTAGTCTTTAATTGATTGCTATGCGTTCGGTCTGTACTTGTGTAGGATGCCCACTCATGTTCGGCATCTGCTATAAGAGATGAACCATCTGATAGCACAACTTCATAACATGGACGCTTATGCATCACGTCAAATGCTTTTGTAACGCGAGTTGGATAACCTTTCTCATCAAAAACGTAGTCACCCTCGACGAGATCGCCCATGCGCTTCCATCCTGTGGGTGTCGGGATAGGTGTTTCAACATCAAGAGCTTTCCCTGTTCCTGTCGCGGCTTCTATGATAGCGGGCACGTTTTGGTTTAATGCATGTGCAACCACTCGTGCCATCTCTAATTGCGCTGGTCGCTCTTCGTAGCCAGAAAGTCTTTGTGACAGGATACCGTCCTGGCTCAGATCAGACTCGACAATCGCTTGCAAACGCGAATCACTCATAGGAGCAACACGTTTCTTAGGACGTTCCGACTCCAATACAAAAGGCGTCTCTTCTGCTTGAGCAGGTTTAGCAATCTGTACCTCGACTTTTGGAGGTCCTTTGGGTTTCTGTATTGGCGGCACAACAGGCTCGATAGACTTTGCGCCGATTGCCTTTGCGTCCTCATCTGCAACGGGAACGGGAGGACGAGCGATTTTACGCTGTGCAAGCACAGAATGAACGTTTGGTGCCTGAGTCATTGCAACGCCAATAAGTGCCTTCAAATAAGCATCACCAAAGTCGTGTATCGTTGCGAAGCGTGCTTCGGGTTTGTGTGCTAGTGCTTGCATCAGCACGATTTCAACGATTGGAGAGACGTTACTATTGATGCTACTCGGCTTAGGAAACGTTGTTTTCGTCTGTTGCTCTAATAACAGTTCGCGTTCGCTTGTCTCATATGGGCGGCGTCCACACAGCCATTCGTAGATCATGACGGCGAGGGCGTACTGGTCGCTGGCTGCGACGGGTAGTCCCTGTAGCTGTTC
>CAXUGH010000134.1:9529-13136 GCA_964250365.1 uncultured Ktedonobacteraceae bacterium
GCTTTACTCTGATAGAGGCTGCTCGTAGAACTCACGCTAAGCGTGTTGCTGATAGTATACGGGCCAATATGCTCAAGTTCTACGTCCGGCATCGTCTCTACGCTCTCCTAATCCCCAAAAATACGAACACTTGTTTGTCTTGTACGTGCAGTATAGCATAGGACAATGGTAGGGACAAGATTTATCGCGTACAAGGGGCGGGGCAAATGTTGGCGACGATTCTTTCCGGCGACACTTGCCCCTCTTTCTCCCCCCTCGGACGCGATAAATCTTGTCCCTACCTCATTACGAGTCCAGATTATTTTTGGCTGGCTAAGCGCGTAGTCCCAATGAGGACAGGGACATCGTGCTGATTAGTGTAGCAAAGTTGCAAGGTGACAAGTTCAATACGGTTAGAACGATTTATACGGCTCATACCATCCATGACTGTCATTACTCCTTTTAATATATCACCTGCGTAAATTGGAGCCAGATACTCGTATTCCTCTTCTCGATGCATAAGCCGTGCTACATCGAGGCCAAGTTGAGTAAGATTTTCCACAAAATGTGTGTTCTCCCAGAACAAAAAGACCGTTCCAAATGTTGGTGAAAGAGGAATATCTGGATACCCTGCCGCATGCGCCGCTTCTATAGCTTGATAAATGGGGTTATCGTCGCCAACAGCGCGTGCTAATTCACGAATTTTTACCCGCTCGATACGAACCGGAAACGGAGGAAAGCTGTACCCTACTTTGCTGACATCAAACATCAATCCCTCGATTTTTAGCAGTGCAATGAGCTTTGCACTTGACACCTGTAACTCTATAAGGTATATTAGTGTAATAAGTACACTAATTCATCATAATCTCAATAATATTATAGCATCATACGTTGTAGTACAAAGAAGCATTCATCTTCGTGAAGGCAAGGAGAGGTTTCCTATGGAAGAACAAGAGCAGAACGGCAATTCTCATAGTAGCACACAGATGGCAGAGGCCAAGGCGCACCATTACGATGCCAGTAAATACGAGCGACCATCCGTCACGGTGGATGTGGTAATGATGAGCCTACGCCAGCGCGACCTGCAAGTCTTGTTGGTGAAGCGGCGTTCATGGCCTTACGAGGGCATGTGGGCGATTCCTGGTGGTTTCGTCAACATGGATGAGTCGCTGGAGACAGCGGCTAAACGCGAACTGCAAGAGGAAACGAGTTTACAGGATGTCTACCTGGAACAACTCTATACCTTTGGCGACCCTGGACGCGATCCACGCACACGCGTTATCACCGTTGTCTACTTCGCCCTGCTCGACTCGGAGCGTTTACAGGTGCGCGCCGCTAGCGACGCCGCCGACGTAGGCTGGTTCTCCGTCTATAGTCTGCCTCAACTCGCCTTCGACCACGCCCAAATTCTCGATTACACGCTCAACCGTCTTCGTGGCAAGCTCGACTATACCACGATTGCCTTTAGCCTGCTACCTGAACAATTCACGTTGCGCGAACTACAACGCGTCTACGAGATTATTCAGCACAAAAAACTCGACAAGCGCAATTTCCGCAAGAAGATTCTCTCAACCGGCATCTTAGAAGACACTGGTGCTAAGAAGATGGAAGGTACGCATCGCCCCGCGCGGCTCTACCGCTTCAATCCAGAGGCCGAAGCTAAATTGTAAAATTCTCTCCATTTTTGTGGGAATGCGATACATCGCGTTCCCACAAAAATGGAGAGAATTTAGGAGGAAACATCATGACCACACCAACATCTATCATCGAGCAAGGTTCAGCATTTCTACAAGCTCTTGTCGCGTGGGAGCAGCAACTACCCACTATCTCCTGGAACGATTTACACGAGGATATAGAGGCGGAGCGTGTCGCGCTCTTTAGCGTCGATATGATTAAAGGATTTTGTACCGAGGGACCGCTATCCAGTCCACGCATTCAAGCTATCGCGCCAACGGTTGCACAAACATTCGAGCGAGCATACGCAACTGGTATTCGTGACTTCATTCTTGCTCAGGATGCTCACACGCCCGACGCGGTTGAGTTCGAGAGCTATCCGCCGCACTGCATTGCTGGCACAAGCGAATCCGAGACGATTCCCGAACTGGCACAACTGCCCTTTGCCGAACTTTTCACTATCATACCCAAAAACTCGCTCAACCCCTTTTACGGCACCGAACTGCTCGCATGGCAAGACATCCACCGCGACCTGAACACCGCCATCGTCATCGGCGACTGCACCGACCTGTGTGTGTACCAAACGGCAATGCATCTCAAACTCTACGCCAATGCCCACAATCAAAGAATGCGCGTCATCATACCTGCAAACGCCGTCCAGACCTTCGACACTCCTATCGAGACAGCGCAACAACTCGGCTCTTTACCTCATAATGGCGACGTGCTACATCTGCTGTTTCTGTACCATATGCGCTCAAATGGAATCGAGGTTGTGAGGGAGATTACGCAGTAGTCTCTTCCAATTGAAAAAATACAAAAATGCTCACCGACCTCATCGCCCTCGTTCGCTATACCCTCGTCCATGACAGCGACGAAGCCGCCACGCTCGAACCATATAGCATCACCGTGCAACGCCGCTTCGCCGACTGGCTCACCGAACAAGAGACGCTCAAAGGACGCAGCTTCACACCCGAACAGCGGCAATGGCTCGACCTCATCCGCGACGTCATCGCTGCCTCCGTCACCATCGAAGTCTCCGACTTCGACAGTAGCCCCTTCAACCAAAAAGGTGGCCTCGGCAAAGCACACCAAATATTCGGCCCCGACTTCAACACAATATTAGAGGCGTTGAACGAACGGTTGCTAGAATTTAGCATACAGCATTCAATCACTACCCTATTGAATGTGTACCCTCTTGCATCAACATATAAGAATATGTTAATATACTAATATGAAAAATGATCCGAATTACGCACAGTTTGCGGAAAACTTTGGGAAAGGTATCAGTAACTCCATACGATTTAAGATACTGACACTCCTCTCGAAAAACTCAATGACCGTAAGTGAGCTAGTTGAAAAAACGGGTGCGCTACAATCAACGGTCTCACAGCACCTGCTTGTCTTAAAAAATGGTCAGTTAATTACAAGCGAGAAGAAAGGCCAGTACGTGTACTATGCTCTCAATTTTGACTACATGATTACAGGACTCAAGGGCCTGACAGCTATTCTCGAAAATAAAGCTTCAAAGGAGATAGAAGAATGAGCACCATTACGAACGGAACACTTATCATAACCGGTCCTACAGGCGGACTTGGAAAAGAACTTGCTTTGCAGGTGGCGAGCAGGTCAGCAAATGACCGCCCTGATATGTTACTGGTTGGACGACCTGGTCAAAACCTTACAGAGATTACTCGGCTCATACGAGAAGCTGGTGCAAACGCATATGAGATTGCTTGCGATTTATCGAGGTTATCTGATGTTCGCGTGGCAACGAAAAATATTCAAGACATCCTTGCAAGTAACAAGGTGCGCCCGCTGCATGCCATCGTTGCAAATGCCGGTCTGAGTTCAGCTGATACCAGAGCAATGTCAGCCGATGGGTATGAATTGACGTTCGCAGTCAACTATCTTGCTCACGCTCAACTCATTAACGGCTTGAAAGATACAATCGTTG
>CAXUGH010000135.1:0-725 GCA_964250365.1 uncultured Ktedonobacteraceae bacterium
GTAAGAACGTGTAAAATAGAGGGTAGTTCTCCGAAATTACCGCTACTTACTATCGTTAATATGTGTGACAGTCTCATGTAAAGCTGAGGAATACCATGAACGAAATCGCTACGTACCTGACCGAACTAGAGCAGATGATGCGGTCCATCGAGCAAGAATCTCTACACAATATTCTCTCTCTCTTGGAGGCTTGCTATCATAATGGACACCGCGTCTTTCTCATGGGCAATGGAGGAAGCGCGGCTACCGCATCGCACTTCGCGCTCGACCTTGCCAAGAACACAATTATGCCGCAGGTACCGCGTCTCAAAGCGATTTCGCTCACCGATCATGTGCCTTTGATTACCGCATGGAGCAATGACACCGCGTATGAACATATCTTTTCGGAACAGCTTGCCAACCTGATCGAGCCTGGGGACGTTGTAATTGGAATCAGCGCAAGTGGCAACTCGCTTAACGTCATTAACGCTCTTTTGCTAGCAAAGCAATCTCGTGCCTTTACCATCGGCATACTGGGTGCCACCGGCGGCAAAATCAAAGATATTGTCGATGCCTATGTACTGGCTCCTGGGCAAAATATCGAGCAGGAGGAGGATGCACACCTGATTATCGCGCACATCATCACACGCCACATGCGTAACGTTGTACGCTCATATGCGGAGACGCTTGCTCTAATGGCGACAGATTAGTCCACAAAACAGAGACACAAGACGATAAGACAGCAG
>CAXUGH010000135.1:747-1501 GCA_964250365.1 uncultured Ktedonobacteraceae bacterium
TAGGAAACTTCCTATTTTTGTTTGTATAATGGAGGAACAATAATTGTGTTTTAGCAAACAAAGGAGTCGCTATTCATGGCAATTGCTTCCGGTACAACCCTCGCAGATCATCTCATTCCCGCTCGTAGTGAGTCTCGCAGTAGAATCCTGCTCAGAGACGGTCTGCTCGTTATTGGATTCAGTCTATTTCTTGCGCTCTGCGCTCAGGTATCCTTCTACCTGCCACTCAACCCCGTTCCCATCACTCTACAGACGTTGGCGGTCTTGCTCACGGGTGCGGCACTTGGTAGCAAGCGTGGCGCGTTGGCGATGCTAGTCTATCTTGCGGAGGGCGCGGTTGGCTTGCCCGTTTTCGCGGGGGGTGTTGGTGGCTTCTTGAGTCTATTTGGTGCTACAGGAGGCTATCTCTGGTCATTTCCAATCGCGGCATTTGTGGTAGGGCTGTTGTGTGAACGTGGGCTTGACCGTCGCATCGTTACTTCGGCGTTGGCAATGCTCCCTGGCACGCTGATTATCTATGTGGTTGGCGTCACATGGTTAGGAGTTGTGTTACATAAAACCGTTCTCAAAACATTGCCTCTTGATATGCTTGTTCTCAAGGCGTTATCATTCGGCCTTGTGCCGTTCATCCTTGGCGACCTATTGAAATTGGTCATCGCGGCGGCTCTCTTGCCGATTGCGTGGGCGATTGTACGGCGCAGGAATATATAAAAAGAGTGTGGGGGGGGGCGCTTGGTTGGCTGCCCGCGGGGTT
>CAXUGH010000135.1:1511-3244 GCA_964250365.1 uncultured Ktedonobacteraceae bacterium
GGGGGGCCTTTTTTCGCCAGAATAAAAAAAAAAAACGTGGGCCCCCAACCTATTGCGCCCCCCCACACTCTTTTTATATGCAAAAAAGATTTTTACACTCGTGATTGCAAGCGCACAGGTCTCCCTGCCCCCAATGTTATCAATTCTGGCATGGCAAGGGAGCGGATAGCGTCGATGGTCTCTTGAGCGTTCCGCACGAATTCGACGCGAGTCGGCACCTGCGCCTTGAATTCCTCAACCGTCATATCGTCGAGGAAGCGCGTGCCCTCGTTGTCCAGCATCACGCGCGGCAACAATACGAGGTCGCCGAGGTTGTCGTTTTCTAGTAGTGCGTCCAGTACATCCTGTCCGCAGAGGAGACCAGCTACTGTGACCAGTTCGCCGAAGAACTTGTTGACGATGGGCAGCACCTGCACCTCTGCCAGTTCTATGGCGCGAATGTCTTGCGCGATACCCTCGATAACGGGTTGCGCCATCGTGCTGGTGACAAGCGTTACGCGGCGTGGCTCCTTCATTGTCGTAGGAAGTCTGCGCTTTGTCCTTGCCCATGAATCGACGAGGTAGCGCGTCATACCAACGCCGTTCTCAATCTGAGAGTACGAGCCATAGTGCCGCGCGGGTGGAAATTCCTGGTTGGTGAGGTAATACCACTCGTCCGAGAGATAGACGAAGGGGTCGCCATCGGGATTTTCGGCCTCGAAGCAGCGTTGATGCTCTTGCACCTGTGCCACAATCACTGTCGCCTCCTCGCGTGTGTACGAGCGTAGCGGTGGTAAGTCGCCTGTTTTGATCATGTTGTTATACTTTGTGAGACCAAGCGGCACTACAGAAATCGACTCGACAAGTGGGCGTAGCTCGGTTAGCTCACGAATGCTGCGGTCAAGGTGTTCGCCATCATTGATGGTCGGGCAGAGAACGAGTTGCGTATGGCAGGTAATGCCGATATCGCCGAGGCGTCGAATATGGTTCATAATGTCGCCCGCGCGTGGACCATCCACCATCTTACGACGCAGGTCGGGGTCGGTGGCATGAACCGAGACATAGAGCGGCGTGAGCTTTTGTTCGTCGAGCCGTTGCCAGTCGTGTTCCTTCAGATTTGTCAGCGTAATGAAGTTGCCAAAGAGGAACGAATAGCGGTAGTCGTCATCTTTGATATAGAGAGACGAGCGCATGCCATGTGGTAGTCCCTGTTGTGGCGCGAAACGCTCTGGCAAACCCTTGATGAAGCAGAAGACGCATTTATTGGCGCATTGGCGAATAAAGGGTGCAGGCTCCTCACCGAAGAGGACGCCAAGATTCTCGTCGGCAGTTTTGGTAATGCGTACCTCGTGCGTATCCTGCTGGCGATCAAAGCCAATCACCAGTTCTTCGTCGGCAACATAGAAGCGGTAATCCACAAGGTCACGAACAGTATTTCCATTTATCGTGCGTATCAGGTCGCCGGACTGCAATCCGGCGCGGTCAGCGGGACTTTCGGGCACAACCTCGCGCACCCATCCATACATTTTTGGCATTAACAACAATTCCTTTATTATGTGGGGCAAGGTGTCCCTGTAAGCATGTATATGAGTATGATAAGACGAATAATATCTGTAAAATTATACTCGCTCTAATAGAAAGCGTCAAATGATGCGAATATATTCCCAGTTAAACTAGCTCAAAACAATCGTCTCGCATACATGGGTGCGTGGAACGCATGATGGGGGAGGATTTGTTTTTGGGTAACCGCTCCG
>CAXUGH010000135.1:3254-9062 GCA_964250365.1 uncultured Ktedonobacteraceae bacterium
CGCATACATGGGTGCTAGCACCCATGTATGCGAGACGATTGTTTTGAGCTAACCGACTCCTTACAGCAAGCTATTGGCAAGGCTGGTTGGTTCGGCCTCAGCATCGTTGAGGTAGACATCTCTGCCGTGTTCAAGGGCGGCAGGATTTGTACGGTTCAAGTAGAACATGTAGATGACACCAAGTACCAACCAGACAACAACAATCGGCAATGCCAGATTGAGCGGATATGGTGGCACGGGATAGATTTGTGCGGCGAACACGAAAAGCATGATAACCATTGGTATCAGCGGCACGATGACATGCTGTACAATGCGAAAATCCTGCGGACGTTCGCGGCGATAGTAGACGAACGAAGAGACACAGGAGGCGAAGTACAGCAGCAGGATAGCCAATGTCAAAACGGTTGCGATGAGGCCGTAGGCATTTTGTATACCAAAGATCAAGCCAAGACCAATTGAGACGACTACGCCCACGATAGAGTGTACGATGATGGCAAAGCCAGGAGTGCGATGCTTTGAGAGGCGACCGAACGCTGCTGGCAACGCGCCAACACGTCCCATAGCATACATCACACGCGAGCTAGAATTAAGGTCCACGTTGCCATTACCAACGGCACTATTGAGAACTGCGAAACTGATGATCAATGGACCAAAACTACCCCAGAACTTTTGACCCAAATCACCCCAAGGAGCAGCAGAGGCGGCATACCCGTTCTTAGGGTCCAGAAGGCCAGGAATGCCCCACCCGACTACACTGGCGTAGGCAGTCAGCATGTAGAACAGGCCAATCAAAATGGTCGAATACACAATTGCACGCGGGATAGTGCGTTTTGGTGTTCGACTCTCTTCGCCCAATGGAGCGGAGGCTGTGAAGTCTATGAACACCAGGAAGGCAAAGATCATGCCCTGAAAGATGCCACCCCAACCGCCGGGGCTAAAGGTAGGTGTGAAGGTCGCCAGATTATTGTGAGAGCCAGCTCCTATGATCATAGTGATGGCAAGCGCAAGAATAATGACGATTTCGATACTGCCTAGAATAACACTAGCTCTTGTCGAGATTCGCACGCCATTGTATGTCAAAGCGAACACGAGCAAGCTACCAAGAACAGCCCAGACATACCAAGGAATATCTATTTTTGTGAGAGACTGAACAAGTGCTTCGGCGTATGGTCCCCAGATTACCGCTACAAGAGGGAGCAGCAAGGGCTGACCAAACAAGAACGTCCACGCGGACATGAAACCTAATTTAGGTCCCAGGCTACGACTAATATAGGTGTAGAGTCCGCCAGCCGAAGGAATGTGTACCGCAAGTTGCCCAACAGACAAGGCAATCAGCACACAAGCAATCGTTGCAAGCAAAACAGCTAAGGGAAATGATGCTCCTGCCAGGGGGATAGCGGGAGTAAATGATGTTGCAACGGCGGCAGCGGGTGCCATTGAGGTGATGGACTGAAATAAGACCTCAGGAAGGCGAACAGCATCCTTCCTAAGTTGTGTATCACGAGCAACATTAATGTCGGATACAACGTTCTCTGTAACTTCAGACATGTGTGTGTTTTCCTCTACTTTCGAGTATTCGACCTTACAACAGAATAGGGACATAACAACCAATGCGGCAAGACTACCGTGTTATACAAGCGGTAGTAGCTCTCAGCAGCTTTGCAGGGAGGCAACTACAGATGTTGCATGCAATCGGTAGCGATGCTACGATTGGCTTGACAGGGTGGATCGAACATTGTCAATTGTACAAGACAAAAACGTCATGCGTCAATACTATTTGCTTGGTAGGAAATTAGAGCTAATTTCAGGCATGTTATATCCATTTCCCTATCTTTTACTTATCTACATGGCGTATAATCTACGAAGACTTGTCGTAAAATTTTCCTGCATAACAGGAAGTTGTATTTATTTACACAAGAGAGAGGCTGCTATTCATTTTTTTGACAATGCGGCCTCAATGAAAGGGTGAGATTATGGTTCAAGGACAAAGGTCTGACACGCTGGTAGATGTTGCGATTCGTCCTCTACAAGAGAATGAATTGCCCGGTGCAGACAAGATTTTCCGACTAGCCTTTGGGACATTTCTTGGTTTACCGGAACCAGAGACATTCTGGTCCGATACAGATTACCTGGGACCGCGCTGGAAGGCCGATTCCACGCGTGTCTTCGCTGCTACGTTAAATGGAGAACTGGTAGGCACAAATGTTGCAAGCAACTGGGGAAGTGTGGGCTTCTTCGGGCCGCTTTCAGTACGTCCAGACCTCTGGGATCAGGGAATAGGACAGGTACTCATGCAACCTGTTATTGATAAGTTCGCGGAGTGGGACACAAAGCATGCTGGCCTTTTCACATTCCCTCAAAGCCCAAAGCATATTCACCTGTATGAGAAATTCGGTTTCTACTCAAGATTTCTCACACCTATTATGTCAAAGACAGTTGTACCACAGACAAGTGCTGCGACAGCAAATTGGGTCAAATACTCCGACTTGAAAGAGAGCGAGCAAGAGGAATACAAAAAAGCTTGCCGCGATCTTGCTGGTTCTATCTATGATGGCCTGGATTTGACGTTAGAAATTGACGCCGTTGCCAAGCAAAAAATTGGCGATACTGTACTGCTCGTCGATGGCTCAAATGTCGTAGGATTTGCAGTCTGCCATTGCGGAGGCGGGACAGAGGCGGCTAACGATGTTTGCTACATCAAGTTTGGTGCGGCACGTCCAGGAGCAGCAGCAGGGCAACACTTTACACAATTGCTCAATGCAACCGAAGCTTTCGCCGTAGCGTCAAGCATGGCACGCGTAACCGTTGGTGTGAATATGGCTTGCGATGCAGCATATCGTCATGTTCTCAAGAGCGGGTACCGAACAGATTTAAATGGCATTGCGATGCAAAAGCCCAACGAAGCAGGATACAACCGTCCCGACGCCTATGTCATCTCCGACTGGCGTTAAAAGCGACGCATGTAAATCTACCGTCGAGAGAGCATACAAAATCGGCAAGAACAATGTTCTTGCCGATTTTGTATGCTCTCTCTTTACTATCAATCCTGAAGGTTTTCCCAGCCAGCCTCGCTACTTGCAAGCATGCTAGCAATAGCCGCGAAAACGAGGCAAATCAATGTAACAATACCGACAAATCCTAGCCACGCTGAATTGTTGATAAGCGTGGGGATTGAAGAGGACTGTAGCGTCTCAAAGATAGCGACGATACATGCAAGAGGTCCGACAAGAATGCATAGCCATAAAAGCGGACTTGGAATAATCAGTCTCTTTCTAAAGGTCGCGGGATTTTTTGTATAAAGAACAAACAGGTCAACAAAGAAAAAGCCCGTTGCAAATGTCCATACAAGAGTGACCGCAGCAAGTACCACGTTATATGCTTCTGTAGGCAGGTTTGCAGAATTGCCAAAGGGAATAATAAAAGGGAGAGCAATAAAGACAACGATGGTGAAGAAGATGGTGATAAGCGTTTGCAGTCTAATTGCATTCCCAGGAACACGATTTTTATTGAGCTTCCCTATGTTTAGAGGAAGGCGTTGATCAACCGCTCCTACCAACAACAATCGTGCGAAGGCATAATTGTAGAGAACACAGAACATGAGTAACGAACTTAGAATACAAACAACAACAATTCCACCGGCGATTTTCCCAAACACCGTTGACACCAGCGTCACCAATTCGTATGGTAGGACAGCGGCTGACCCCATTGCATTTGTGCCACGAACAGCTAACAGTGCAAAGGTACAAACAAAGAAGCATACAAAGACAATCGGTGCGCCATACAACAGGTGACGACGAATAATGCGCTTATTGGGGGAACTTCCAGATTGTTTGACCTCACCCGCCATATTGAGAGGAACATTGACACCGAGGTAAATCAACGTGATGACACCGAAGAGTCCAAAGTTGTCTGGTGTAACACTCCAATCTCCAATGTTCCCAAAGTTCGTTGCGGAAGCGTGACCACCAACGAGCCAGAATGCCGCTGCTAGCCCGATCAAGACTACAGTAAAGAGCAGGAGACCTACCACAGCGTTGATCAGATGCTGAATCATACGAAAACGCTGTGTTGCCAGAAAGCCCGACAGGGCAAGCACAGCAACAATCACGAGACCCTGTTGCCAGGGTTGAGGTAACCACTGATTGTTTAGTCCTTGCAGATAAGAAACGAAAGTATCCGCGCTAGCGATAATCACTAGAATGCCTGGAAGCCAAAAACAGAGTCCGATGAAAAAGCTCCAGAAGCGTCCAAGTGCCTTGTACGTCCAGTTATAAAGAGAACCTTCGTTGGGAAACATATTACTTAGTTGAGCAACTGCCACCACGCAAGGCACAAAAAAGGTAATGCCTCCTAATAATAAATAGGTAAGAGCTGAAACGCCGCCAAGAGCTGCGTTCGCCGCATTTGCAATGAAGAAGATTGAAAATACGAACGTGGCTGTCATATCCACGGTTCCCAGAATCGAAGGCATAGTTTGGGCGATGTACGTTTCAGAAGGCAACGGCGTAATATTCAATAAATCGTTTGAGGACTCTTGCTGTGACAAATCTTGCTCGTTCTGCAATGGAGTGACGAGTGGATAATCAGCCATCTCTATAGTTTCCTTTTCTGATTCCTCTTTGTTAGAGAGGAGTATTCTACCTCTTTATCGCTCAGCAACTTGGTAATCTGAAGAAAGTATAGAGCTTTTGGGGCAGCAAATAAAATAGATAGGAATATTTACCTATAGCTAACTTGCTCTCTTCCTTATTATCATAACCTTAATTATACCACTTGTGAAAGGAGCAAAAACATATGACAGATACCACACGAACGGGACGTACTATCCACGTCCGGCGGAATCAGTTTCACCTTGCGTGGGACAATAGCATTGCACCCATTGCTACGATTGCATCGGGCGAGGAGGTCGAGTTCGATTTATTGGACGCGGCTGGTGGGCAGATTGGAGCGGAGAGTACCGTTGAGGCCATTTCTACGCTCGATTTCTCGCGCGTCGATCAGGTGAATGGACCTATCTATGTAGAGGGCGCGGAGCCGGGGGATACGTTACAGGTGGAGTTTTTGGATTTGCAGCCAGCGAACTGGGGCTGGACCGCGATTATTCCAGGCTTTGGACTTCTTGCAGACGAGTTTCCAGAGGCGGCACTGAAAATCTGGCATCTCGAAGGGGGTGCCGATGGTTGGGGAGAGTTCGCTGCTGGTATTCGCATTCCACTGTCCCCATTTTGCGGCGAAATTGGCCTTGCTCCGGGCGCGGCGGGTGCGCTTTCAACGATACCACCCTACCGGCATGGTGGCAATATGGACACCAAGCATCTGACAAAGGGGGCGAAGCTCTTTCTACCAGTGGAGGCGCGTGGTGCCCTGTTCTCACTCGGCGATGGACACGCGGCGCAGGGCGATGGTGAGGTCTGCGGTACAGCTATCGAGACGCCGATGCGTGCGACGGTGCGCCTGACCGTGCGTAAGGATATACAGGTGGCGGAGCCGCAGTTTCTGACTGCTGGACCACTTATACAGCGCACTAATACCGCTCCGTACTATGCAACTGATGGCATTGGGCCGGATATGGTCGAGGCCACCCGTAATGCTGTGCGCCACATGATTGATCACATACAACGTACCTATGGACTTTCGCGTGCGGACGCTTACATGCTGTGTAGCGTCGCCGTCGATCTCAAGCTCTCGGAGGTCGTCGATATGCCGCACTGGTTGGTGAGCGCGTTCCTCCCCCAAAGCATTTTTGTAGAGAAATAAATGTACATGCTGGCGCGGGGGGGGGGGGGGGGGCGACGGGGGGCGCCCGGG
>CAXUGH010000135.1:9072-11364 GCA_964250365.1 uncultured Ktedonobacteraceae bacterium
TAACATAAAAAGCTTTCACGCGGCGCCCCGGGCGGGCCGGCCGCCCCCCCCCCCGCCAGCATGTACATTTATTTCTTGCATCCCCAATTACCACAACATCCCCAAAATTACTGACATAAGGTGTCAGGATAAATATGGTACACTTGTTCTGTACTATCAATAGACAGATATAGCCCCGACGGAGGTTCCTCTTGCTGAAACGTGAATTTACGGTCTCAGATGAATACCGCTATAATCGCACCACCCCTGCGCGGTGGATTTTTTCGCACCTTGCACGCTATATCCCCATCGTGCTTGTTTATGTACTAACTGCAGTATTAGCTAATATCTTCAATGCCTCAGTACCAGCATTGACGGGTACAGCGTTCGACGCTGTGAGCCATAACAATGCGAGTCGCTTACTCTTTGTCGTTATCGGTCTGCTCGTTGTTATTGGCTTGACGGGTGTAACTGATATGACGGCGCGACTCTCGGCTGAGATACTTGGCAAACGCTTCGCACGCGATGCACGCGACGAACTCTATCTCAGTCTGCTTAGTAAGAGTCAGACCTTTCATAATCGGCAGCACGTCGGCGATGTGATGGCGCGTGCCTCGAACGATATCTCGCAACTGAGCGACATGGTAGTGCCAGGATTCGATATCATCTTCGATTCATTCACCGCTCTTGTGGTGCCGATGGTCTTTATTGCCTTTATCAACTTTCGACTACTATTATCACCTATCCTCTTTGTGATTGTGTTTCTGATTGCGCTACGTGGCTATTCGCGCCAACTCAATCCGGTCTCTAACGAGATGCGTGAGCAGTTTGGCAAGATGAACTCGGTTCTCAATGAGGCGGTTTCGGGCGTCGAGGTTGTCAAAGCGACGGGACAGGAGAAGCAGGAGCAACGTAAGTTTCGTAGCAATGCTTCGCTGTACCGCGACTATTATGTTAAGAACGGACAGATACAAGGTCGCTATCTCCCAACATTGCTGGTAGCGGTTGCGCTTACGGGTGCATTCCTGCACGGTCTGTACCTGTTGTCGCAGCATCAACTAACGGTTGGAGGACTGGTCTCATACATGGGACTCATGGCGATCATTCGCTTTCCCGCCTTTCAGTCTATCTGGAGCTTTAGCCTTGTGCAGTTAGGCATTGCTGGTTCGGCACGTATCCTAAACTTGATGCGTGAGGAGACGGAGCTAGACGAGAACGAGGGTGGTTATAGCGCAGAGATGCGCGGCGATATCGTCTTCGAGAACGTCACCTTCAGCTATGGAGAGACGCCCGTGCTGAAAAACGTCTCGTTCCACGCCAAGCCAGGGCAGACCATCGCCATCGTTGGACAGACTGGCTCAGGCAAAAGCACGATTACCAAACTCGTTAATCGCATTTACGATGTGAACTCAGGGCGCGTACTGGTCGATGGCGTTGATGTGCGCGAGTGGAACCTCGATTCACTGCGCTCGCAAATCTCGACTATCGAGCAAGACATCTTTCTCTTCTCGCGTTCCATCGCCGAAAACATCGGTTACGGATTGGGACAGAAGGCAACGCGTGAGGCAATCGAGGCGGCGGCACATGAGGCACAGGCACACGAGTTCATCAACAGTTTCAAGGAAGGCTACGAAACGGAGATTGGTGAGCGCGGCGTCACGCTCTCTGGCGGACAACGCCAGCGTATCGCCATTGCGCGTGCCCTGCTCACCGATCCGCGCATTCTGATACTCGACGACTCGACCAGCGCGATTGATAGCGCAACTGAGGACGAGATACAAAAAGCGATTCGGCGTCTACTAGAGGGACGCACCACGTTGCTCATCACGCATCGCCTCTCACAAATTCGCTGGGCGGATAACATCCTCGTCGTGAGGCGCGGCGAAATCGTCGATTCAGGCACGCACGAAGAGCTATTACAGAAGAGCGAAACATATAGACGCATCTTCGCGCCACGCGAAAAACACACAACTGATGCTGAAATACAGGCGATTGCATTGGGGAAGACGATGGCGGTTGGAGGAGAATGAAGGATAAGGACGAGGGGCAGGGAGACCGCAAGGGTCTCCCCTACATTTTCCGTCAACCCTACGTGTAGGGAAGACCCTTGCGGTCTCCCTGCCTCATCAGAGGAATAAGGAGGACACCACAACATGGGTTTCATCATGGATGGTCTGGATGCCGAGGCATACGACCGTACATACAAAGATAGTCAACTCGTAGGGCGCATTATCAACTACTTTCGACCCAAGACGGGCACGCTTCTCTTTTTGACGGTGTTGATCGTGCTGAGTTCGCTGCTAGACACAGCTT
>CAXUGH010000135.1:11404-13134 GCA_964250365.1 uncultured Ktedonobacteraceae bacterium
GGAATCGACGCCCTCACATCGTCGAAGGCGACGCAAACGGCTATTCTACTTGTCACGTTTATTCTGATATCGGGCGTGCTTTCGTGGACATGCAACCTGTTTCGTCAGTGGTATAGCGCGAAGGCCGTTGGCGACGTGGTGTTGCAGATACAGACCGATGCCTTCAATGCAGTGATGGAACGCGACATGTCGTTTTTCGATGAGTTTTCGAGTGGCAAAATCGTAAGTAGAGTTACATCGGATACGGAGAAGTTCGCAACGGTTGTTACGCTCACGCTCAACCTGCTGAGTCAATTTCTGCTGTTCTTTTTAGTGGCGGCGGTTCTCATTTCGAGAAATGCGGTACTCGCACTGCTCGCTTTCACGATTGCACCTGCTATCGTTCTCGTTGCGCTGAGCTTTCGTCGTATTGCACGTATACTGACGCAACGTTCACAGCGTTCAAGTGGACGCGTTAATGCTAATGTGCAAGAGGTCATCAGTGGCATTACCGTTGCGAAGAACTTTCGGCAAGAGCAGACCATGTATGACGAGTTCAAGAGAGTCAATCAGCAGGCGTATCAGGTGAATGTGCGCTCTGGTTTCCTCTATAACGGCGTTTTTCCCATTCTGCTCATCATCGCCAATCTGGGCACAACCATCGTGGTCTACTTTGGTGGGCAACGAGTGCTGGGACATTCAATCTCGCTCGGTGAGTGGTTCCTGTTTGTACAGGGAATCGGTCTGCTCTGGTTTCCGCTAACGAGTATCGCGTCGTTCTGGAGCCAGTTCCAGCTAGGTTTAGCGGCGAGCGAACGTATCTTCGCATTGCTGGATGCGGAGCCGCGCGTGCATCAAAATGACAATCAGCCCGTAACGCATCTGGATGGGAAAATCGAGTTCAAGCACGTCTTCTTCAGCTACGACGACCGTCAGACTGTGCTAGCCGACTTCAACCTGACCATCCAGCCGGGTGAGACTGTTGCGCTGGTGGGACATACTGGGGCTGGTAAATCGAGTCTTGGTAGACTTGTGTCGCGCTTCTATGAGTTTCAAGGTGGCGAATTGCTGATTGATGGTCGTGATATTCGTAGCTTCGACCTGATCGCTTATCACCGTTTGCTTGGTATTGTGCCACAGGTGCCGTTTCTGTTCTCTGGTACCGTCGCCGACAACATCCGCTATGCGCGACCAGAGGCGAGCGATGAGGAAGTGCTGGCGATAGCGCAGGGTATCGGTAACGGCGACTGGTTAGAGGCTCTACCAGAGGGAGTCGAGACGCTGGTTGGTGAGGCTGGTAAGTCGCTCTCGATGGGGCAGCGACAGCTTGTGGCACTAGCGCGTGTGCTGCTACAAAACCCCTCGATTATCATACTCGACGAGGCAACTGCAAGCGTGGACCCACTCACCGAGGCACAGATTCAAGAGGGACTTGACACGGTTCTTGCACATCGCACCTCGATCATCATCGCACACCGCCTCTCGACCATTCGCTACGCCGACCGCATCATCGTGCTGGACAAAGGCCGCATCGTCGAAGAGGGCAACCACAACACCCTGATGAAACGCGGTGGACACTACGCCGACCTCTACAACACCTACTTCCGCCACCAATCGCCCGACTATCAGCCAGGGGAGGGGTTTGTGCCTGTGCTGCTGCCGATTGGGAAGGAGGAATAAAACGTATCAATACATTCTATTCGCCTTGCGCCTCCGCTCATTTGGCAGCAGTACGTCGAGGGCGTCGTCAA
>CAXUGH010000136.1:0-8670 GCA_964250365.1 uncultured Ktedonobacteraceae bacterium
GTGCGAATATGAAATTGCTGTCTGTTTTGAAACTTTATAATTGTAACAAATCGAAGATGCCTGCGAAGGCGTTGCGACAGCCGCGACGGTTGGCGGGTTCGTTCTGCGACGCATAGGGAACGCGTAACACCTGCTCCCATGCGGGTGCAGCCGAGGATTGAGTCGAGGTCGGCAGAAGTGTCATACGCAGGTTCTCTTTTGGACGTAGCGTTATCAATGGTCGAATTTCAGGTTTGTATCCTGGTACTGTACGTGGTGTGTATTTCTGCAGCAGCGTTATTAGAATCAGCTTGGCCTCAATTTGGGCAAATGGCATGCCGATACAGATACGAGGTCCCGCACCGAAGGGGAAGTATGCTCCCTGCGGCACTTTTTGCCCGTTCACAGGGTCCCAGCGTTCGGGACGGAAGATTTCGGGGTCGCCCCAGATGCTGGGCATGCGATGCGTGACCCACTGGCTCATCAGGAACAGTGTGCCAGCGGGAAATTGCACGCCGTCGAGTTCAAAGGCTTCGGTTGCGCTACGACCCTGTATCCACGCGGGCGGGTAGAGACGCATCGACTCGCTCAGCACCCAATCGAGGTACGGCAGATTCGCCATATCCTCAATCGTGGGCACGCGTCCGTTCAACACGGTATGCATTTCGTTCAGCAGTTTTTCGCGTACCTCTGGATGTTGTGAGAGCAGGTAGAAGGTCCATGTCAACGCGTTCGCCGTTGTTTCGTGTCCAGCGGCGATAAAGGTCATGATGTGGTCGTGTACCTGTTTATCGCTTAGTGGAATCTCAGCATGTTCGGCATCGCGTGCGTCGGGCGCGGTAAGCAGCATCGACAGCACATCGCCGCGATCCGTAGGGTCGCCGCGTCGTTGTGCAATCAGGGTGTATACAAGCGTATCGAGGCGACGAACTGCCGCCATACGTTTGCCATAAGTGGTAAATGGCTGGTCGATACGAATGTTAAGCAGCGTTTCCAGAATCCCCGGCTGGGTGCCGATAAAGCTGTCGAAGGCAACACCGAGATCGTTCAGTTGTCTATTGAGGTCGATGTTGAAGAGACACTTGCCCACGATACGCAGTGTAAGTTCCTGCATAGCACGCGAGACATCGACGACATCGCCCGCATGCCACGTCTTGAGCAACTCTTGCGAGTATTGCAACATCGTGTCCGCATAACCCTCGACACGCTTCTTGTGAAAGGCAGGCTGAACGGCGCGACGTTGCTGGCGGTGTGCCTCGCCGTCAATCGTCAGCAGTCCCTCGTCAAGCACACCATCACCACTGCCGCCACTGCCCTGCGTGAACTCACGATTATTGAAGATACGCGGATGCTCGATCAGCAGATAGCGTACATGTTCGGGCTGAAAGAGCAGCACAATCGGCACACGTCCGAGATAGACCGTCGCCATATTGCCATAAGTGCGCTGCAACTGCTGAAAAAAGCCAAGCGGGTCAGTGCGAAATGAGAGCGCGTTTCCAATGACTGGAAGCGGCGCAGGACCCGGCGGAAGTGTAGTTTTGGGTTGTTCTTGTGCGATGGTTGCCATGTATGTGTTCTCGTCTCTATGCTAACGGTTCAATTTGCTCACTTATATCATAGAACAAGCAGGAAAGAGAAACAACTGAGCAGCAGAAATGCGAGGGACAGCCGCCCCTCGCATTTCTGCTGCTCAGTTGTTTCTCTTTCCTGCTTCATCATTCTTTCTCATACGCTCCTGAACCAGTTTCTTAATGAGATTGAGCGGTAGCGGCTCATTCAAAGGGAAATGAACGGCTGATTTGGTGGTTTTATAGCTTTTGAGTTCGTCTGCATGTTCCTCTAAGACGGGAGTAGGAATATAAAGGCCAATGTATTTTTTCCACAATCGAAAATACACCAACCGTCCTTTGTAATCGTAAAAAGGCATGCTATAGCTAATGCGTTCCTGTGCGTCAGGAGCGATGGCACGAATCGTCGCTCGCAGCTCTTGCAGCTTTCCCTGAAATTCCTGTGGGGTCTGTGCGATGTATTCATCCACAGTTTTTACAGAAGTCATATAATTCTCCCTTCTCTCATCTTCTTGGTTACATGATATGGTATTTATGCACATGTCACCATCCATTCGCAAAAATGAATATTTTTTCATGTAAGTATGTTATAATAAGCGAGACTACAAGGTCTCTCTGAGGGGATATCCTAGTTTGGGAAAACCTACGTTTATACGTTAGATTAACTGTATGGAGCTTTCCCTTTGCGGATGCCCTTGTTCCCTACAGGGAGTAATGCGACAAAGGTAGCGTTACAACTTTCTGAGCAACAAAACGTATAGCGTACAGGAGCTAACCTCCTGTAATTAAATAAAAAGCAAGTAAGTAATGAGCGGTGAATATATGTTAGAATCGACGATCAATGCTGCGAACCCGCTGAATGTGATCGGGTCGATTGCACAATCGGCTCGTGAGGCACGGCGCAGTTCGTCCGCTTCCAGCACGGGAACACTTTCTTCTGCTGGTGAGAGCGCGAATGGTAGTCTGGCTCAGGTGGCGGGTGTAGCGGAGTCGATGAGCGATGCTGGAATAGTTGAGCTAGTCCTGCGCGGCGACTCAAATGTCTTCGCGGTTCTTGTCGAGCGTTACAAAGACGCCGTACAGAATCTCGCCTATCGCATGCTTGGCAACGCAACCGAGGCCGAGGATGTGACACAGGAGGCATTCGTCCGTGCCTATACGCAACTTGCAACCTATAAACCAGCGCATAAGTTTAGTACGTGGCTACTCTCGATTGCATCGCACCTCTCGATTGACCAGTTGCGGCGCAGACGCTTCCTGGCTCTGCCATTGGATGATGTGCCGTTCCTGGAATGGATCGTTGATGCGGGCGTCAGCCCCGAGCAGTCGGCTTTGCGCGGAGAGCAACACGACGAGGTACAGACGTACCTGCAACGGCTCCCTGGCAAGTATCGCGCGGTGATTGTGCTGCGCTACTGGCACGATTTCTCTTATGATGAAATTGCACATGCCCTTAACCTGACACCAGCCTTGGTCAAGGCGCGTCTTCATCGTGCGCGTGAACTTCTGGCACGTTATATGCAAAACGGTCAAAACGGTTCCGTTCTCGAAGAGGAGCAGAACGATGCGCTGTCACGACGTTAAATCCAAGCTTGCCCCTTCGCATGAACCCTTGTCGATTGACGAGGTACAAGAGATGCGCGATCATCTACAGCAATGTTCCGATTGCGCTCAGCTTGTAGAGGGGCAACGAAGCGTTGATACACTTTTGAAGACATCGCGCAAAATGACGCACCCGCTTGTCGCGCAAAGTTTTGCCAGCACAGGTAGCGTCTCGACGAACTCGATTATGCATGCCGTGCAAAAACAGAGACAGATTTCACAGCAGCTCGAAGTGTTACATGAGCAGCAGCGTACTCGTGTCGCACGCATGCGTAGAGGAGGAGTAGCAGTTGCCGCGCTCACCTTCTTTACACTAAGTAGTATTCCACTCCTATTGCTTGCCATAACGCTTGTA
Organism: uncultured Ktedonobacteraceae bacterium; assembly: GCA_964250365.1. Lineage (GTDB taxonomy): Bacteria > Chloroflexota > Ktedonobacteria > Ktedonobacterales > Ktedonobacteraceae > JBBQVS01. The sequence continues at coordinate 3,505 of CAXUGH010000136.1, forward strand.
CAGACCGACTTAATGGTACATCTTCTGCTCTTGCTGAGCAGTGTGGTGGATGTGTTTTTTGTGTTAGGTCAGTATGTACAAATGGCCTTAACTCTTGTGACGCGCAACAGTGTTCTCTTCGCGGGGGTCAGCTTTGCGGTCGTTGTCATGATGGGAATGTGGCTCCGCTTGATGCGTCCACCACGCGAGGCATAAGTGGCGACAATCATGCTTTCTCTCTGCTCTTTCTGAATAAGAGATGGTTCGAGCATGATGAGGAGTTATGGTATGCGAAAAGCATTACAAAGAAAATGGGTATTCTACACGCTGCCTGGACTCTGGCTCCTCGCAGCGTTCTTATTAGGCACTGTGCTAGAGGTCGTGACGAGTCGTGCTAGCAGTGCCTTTGCGACTGGTGTGCGTGTCGCTCAAACAGGCGAAGCAGCGCAACGTGCAGACTGTAGTAGCCGTCGTCCATCGTTTGGTAGCGACGTGGTGGTGGATAGCGATGAAAAGATATGTGGCAACGTTACCTCTTTTGGTGGCACAATGGTTATACAAGGCGAAATACTCGGCGATATTGCAGTGTTTGGCACAAGTGTTATTATTGACGGAACGCTGCATGGAGATATCACTGCCTATGGTGGTAGCGTAACGTTACAAAATAACGCGGCAGTGTACGGCGACATCCACCTGTGTCAGGGAGAATTTACTCCTGGTGGCGAGCAGTATTTGCACGGCAGCTTGTATGGCTGTCCGACGAACATACAACAATTGTTACTCATCGACACGGGGCCGAGCTTTCGCTTCTGGGCGGTTGTAGCCTGGGTTGCGCTGGGTTTCTTGCTCATGCTATTGCTGCCTGAGCATATGACGCTTGTACGTACCACTGTGACGAGCAAGACACGCCGTAGCCTAGCACTTGGCACATTGAGTATACTATTAGCACTGCCTATACTGGCGATACTCGCTGCACTCATCATCTCTATACCGTTAGCGATTATTGTAGCGATTGGACTTATCGCGGCATGGGCATTGGGAACGGTGGCGGTTGGCTCGCTTGTGGGCGAGTACATCGTGCGTGTTGTCGCTCCACGGAAGAACACACGTCCGGTGCAGGTTGTAGTGGGATTGACAGTGTTGGTGTTGGCAGGGTCTCTCCCCTACATTGGTTGGGTTATTAGTATAGGTGCGGGGTTGATAGGGCTGGGGGCGGTTTTCTTGAGCCGTTTCGGAACTCGGCTTTACAGTCAACCGAAACAGCCGATTATGTTATAACTATTCAAAAACGCTGGAAAGATGTGACGGATTCGCACGACAACGTAGGTCGTGTGATGACCGCGAGGTGAACATGAGCATTGATGTCGAACTTACAGACCTTGCCTATGGTGGCGACGCCGTAGGCCGCTACGAAGGGCGCGTTCTCTTCGTTCCTGGTGGCATTCCTGGTGAGCGAGTACGTGTGGATATCGTGGAGGAGCGGCGTGGTCATGCGCGAGCAGACCTGCTAGAAATTCTCCGCCCCGCCCCCGAACGAGTCGAGCCAGCCTATCCTCTCTTGACTGATAGCGGTTGTCAATGGCAACACATCGAATATCAGGCACAACTGACATGGAAGGCGCACATTGTTCGCCAACTTTTGATGCGTATTGGCAAGCAACCCGACGCACTCGTTCATCCCACAATTGGTATGCCCAGTACGATTACACCCTGGCATTATCGGAACATTGCGTTATTTTCAGTCGGACCTTCCGGCGAGATTGGTTTCAAACTGACCGAGAGCCACGATATTCAACCGCTCGAAAACTGTCCTTTGCTGCATCCTGCCCTCGATAGTATTTATCAGCGAGTACGGGCAAAGCTCATGGAGTATTTTGGCGAGACACTGGGCGAGATGGTGCAGGGCTTTACGCTACGTGGAGCCGTTGGTGCCATCAATAATGTTGGGATTGGCGTTCCTGTTGAAGCGACAAGTGTAGCGGCACAGGCAGTGCCAACGTTATTAGTAATTCATGCACGTCCTGGCTCTATGATTGAAGACCCACAGCAGCTAGCGAATGAATTGATGCAGCTTGCGCCCAGCATAGTCGGCGTCATTATCGAGCGTGTTGGTGGACGCTATGGACGTGTCTTTGCGGGTCAGGAATTTCTCACCGATACGGTGCTTGGGCGACGTTTCCGCGTCTCTGCCGACTCGTTTTTCCAGGTCAATCTGTTGCAAGCATCTATGCTTGTTGAACGCGCCCTCGCTTTATTAGAGCTACAACGTAGCGATGTCATTCTGGATGGTTACAGTGGTGTTGGTCTCTTCTCCTCGTTCCTGGCAGCGCAGGCATCACGGGTTATTGCTATTGAGTCGCAACCAAGCGCAGTCATGGATGCACGCGCAACCGTTGCATTGAATAATCAGAACAATATCACCGTGCTTGAAGGAACGCTAGAGCGTCTACTAGGACAACTTCATTACCGCCGTGAACGTGTCGATATCGCCCTCGTCGATCCACCGCGTTCGGGCTGTCATCCCAAAGCGTTACAGGCATTACAGACGCTCGCGCCACGCTCCATCTGCTACGTATCGTGTGACCCTAGTACGCTTGCACGCGATATCGCAACACTGTGTTCCGGCGGACGCTATCGTCTCGTTTCAGCGCAACCGATAGACATGTTCCCCCAAACCTATCACATTGAAAGCGTTGCTCTGCTGGCACGCGTTGGCAATGGTGGAGGCTATCGCTAGAGAAAACAAACATGTCCACGTCCTCTGCTGGCACTCGTGCCAGCAGAGGACGTGGACATGTTTGTTTTCTCTTTATTTGATAGATCAATGAAGGTCGCTTGCTGAGTACAATCTCAATCTTGCTTCCATTCTCCATCAGCGTACCGGCTGGTGGACTCTGGCGCACGACATGACCGGGAGGAATGGTATAGCTCGGCTCCGCCTCGCCCGATACCTCCACATCCAGACCAAGGTCCTGAGCGCGAGTCATAGCGGTGAGCAGGTCCAGGTCTCTGAGATTGGGGGCACCATGTGTCTTGGTTGTACTCTCCAGTTTCGTCACGACCGTCCCAAACCACATGTTTAGCAGTTTGCGCTCGTCATTCTCCTTCTTGACCTTATCTTCCTTATCCTTATGATTTCTGATGGCATACACCTCGTCCTGAATCAAGAAAGGATGGTCTACCGTCCTAAAAACGATATCGGGCGAACTGCCGGGTGTCTCGACGTAGACATCGCCAATATCCAGAAAACGTTCGAGAACGTTTGGTACTCTCACCTTGATATCGCGGATATTCTTGTACTCCGTCTCGAAGCGCGTCTCGACGGTGAAAAGAAACTTGCGCTCGATATCTATAATGCGCCTACTCGATAGAATGTAGATGTCGTCGTACCAGCTCAGGTAGATGTAGAACAACGAGAGTAGCAGAATTAGAAATACGATACCCATGATGAGCCACCAGTACGTTTGTAGCGCGTCAGGAATGTACCCGATACTGGGCGGCACAATTGCAATAGGCAAGACAAGTATCATAAGCAGTGCCGGTACAAGCAGGTTACGTAACAGCACGTACTGGGAGCGTTGAATGTACTTCACTGTTTGCTCACCCGACATATAGTGAACACGGCTGGGAATATGGAAAAATCCGCCGAATGTGCGGCGAGGGCCACGCACACGGTCAAGGTTACGTGGCGGTGGATAGTTCTCGTCGGCGTCGGCGAGTTTGGGAACAGGTTTGCCTTCGGCGAGTTTTTTGAGTACTGAGGCCAGTTCCGGGTCTTCTGGAACTGGTATTGGCGCCTCTTTTTTCTTGTTTGCCTGGACAATATCTGTGATGCCTTGCAACGCATCCTTAATCTTGCGTGGCTCCGGCACATGCTTCATAATCAGGTCGCCACCTGTAAGGTAGACATGTACATCGCCAAAGCCGAGCAGTGCCTGAAATGGTGATTTAACGTCTATACCAACCTGTTGCACCTTCTCAATCGGCGTCTCCTGGCGCGTTGGCTGCAAGAAACCACGCGAGTTGATAATGCGTTTGTTGGTAATGATAAATGTATTGACCCACCATTCCGCGAGGTCTTTCCATGCAAACCATATTCCCGTTCCAATGGCGAGCAAGATAGCCGCACCCTCTACGTAGACTAAAACATTATCATATTGAGGATATGTGGTAATTGCCGCCAGCACAAGAACAATAGCGACTATCGAGAGCAGAAATGGTAGGGCTGGTTGCACCAGAAACCACCAGTGTTCGCGCACTACCGCGCGTACCTCTTCGTCTGGTTGCTGTCCCGAAAAATGCCATTTTTTATCGCGTCCACGCCGAAATTCCTGAATATTGAAGCGTGGGCGACCCGATTGCCAGCGGTCTACGGGTTTCGTTACCTGAGTCTGATTGTCTTTGTTTTGCGTTTTGTCAGCCATTCGTCACCTCGACACCATTGTTGTCTGTAGGGGTCTAATTCAAATCACTTTTTGGCGGCAGGGGAAGCAGGCTTTTTCGCTCGCGCTGCCATAACTAGTCCGGCGATGACTGCAATAATAGCGATTACAAAAATTACGAAAACATAGCGCGTTGGGTCCGGCGGCTGCACTACAATGGAGAAAAATGATTGTCCGTTTGCATCTCTTGCAAAAAAGTTGCCAGAGGTAAGGTAGTAGAGAATGAACGCACCAGAGATGACCGCTGGCACAACGCCAAGAATGCGGTCGGCAGGATTGGTAGGTCTGGGAAATACGCGGTTGCCAACAAGATAACCGATAGCAATAACCAACGCAAATGCCAGTAGCGTGCCCCACATACCTAAAAAGTTGCTCGGAACAGCCGATGATCCACTCGCCGTTGAGCCAGTAGCGAGGAAGCCAACCGCAGCCAACAGCCGGTTGAACAGACTCGAAATGATATTGTTACCGGGGCGAACCAAAACCACCGCCAGGAGAACAAAAACGAGCGTTATCAACTCACGCCTCCAGCCACGCTGGAAGCCTATAATCACAAATACAATAAGCGCTACATAAAAACACTGCTGAGCTGTAAATGGCAATGACGACATGACTTTGGAACTCCCCCTATGGCATCAGAGCTAACACCGCACGACATTAGGGTTGATTGTTTTTTCTACTGTTGATGACGTACTTGGACGCTTCCTGAACTTCCGCTCTTGCACTTAATGATACCACAGCTTTT
>CAXUGH010000136.1:8770-13127 GCA_964250365.1 uncultured Ktedonobacteraceae bacterium
CCCAGTTGCTCAAGGCGCGTGATGAGTTGTTGCTGCTGCGAGTCGATGGTATGCGCGGATGCCATCCCATCTGTAAAGATTGCAGTAGTGCCAAGTAAGCAGGTAACAAGAATAATAACAAGTAGGGCGTAGCTTGCTAGCGTTTTGCGATAAACGCCCCAATGAGGTAGTGCCTTTAGAATATTCTTTTTTTGCCATAATGGAAAGAGTAGAGCAGGAGTAGCAATCAGGAGACCAACAAGGTAACGGGCGGAAATCCAGGGTGTGACAGATGAAGCTTGTGGATAGAGAACAAAGGCTACTACAGAAAGTCCGGCTCCCATCAGCAGCATGAGGCGAGAGGCGTTGAGTATGACTGTGCGACGCTCTTCTAACTGCTGTTTCTTTGAGGAACGCCAGTAGTGCCACACAATGCTTACTGCAGGGAGAGCAGAGAGAAACCATAGAGCTAACCAGCCGATGCTCCAAATTCCATGCACAGCGGAGCAAAGCCAGATAGCACTGCTTGACGAGTTTGAAAGAGGCCACGGGTCTTGCTCTTGAATCGGACACAAAGCTGTTCCACTCGTCGCAACGGGAATGCCAACAACAAGCGTACCCGCAACCTGTAGTAGCGGCTGTGGTGCGATTGGTTTGGGGGCAATAGTGGTTGCCGTGGATTGCGAGCCAGCGGGTGGCGGATATGACGGCTCACGATAGCCACCGCCAAAGGCTCCCGTAAAAAGCGAGAGTTCCTTAGGCGTAGCAGGAACCGTGATGTTGTAGAGAAGCAAGGGCGAGAGACCAAGCAGCAAGCCCAGGAACAGCAGCGAGAGCGTATGCAAACGGAGTTCTTTACGACAGAAGAGCGCAAGCAGCAACCCCGCACACAGCACAAACGGAAGGCACAGCAGATGACTCCACAGGTCAAGCCCTGCCACCACTCCCCACGCACTATAGGCGAGTAGGCGTTGCCACGAGAGACGCGTTCCAGATGTACCAGACATCGAGGTGGCGTCTTTAAGTTCCGCGTTCGATAATGGGCGTGATGTGAGGGCAAGCCACGCAGTGAGCAGCAGGAGCAGGGCAGTGAAGAAAAAAAGTTCCGGTGTTCCACCAGCCGCCATAAGCTGTCGCAACAATACATCCGATGCGCCTAGACTCAGGACGATAAGAGTAAGTAGCCCCAGCGATTTTGAATAGAGCAAGCTTGTAAGTAGATACATACAGAGCAGGAACAGCGCGAACAGAGGCAGCAAGCCGAGCCGAAGTGTAGCCGTTGATGGACCAAATAGAGAAAAGAAGCCTGCGCCAAGATAAGCTTCCAGCGAGCCTAAATAATCCTGCCCATAGTAGAGAAGCGGATGCGCCCCATTATAGGCAATATGCCGCGCCATCAAGCCCAGCGTTCCCTCGTCATTGTAGGAGGCAGGCCAGCCAAGCGTGATGAGGAGAAAACGTAGCCCCGTTCCCAGTAAAATAACAATTGCAGCAGAGAGGTCATATCTATTCCAGCGGCGTATCGACAAAGCTTGCTCCCAAATACAATATACATGCCTCAAGGAAATTTGGCGTTTTTCATGTGACTTTCATTGTATTGCTCTAGGTAGAGCCTGTCAACTGGCATACTTCTTGTGAGCAACTGTAGGATGTGATATAATAAGGAAGACAAATACAACCCTTGGAGACCCCTCCGCACTATTTATATCACAAATTCAACCCGATATCGCCGCTTGGCTATGTCTAACTTTTTTTGGTGAGGATGATGTTTTATGGAACTTGGCAATATTAGGCCAGTCAGTATTGTTGACGAGATGACTGGTGCCTATCTCGATTACTCTATGAGCGTTATTGTCAGTCGCGCACTGCCCGATGTACGTGATGGCTTGAAGCCCGTGCATCGGCGCGTCTTATATGCGATGGAAGATATGGGTCTCCAATCGACGAAGCAGTTTCGCAAATGCGCGGGTACTGTTGGTGAGGTACTCAAGAGCTATCACCCACATGGTGATGTGGCGGTATACGATGCTCTGGTGCGTATGGCACAACCTTGGTCGATGCGCTACCCACTCGTGCTTGGTCAAGGTAACTTTGGCTCACAGGACGATGACCCACCAGCGGCCATGCGCTATACCGAGGCAAAAATGGCGGCAATTGCCGACGAGCTACTCCGCGACATTGACAAGGACACCGTTGACTTCGCGCCGAACTACGATAACCAGACCGAAGAGCCAACCGTGCTACCTGCACGTCTCCCCAATCTCTTGCTCAATGGCTCTACGGGTATTGCCGTTGGTATGGCTACCAATATTCCACCGCACAATCTGAATGAAGTGTGCAACGGTATCATGCATCTCATCGACAATCCCGACGCCACAACTGAAGAACTTTCTTCGATTGTGCGCGGCCCAGACTTCCCGACGGGCGGCATCATTCATGGACGCGAAGGTATCCGCAATACCTACCTCAACGGGCGTGGACGCGTCGTAGTTCGCGCACGCACGAATTTCGAGCAGACCGAGCGCGGACGCACTAGTATTATCGTGACGGAACTGCCCTATCAGGTCAATAAGGCCGAACTAGTGAAGAAGATCGCGGAATTGGCCCGCGACAAGAGGATTGATGGCATCTCTGAGGTGCGCGATGAGTCTGACCGCAACGGTATGCGTATGTATATCGAGTTGAAGCGCGACGCCAATCCTGAGAGCGTGCTGAACACTCTGTACAAATTTACCGCGATGCAGAGTGCATTCAACGCGAACATGCTGGCTCTGGTAGATAAACAGCCACGTACACTACGTCTCAAAGACTTCTTGCAGTATCATATCAATCACCGTGAAGAGGTCATCACGCGTCGCACGAAGTACGAACTGGCAAAGGCGGAGGCACGCCGTCATATCCTCGAAGGCTTGAAAATTGCCCTCGACCATCTCGATCAGGTAATTGCTCTCATTCGCGCTTCACAGACAACCGACGAGGCGTTGACAAATCTACGTCAACAGTTCACCTTCTCAGAAGAGCAAGGACGCGCTATCCTGGATATGCGTCTGGCGCGTCTGGCGGCTCTCGAACGCCAGAAGATTGAGGACGAACTCAAGGAAGTCTTAGAGCGTATCAGCTACTACAATATGTTGTTGAGCGACATCAACGAGATTCGCAAACTGATCAAGGCCGACCTGAAAGAACTGATGGAGAAGTACGGCGACCCACGCCGCAGCGAAATCGTCGAGTCGGAGACGAGCGATTTCAAGCACGAAGACCTGATCCCGAATGAAGAGGTGGTCGTGACTTTGACAGAGAAGGGCTACATTAAACGCTTGCCATCCAACACCTATCGCGCACAGCGACGCGGTGGACGTGGCGTTACTGGCATGGTGACGCGTGAGGACGACGCCGTACAACATCTACTTGTTGCACACTCGCATGATAGCCTGCTGTTCTTTACGGATCGTGGTCGCGTCTTCCAGCTTCGCGTCTACGAACTGCCCGATACGAGCCGTACCGCGAAGGGTGAGCATCTCATCAACCTCATCTCGATAGAGCAACGTGAACGCATTACTGCTATCGTCTGCGTACCGAAAGGTGTGAGCCGCGACTTCATGATCGTCGCCACGCGCAAGGGCGAGGTCAAGAAGACAGCGATGGAAGAGTTTGAGGTAGTGCGACGCAATGGCCTGATTGCGATGAACCTCGAAGAGGACGATGAACTGATCGGTGCTAAACTAGCTCATGCCGATGACGATATCCTGCTCATTGCCGCACAAGGACACGCAATTCGCTTCACCGTCGCAGAACTACGCACTGCCTCGCGTACCAGTGGCGGAGTGCGTGGCATTCGTCTCGGCAAGGACGATAGAGTTGTCTCGCTTAACCTGACGCCAAAGAACAGTGAGCTACTCATCGTCACCGAGTTCGGCTATGGCAAGTGTACCCCCATTGACGACTACCCAACACAGACGAGAGGCGGCGGCGGCGTCATCACCTCCAAAGTCACGGAAAAAACTGGACGTGTCGCTGCAGCTCGTATCCTCACGGAGAAAGATAACGACCTCATGATTATCTCCGCCGAAGGCGTGGTTATCCGCATGGACGTAGCGAAGATCATTCGCGGTGGTCGTGCCACACAGGGACGCATCATGATGCACCTCGGCAAAGGCGATACCGTCGTCGCCGTCGCCACCACCAACGGCAAAAAGCCAGCCGATGCTCCCGAAGAGAACGGCAGTGAGGCAGAAGAAACCGTCGAGCCAATCGAGCCACAGCAACAGGATGAGGATGTTGCTATCGACGATGAAGAGGGCGAAACTGAGGAGTTGGTGGAGGATGAGGAGACGGAGGAGTAGCATCGTAGCATGACAAGCGCAGAGCCGCTGTCATG
>CAXUGH010000137.1:0-13113 GCA_964250365.1 uncultured Ktedonobacteraceae bacterium
ATAGGTTACATAAAAATCTCATAAAGAAAGTGTTAGCTAGCTTACAATGTGCCCAAAATGTCTTGTAAATTGAACAGCAATAGTGTATGCTTTTTCTCGGTATCCCGTCTCGGTCTCGCAATACAGTGGTCGTCCAAGTATTTCTTTCCACGCTGGTAGGGGAATAGAACAACTGGTGAACTTCTGCAAGGATATGACCCGGAGGACTACCAACATATCACAAGGAGGTCCCTAGTTGAACTTCGCAGACAAAACCCTGAAATGCCGTGAGTGCGGAAATGATTTCGTATTCACCGCCGGTGAACAAGAGTTCTACCAGCAAAAAGGTCTTATGAATCAGCCCAGCCGTTGTGCTTCATGCCGCTCCGCACGCCGCAATGCTTCGGGTGGTGGCAATGGCAGAGCGGAACGCGCTCCACGCGAGATGCACACAGTTATTTGTGCTGAGTGTGGTTCTGAAACGCAGGTTCCATTCTTGCCCAAGAATGATCGTCCTGTCTACTGTAGCACTTGCTACGACAGAGTTCGCGTGGCTCGCAACTAACGTATCGCTTGCTACATGCTAGCTTTGTTGGAAGGAGTCTACACCGTCTTGTGCTAAAGAGGAGTGTAGAGGCTTTTCAGAATGGAGAGGCAAAGCCAGGGGGTGTTCCTGGCGGTGCCTCGTTTTTATTTGTTCTCTTTCCCTCAATCTTTTGACGGCTCTGGTAGGGACCGATTTATCGCGTCCTGGGCTGGGATGGGGGGATGAAGGCCACAAGGAATCGTCGCCGTCACGTTACCCCAACCCCACCGAGGACGCGATAAATCGGTCCCTACCAAATCCTGGAATAAGCATCCTCTCATAGACTGTTTCATATAGTAAAGAACATGTACAGCTTTGCTTTATCCAATTTAGTCTCTTTATCTCTCTTTATACTAGGACAAGAGGCTTTCTGCTTGACAGCTTTGTTTTCCTCCTTATAATAGGGGAAATAACATTTGTTATTCATTGTGTTTGCATATATTTTATCTATGTTGTCGTATATTATATAATTGGACTTTTACTATGAACACGCTGTCGCGGGAGACAAAATTGATCCCATCTCAGATCACGCTTGAAACTCTGCTTGTGGAGGCAAAACTGTATCTTGCTCCGCAAGACCTGGAGGGGATTTCGCGTGCCTACGACTTGGCGAGCGAGGCACACGGGGGCGTGGTGCGCCGTTCTGGTGAGCCGTATATTCAGCATCCTCTCGAAGTTGCCCTTCTTGTGGCAGGCATGCGTATCGACGCCGATGGCATTATCGCGGCTTTACTGCATGATGTGGTTGAGGATACTTCCTACTCGCTCGAAGATTTGCGCGAGCTATTTGGTCCCGCCGTCGCTAATATCGTGGATGGCTTGACGAAGTTCGATGCCATCGCTGAGAAGCAGAGCAAAGAACACGCCGCCGATAGCCCTGCTCCTTCGCCAATCGACAAACGTCATCAGCGTACCGAGACGGTGCGTAAGATGTTGCTGGCAATGGCGGAAGACCCGCGCGTTGTGGTGCTAAAACTCGCCGACCGTTTGCATAATATGCGAACACTCAGTGTGATGAAGCCTGTGCAGCAGGAGCGTACTATAAGCGAGACGAGCGAAATTTTCGCTCCGCTTGCCCGTCGTCTTGGTATGGCGATTGTGCAACGTGAGCTGGAAGACCTTGTTTTGCGCTACCGCGACCCAGAAAAATATGCGTGGTTGGTACAGGAGGTCGAGAAGGAGAAGATACGTCGCCAGCCATATCTTGATGAGGTATGCCAGACGCTGCGGGACGAGATGGCGCATGCAGGTATTCATGCCGAGGTGATAGTGCGTTGGAAGAACGTGGCAAGTATTGCTCGTAAGTTGGAAGATATGCCGCGTCAACAGTCCGACAACGAGCAGCAAAGCATTATCAGCCAGATACACGATATCGTCTCCTTTCGCATTCTTGTCGATACCGATCACGATTGCTACCTCGCGCTCGGTCACATTCATGCCCTCTGGCGACCCAAAGATGGGCGTATCAAAGACTTTATCGCAACTCCCAAGCTCAACGGTTATCAGTCACTACATACAACCGTCTTCTGCCTGGATAACCAGCTTGCGGAAATTCAGATTCGTACCTACGAGATGCAGCGCACCGCCGACTACGGTATCGCTAGCTACTGGTATCTACGTGAGCGTGTTGCGGGCGGCGCGAGCGACTCCCTGAGTAGCTGGCGGCTCTCCTATCACGAGATGGTGACATGGATTGAGCAGTTGCGCGAATGGCAACGTGCCTTGCCGCAGGGGGCAGATGAATTTGTGGAAGCGGTCAAAGGCGATATCTTTCAAGAGCAGATTTTTGTCTTTACACCCAAAGGCGAGGTTAAGGACCTGCCGCGCGGCTCGACTCCGCTCGATATGGCGTATAGAATTCATACGGATTTGGGCGACCATTGTGCAGGGGCACGCATTATTACCAATATGGATGATAGTGGGCGGCTGGTGACGCGTCTCGTTCCGCTTGATTACGAGTTAAAGGGTGGCGAGATTGTCGATATCATGGTCAATCGTACCGTTCATCCGACGCGCGACTGGCTCTCATTCGCACGAACGGCGGCGGCTCGCACCAAGATTCGGCGCTATCTGAAAACGTATGAGCGTGAGATCAACCTGCAACTGGGACAGGAACGATTGGACATGGCACTGAAAGCTGCACGTACTCCTGGCTTGAATGCTGAAACCGAGGCTCTGCTACAACGTATACGTACTGATGATGTCGCGGCAAGTGATACTTTGAAGCAGTATGCAACACTAGACGACATCTATGTCGCGCTAGGACGCGAAGACCTCTTGGTAGAGCAGGTAATGGCGCATTTATTGCCGTTTCTACAGCAGTATGATTTGCCGCTTTTCGATGGCGCGAAGGCACGTGACAAGAAAAATGGATACAACAAAGACGATGAAAGAGCTTCCTTTGTCCAGGGAGTCGCTCTTGCACCTTGTTGTTGTCCGTTACCAGGAGACACGATTGTTGGTGCCTTGAGTTCCACAAAGGGAATGCAGATTCATCGCAACGATTGTCGTGTGCTGAAGCGGCGCACTAGTAAAAACGGGCTAGTCGAGGTGAACTGGCTACAGATCGAGCCAGACACCTATCTGACACCTATCACGATTGTTGCTCGTGACCGTTCTGGCCTACTGCGCGACGTGGCAGCGGTTGTCGCCGATGCTGGTGTAAATATGACAATGGTAACATCATCAACGAATGCTGCATTGCAGAAAGCCGTCATTACGGCTACACTAGAAATAGGGGCGGCTAATGGTGTGATCGATCAGATCGAGCGCATCTTCCGTCGTCTACGTCAGGTCAAGAATGTGGTCAGCGTAGAGCGTGGCACCTCAGCAAAATAAACCACTAAAAAATATAGATACTCTAAGCGAGAACACTATAGAACTGCCTCAGGCAAGAATATATAGATATTATGGTTGATAGATTTGTAGAACATGCACCAATACAATCCGATTCTTCAGAAGCAATTGATCGACTGCTAACGCTTGTTCATCGGTACATGAGTCCGACAGACGTGAGTCGCGTAATTGAAGCTCTACAACTTGCACAGAAAAAATGCAAAGATGTCGTTGGCACACGCCCTATACCGCCTCTGGAACACGCGCTATCTATTGCTACCATTCTTGCACAACTGATGCACGTTGACTATGTGGGTATCGCTTCTGGTCTCATCTTTGAGGCGGTAGATGCCGACCTTCTCTCGCTCGAAGAAGTTGAGCAGAAGCTCGGAGCCGCTACCGCGCGCGTCGTTGATAGTATGTCGCGCCTGAATATTCTTGAGCGCAAGAAGCAGAGCGTCGCGGGTACCAGCACGTCCAAGACGAACGACGAACGCGACGACTCCGCGCAAAACGTGCCTGTAGAAACCAAAAAGCGTCGTGTGCGCGAGGCTATGCGTCGCCAACAGGCCGAGACCGTGCGAAAAATGTTTATCGCAATGGCAGACGACCCCAGAGTAGTTCTGCTCAAGCTCGCCTATCGTTTGCATGCAATGCGTCTTGTCAATGCGCCACATTACGAGGGAGACCGTCAAGAAATGTTGACGATGGCCTCGGAGACGCGTGAAATTTATGCACCTCTAGCTGGTCGCTTAGGTATGTCGCGTGTCGAGAGCGAGCTAGAAGACCTTGCCTTTCGTGTGTTGGAGCCAGAACGCTATGCGTGGGTGCGCGATGAAGTCGAGGAAGAGAGCAAGCAGTGGCGTTCCTATGTCGAGACGATTTGCAACACGCTACGCAACGAAATGAAACTCATTGGCGTGAAAGCTGAGGTATCGGGGCGCGTGAAGCACCTGTATAGCTTTTACCAAAAGCTCTACCGCAGTGCGGGCAATGTTGAGAGCCTCGACGATCTCAAGAAAGTCGTTGACATTACGCAGATACACGACTTGATCGCCTTCCGTATTCTTGTCGATACAACGCAGGATTGTTACGTCGCGCTTGGACATGTCCATAGCATGTGGAAACCTAAAGAGGGGCGTATCAAGGATTTCATCGCCAACCCTAAGCCAAATGGCTATCGTGGTCTGCATACCACCGTCTTTTGCCAGGGCGATCATCTCGTGGAGGTGCAGATACGCACGCACGAGATGCACGAACTCGCCGAATATGGCGTTGCAATGCACTGGCATTACAAGGAGGTGGGTGATAACGCCTCATCCTCCGCGAAAGAGTTGCTGACATGGGTGCGCCAATTGACGGAGTGGCAGCGCGAGATGAATGCGGCAACCACCAGTGATACCGATTTCGTCGAGGCGGTCAAGGACGATATCTTTCAGGAACAGATATTCATCTTCACGCCGCGCGGTGAGGTCAAAGACTTGCCCGTAGGCTCGACTCCGCTTGACTTTGCCTATCGCGTTCACTCAAAGATAGGTGATACCTGCGCGGGTGCGCGTATCATCACCAACTCCGATGGAGGTGATGGTGATCGGCTGGTGACACGCATGGTGCCGCTTGACTACGAACTCAAAAGCGGCGAGATAGTCGATATTATCACGAGCCGCACCGCACACCCAACGCGTGACTGGCTGAACTTCGCGCGTACTGCCGCCGCAAGGAGCAAGATACGGCGTTATCTCAAAATACACGAGCGACCTATCAACATTCAGATTGGGCGTGAGCGCCTGGACCGTGAATTCAAGGTGTTAGGGGCGCGTGGCATCGAAAGCTTGACTGAAGACGCTATGAAATGGCTGTGCGAAGAATATCGCATGGCGGAGTTCGACGATTTGTTAGCGGCTATCGGTGCCGATGACGTTCGTCCACATCCGGCGGCGGTCAAGGTGATTGAGCGTTGGCAATTGCGCGAAGGCAAAGAGACTAGAGAGCAAGAAGAGACCCTGGAACTACCCACGACGACGCCCAAGCAAGAGGAGGCGGCGCAGCTTGAAATTGGTGGTGTTAGTGGTTTGCTCACAAAGCTTGCGAACTGCTGTTGCCCATTGCCTGACGACGAGATTGTTGGTTTTATCAGTCGTGGCAAGGGTGTCATCGTGCATCGTAGCGATTGTCGCAATCTCAAGCGTTTACGCGAGCAGGAGCAAGAACGTCTCATCAACGTGAGTTGGTCGGGCATGAGTCTGACGCGCTACCTCGTGCCAGTCGTCATTCACGCTCATGATCGTTCAGGCTTAATTCGTGATATCGCAGCCGCCGTCTCAGATGCGGGAGTAAATATGACCTCGGTTAGTTCGCGTACCAGTGCCGCCAGTCGAGGAGGTAATCGTGGATTGGTCGTGATCAACGCAACACTGGAGATTTCTAACATGGATCAGATGCAACGTCTCTTTCCCCGACTGGAAAAAATCAAGGATGTTAGCCACGTCGAACGCGATCTAGGTAAGCACTGATAAAGAAAGACAACAAAAAAGACACCAGCCAAAGGTTGGTGTCTTTTTTGTTGTCTTTCTTTATAGAACTTAACCGCGTAAGCGGTCAAGCACGGGTGGCTGGCGGAGCTTTGCCAATGCTCCAGCCTCAATCTGTCGTACACGCTCACGGGTAATGCCGAGTTCGCGTCCCACCTGTTCGAGAGGATGGGCCTGCCCATTGCCTAGACCAAAGCGGAGTTGTAGGACAAGTTGTTCGCGCGGAGTCAGGACGGACTCAAGCACACGCTGCACCTCGTCTTTCAACGTCTGAGTGGTTGCGATATCCTCTGGTGAGGCTGATTCGGTGTCGGCTAAAACATCGCCTAACTCCTGCTCTTCGTCCTCGCCGACGGGAAGTTCTAGCGAGACGGGGGCACCAGGGGCGGATTGTAGCTCGACCATGCGAATGGGGTCTAGTCCGGTCGCTTCTGCCAACTCGATTTCGGTTGGTTCGCGTCCAAGTTCTTGCAAGAGGCGTTGTCGTTCACGACGGATGCGATTGAGAGCGGTGTTGACGTATACAGGGAGACGGATGGTACGGCCTTTGTCGGCGACGGCGCGGCTGATAGCCTGACGAATCCACCATGTCGCATGAGTGGAGAAGCGATGACCACGACGCCAGTCGTAGCGTTGAACCGCACGAATCAGACCAATGTTTCCTTCCTGAATCAAGTCCAGAAGCGAGAGGCCACGTCCAACATAGCGTTTCGCAATGCTGACCACGAGACGCAAGTTCGCCAACACAAACTGCTTTCTTGCATCGCGGTCGCCACTCTCGATGCGTTTGGCAAGGTCGATTTCTCGATCATGCGTAATCATCGGGACGCGACCAATTTCGCGTAGATAGGTCATCACAGCATCGGATTCACCTGCATCGGTAGCATTGACGGCGTTCTCATCCTGCTCTTCCGAGCGGCGACGGCGCATCATTGTGCGGCGTGCAGGCGATTCCGTCTCTTGTGCTGACACAGCGGGAATAGGTGCGAGAAGAGGTCGTTTTTCCTGTTCGGGTATTTCCAATGAACCTTCTTCCTGCATATCAGGCAGTTCTTCCAGTTCGAGGGGGCCAGTGTCTACACTGGCGATATCTTCTTCGAGTTCAGGCTCGTCCTTTTCCTCCTCTTCTACATCATCTTGAGTATAATCAAGGTCTTTATTGAGCATCTGTTCAACAAGGTCGAACGGCTTCTCATGACCTTTCGCGGTTTCGTTCAAAGCAAGCGTTGTTCCCGTCATGGCACGCTCTAAGTCAATCATCGTGCGCCCTCCATGAAAAGTAGTATCCTAAACAGCAAGATACATCATTCGTCAATCTGTCCGGCCTGCATATGGAAAAAACACACCGTTTCCACGGTCTGCCTTGACCAAATGTCTAACAGGGAGGAAATCAAAGGTATACGACTGTTTTATCGTATGTAAATACACATAATAAAACAGAATGAGACCGGAAAATATTCCATGCCCTCATTATACCTTATAATTGCCGAGGATTCTACCCCCCTGCATATACTTTTGTCCTAATTTCTACGAGAAACAGAATTCTTCTTCCCTATAATACGTTTGAAGGAGTCCAAAAGTGGCAATATGGCGTATATTCTCCTCTCTTATGGCAACAATCGCTCAGGCGGTGTATCACTTTGTAGAAATTGTTGCTGTGATAAAAATGGTATCTGAGTGGGAATATCTCTCAATGAGACCGTTTTTTTTGCTCTTTTAGAATTTTTGGATGTTTGATTAGCACGAAGGGTTTTAATAAGTTGAGTTGCCAGGAAAACGGCGACTAGTACCGCGATGGCGACGCTGGAAATCGCGCCCATAATATCGCCGACTGCCTCCCAACTTGCTCCAAAGATATAACCCAGACCGAGCGAGATTGCTGCACTGAGAATTTGTCCACAAACATCAACCCATAGGAAACGGCGATAGGGATAGCGTTCCGCTCCCGCCAGCCAGTTTGTAGGACCACCTAGACCTGATAAGAGGAAACGCGTGAGAAATATTGCCCATGCACCATGCTTTTTGAAGTATTCCTGCGATTGCGTCAAGCGTTGTGCCGAAAGAAATGGTATGCGCTTCTGGCGTGCGAGCCAGCCCAAAAGCGGTGGACCAACGCGCCTCCCAAATAGATAGCCCAAGCCATCGCCGCAACATGAGGCGGTTACTGCAACTAGCGCGAGTGCAACTATATTGAAATCGCCGAGTGCTGCAAAAGCACCTGCCGCTAATAGGACAAGCATCATCGGTAGTGGCACACCAGCGGCTGCAATGCAGACGAGAAGCCATAATACCGGATAACCATACTGTTGTAGCCAAGTGAGCAAGGTGGGAAGAAAGGTACTCAATATCCTTGCCCCCCTGTCATGTCATGCCAGCTTGTGGTCGTGGGTCTCTCTTGTGGGAAAGGCTTGTTGCTGGAATGATAAGGGTGCTGTTTACGGTAGAGCGTTACCGCGTTTTGTACGTCATGCACAACCGAGTTAACAGGTCGATTGTAGCGGCTTGCGAGTGCCTGTAATGGCATGTGACGCGAGTTGCGAGTGTCGGAAATGTGTAACGAGTCGTAGAGATAGCCTTCAGGTACATGATAATTGTGGGCGACATAGGGAATGGTCATCCAGGGACGAATTGTGCTGACATCTCCAACCTTCACTAATGTATGTTGCTTTTGTAAGCTCTGTACGGCGCGAACGGTGCCTATCGCGGTGAAGATCACCGCAATAATGGCTACACCCAGCAGTACGCTTATAATGATGATGGTTACTCTACGCGATTTCAAGAGCCTGCCTCTAGCTACCTTTAGCTACGTTCGTTGTTTGTATGTACACTATCATAGCAGATTCTTATGTGTTATATCAAAAGAAAAAATCAAGATTTTATCAAATTGCTGATCTATCCAAATAGGTTGTGCGTAGTAGAAAGTGAGGGCGCATCGCTGGCTCTACTGTGGTAAAATACTGACTATGAGCATGAACGCACAGCATTTGCAGGTGACAATTAAACGCATCGACACAACATTACCTCTACCTACGTATGCAACGGCTGGTTCCGTTGCATTTGATCTTGTGTGCCGCGAGGAGACGGAGATCGCGCCACGCAAACTTGGCTACGTGCCAGGAAATGTGATTGTAGAGACGCCGCCAGGATATATGTTGCTCTTGACGATGCGGAGCAGTACGCCACGACGCAAGGGCTTGCTGGTTCCGCATGGTGTTGGCATCATCGACCAGGATTACTGTGGTGAGGGCGACGAACTGATGATACAGGTCTACAATTTTCGTGATGAGGCGGTCACGGTACAACGCGGCGAACGGATCGCGCAGGGCATGTTTGTGCCTGTGCTACATGTTGAATGGAACGAGGTCGATTCCGTTGGCAAGGGACGCGGCGGCTTCGGCAGTACGGGAAGCTGAGAGTAGGTTAGAAGATGCTACCAGATTATTATGCACGTTTAGAAGTGGCTCCCGATGCGACACGCGATCAGATTAAGGCCGCGTATCGACGCCTTGTACGTGTACATCACCCCGACTTGAACAAGCAGGGCAAAGACACGCACATGAAAAAACTCAACGAAGCCTACGCTGTCTTGAGTAACCCTGTGCGTCGTCTCGCCTATGACAACCTGCGTGCCGAAGAGCAACGCGCCGCCATCATCGCTGATAAGATTCGACGACAGCAAGAGGCTGCAAAACGCAAGCAGGCTGAGGAGCCGAAAATGACGTGGGTACAGGGTGCGTTTGGCTTTGTGCGCGAATTGAGGAAAGCTTTGCGCGAGGAGTAGGAATACAAAAACACAGCCCGTCGAGCTAGCTCGACGGGCTGTGTTTTTGTATTGTGCTAGTCTGCTTTCTTATAAAGAGCGTCCAAACCGTCGCAACCGTAAGGAGTTGCTCACAACCGTCACAGAAGAGAGTGCCATTGCCGCAGCCGCGAAAATTGGTGCTTGCTCTTTCAAGAACGGAATGAGCGGTGAGAGAATCGCCAATAGAATCAGGATGACGTTGTAGGCGAAGGCCCAGAAGAGATTTTGGCGAATGGTACGCATCGTGGCTTTCGAGAGTGCCAGTGCCGTTACGATACTCCTGAGATTGCCCTTTACCAGCGTGATGTCTGATGCCTCTATTGCTACCTCGGTTCCTGTTCCCATCGCTATGCCAGCATCCGCCTGTACGAGCGCGGGTGCATCATTGATGCCATCACCTGAGAATGCCACTACTAAGCCCTGCTCTTGTAGTCTTTTGACTTGCTTTGCCTTGTCTTCAGGCAAGACTTCGGCTAGAACACGGTCGGACGAGATACCGACTTGAGCCGCTATAGTCTGTGCTGTTTGCCTATTGTCGCCGCTAATCATCCATACCGCTAAACCTTGCGTGTGTAGTTGCTGAATTGCCTCTATCGAACCCACTTTGAGCGTATCCGCAACCGCTACGATACCGACGGGCTTGCTATCCAGCGCGACCAGCATAGCCGTTTTGCCCTGTGCCTCTAATGCGCTCAATTGTGCATCTAGGGCATCAAAGGGAATGGAACGTTCGCGTAGTAGCGTGCGTGTCCCAACGACGATATATTTTTTTGCAAGCGTTGCGGCTACACCGCGTCCGGCAAGTGCTGCGAACTGATCAGGATATGTATCTAGTACCAGCCCTCGCGCCTTCGCGCCCGCGACAATGGCGGCAGCAATTGGATGCTCCGATCCCTGCTCTGCCTGTGCGGTCAAGCGTAGTAGTTCGTCCTCTGTTATGCCAGGAAGGGCTACTACATCGGTAAGTTCTGGCTTGCCTCTGGTGATTGTGCCTGTTTTGTCGAGCAGAATAGCTTGCACCGCTTGAATGCGTTCGAGGCTCTCGCCGCCCTTGATGAGAATGCCCTGCTCGGCTCCTTTGCCCGTACCCACCATAATCGCGGTCGGCGTTGCCAGACCAAGCGCACAGGGGCAGGCGACGACAAGCACTGCAACAGCAGCGACAATAGCGACAATCCACGGATTGCTACTTGCTCCCATTGCACCCGCGCTATGAAAACCTGCTACATTGCCTAGAATTGACCATGTGATGAAGGTGAGCGTTGCGATTACTAGCACAACGGGAACAAAGATGCTCGACACGGTATCGGCGATACGCTGAATCGGTGCTTTTGAGCCTTGTGCCTGCTCAACCATACGAATGATGTTGGCAAGTACAGTATTCGCACCAACCTGAGTAGCACGTAGACGTAGTAAGCCTTGTTGATTGATTGTGGCACCGATGACCGTATCGCCAGTTGTTTTCTCGACAGGAATGCTCTCACCAGTAATCATTGACTCGTCAATCGACGACGCGCCAGCGATAACCACGCCATCGACGGGCAACTTTTCGCCAGGACGCACAATAAGCTCGTCATTCACGCGTACCTGTTCAAGTGGCACCTCGATCTCGTTGCCATCGCGGATAACATGAGCCGTTCGTGCCTGTAGGCCGACCAATTTTTTTATAGCGTCATTAGTCTGTCCGGTCGCGCGTGCCTCAAGATATTTGCCGAGAAAAATGAGCGTAATAATCAGTGCCGTTGTGTCATAGAACGTTGTACCCCCTACCAGCGTTGGAAAAAAGGTCGCTACAATGCTTAACAGGTAGGAGGCCGTCGAACCAAGCGAAACCAGCGTATCCATATTCGCGCCGCCATGCCTAATTCCATTGATGGCTCCGCGATGAAATTCCCAACCCACAAGTGCCCACACAGGAGTAGTTAGAATGAGCAGTAGCACGTTTTCGCCTGGAAAAAGATTCATAAAGAACATGCTGAGAACGACGACGGGCAAGGAAAGGAGTATACTAAAAATAAGTAAGTTACGTTTACGAATAAGTTCAGCCGCTTTACGTTCCCTGCGCTCATCTTCCTGCTCTTGTTGTTCGCTGATAGAAGTAGGAGTATCAACAGCTTGCTCATCGACAGATGATACCGGATTTGGAACAGCAAGAGGAATAGCCTTGTAGCCAACGGCCTCGACCTTCTGCTCCATCTGCTCGATACCTGTAAGCGTAGGGTCGTAGGTTACAGTAGCTTTTTCCGTAGCAAGGTTGACTTGGGCATTGGCAACGCCCGCAACCTTTTTCAGCCCCTTCTCCACGCGCATAGCACACGATGCACACGTCATTCCCTCAATAGCAAAAGTCGCAAGGCATGTATCCTGTTGCTGAACGTTCTCTTGCTGAGATATATCTACATTATGTGATTCTATCGTCATGGAAGTATCCTTGTAGGGGCTTGATGTATCACGCCCTCGGACGAGCGCAGCAATGTCCGTTCCCCATTGATCCGGCCTATGTACATTAAATAATGTGACCCATACCCCCCGCATAGGGGTATATAGAAAGTATAGTCTCTTGTGTCAAGAATGTCAAACTCTGGAAATAAGGAGCCTCTCTTTATGCGTATCCGTTCAGCTACCTTTTATTGAGCGAGATCTTAGCGAAACCTCACTACAAGCCATCTTAGATATGATCTCGCGTGATAAATCACGCCTCGGACGCGATATATCTGGTCCCTACGAAATACTGTCGAATTAAAATTGGTAGGCATTTTGTTTTGATTGCATTTCGAGCTTACTCATGATATAGTAACAATATACCCCTCCCATATGGGTAGGGAAGAAAGGGATTATGCAGATGCATGCCGATAAACAGGATGTTCTCAAGCGGCTCAACTATATTGAGGGGCATTTGGGCGGGATACGCAAAATGATTGAAGAGGACAAGTATTGTGTCGATATCTTGCGACAGACCTACGCGGTACGCAAGGCAATTGAGAAGTTAGAGGGGTTGTTGGTCGAGAGTCACCTGCATACCTGTGTGCCGGATGGTATCGCTAATGGCAGAGGCGACGAGATCATCGATGAACTTGTTCAACTCTACAATCTAGCTGGAAATCGCTAACGAAACTTAGAGGAGTTATGATAATGGCAAACGTACAAGATGTTGTGCTTTCGGTTCCTGATGTAAGTTGTGAGCATTGTGTGAAGACAGTGAATGGCACACTCGGTGTGCTACCAGGGGTAGAGGCTGTTTCGACTGATATTCCAACGAAACAAGTGCATCTACGCTACGATGCCAACCAGCTTTCAATGACAAAGATCGAAGAGGCACTTGACGACGCAGGCTATACAGTTGCCAAATAAATAAAAATGAAAAGCACATCCCTGATGCC
>CAXUGH010000138.1:0-12892 GCA_964250365.1 uncultured Ktedonobacteraceae bacterium
GGTGAGCTAATGCTTCTCGGAACAGGGTACTCAGGCTCTCGCTCTTCCCTGTGATGTCAGCGACGCCAACGCCGTTTTCGCAACGGTGAAGGCCGTTGGCGAACAGTTGGGTCGCCTCGATATCGTTGTGAACTGCGCCGCCATTGACTACACGCTCTCAGTCGAAGAGATGACGGTGGAGCAGTGGGATCGCGTCATCGGCGTGAACCTGCGCGGACCGTTTCTTTTCACAAAGGCTTCGCTCCCACTTATGCGTACACAAAAAACGGGTCATGTCATCAACGTTGCATCAACCGCTGCACTACGCATGTGGGCGAATGCTTCGGCATACCACGCCTCTAAAGCGGGTTTAGTCGCCTTTGGTCGTGGTTTTGGCGTCGAAGGACGCGCCTATGGCATTCGCGTCACCACCATTATCCCTGGCGGTATGCAGACGCACTTCTTTGATCGCTTTCAGGAGCAGGGCATTCCCATGCCTGAGGAAAAGAACCTACAAGACCCTGCCAACGTTGCCGATGTCATCGTCTTCGCCGCACAAGTTCCACCCGAATCAGCTCTGCAAGAGGTACTCATCACGCCGTTCACCGAGACAAGCTGGCCCTGAGTTCTGTAGTTAATCTTGATGTGTCACGAGCTGCCTTCGGTAGCTCGTGACACATCAAGATTAACTGCAAACCTTCGTGATAGACCGAATGTACCGACAAGCATTACCCTATAAATAGAAACCTTTTGCGATTTGTTACCTTTTACATAATATTTGCGTATAAAAGGTGAGCCGTTGCGGAACGGAAAGCCTAGTCTTTCGCAATGCAATATCAATACATGGGAACGTATGCAGGAAGGATACAAGCTTATATGGCAGAAGAGCAGCGCAGTAAGGATGCTGTAGAGCCGGGGATGATTGTAGAGACAGCAAAAGACGACTTAGGCGACGACGACATCAGTAAACCAAAAGTGGCTGAGGTAATAAGGGACAAACAGGGACATGTCGAAGAGATCGTTGTGCGTAAGGGCATTTTCTTCAAAAAAGAGCTAGAGATTCCGGCAGACCGCATTCAAGCTGTAGAGGAGGGAACATCTCAACATCCAGAGGGTGACTTGATTATCGACACGAATCGCAAAGAGGTAGAGGGACTCTCTGCATCTGGTCACGAGGAACTTCTGCATGAGCGCGAGTTTCGTGAGCAAGACTCGGACAACTTTTTGGATGAAATCGAAGAGGCAATTCCTACTGCTGAAGGCTTGCGCGGTATGGAACAAGAGCGAGCGGAGTTAGGGCAGGAAGGAGAGGAGGAGCCAAAGAAATTTTTGCTGTTGCGTATGCTCGGTCCGGGATTCCTCGGTGGCATGGCTGGCAACGACTCTTCGGCGGTAGCGGCTTATTCCGTAGATGGGGCGCAAAATGGATTTGGTCATCTCTGGCTCTTGTTGCTTGCCACGCCATTGTATCAGTCGTGTATGTTTGCTTGTGCTCAATTAGGGCGCATCACTCAAAAAGGCTTTGCGGAGGTCTTACGAGAACATTATGGTCGCTGGGTAGCTATTCTCGCGGCGAGTGTGTTGATAGCTGCCAATGTCGCCTTAATTGCCGCCGACCTAGTTGCGATTGGAAGCGGTTTAGAGTTGATTTTTCATGTCAACTGGATATGGTTTGTCGTGCCTGTCGCGCTTGTACTCTGGTATCTCACGGTATACCGCAATTTCGAGTCGATTAAGAAAATATTCATTGCGATGAGCCTTGTGTTTGTCGCTTACTTCGTTACGGCTGTGTTGGCAAAACCAAATTGGGGAAGCCTCGTCTTGAATACCTTTGTGCCACATATCGACTTGAATTTCGCAAATGTGAGTAGTGCTGTAGCTTTGTTGGGCGCAACCATCTCGCCGTATAACATCTTCTGGCAGGTGCAAGGCGAAAAAGAGGAGATTCGTCCAGGAACGTTATGGCAGAAACTTCGTTTTGCCGCCTTCGATATCGGTACAGGCGTTGTAAGCGGAAATTTCATTGCATACGCAATTATTGTATCGACTGCTGCGACACTTTTTGTGCATCACAAAAGCATTGTAATGGCGGCAGACGCAGCACAATCATTGTCTCCTGTACTTGGTCCATTTGCGGCATATCTCTTTGCTATTGGTCTGATTGGTGCTGGCGTAGTTGCTATTCCTATTCTTCTGGCAAGCACCTCATACGCAGTTGCTGGCACTTTTGGCTGGCCTACTGGCCTCTCAAAAAAGCCCTGGCAAAGCGAAGGTTTTTACTTGATTTTGACCTTTGCTCTTATCGTTAGTCTTGCATTAGCATTGATTCATATTGACCCCATCACGCTACTCTTTTGGGCGAATGTCTTCTCCGGTATTCTTTCTCCTATACTCGTCTTTTTCCTGTTTCTTGTTGGAAACAATCGTAAGGTCATGGGCGAACATCGTTTAAGTTTGCTGATAAACGCAGGGCTGGTCGTAACCGTTTTTGTCATGACGGCGGCAGTCATTCTACTCTTCTATGGACTTATTACTGGACAGGGTTGAACACAGAACACAAAGAATGAGGACGACCACTACTCGTGGTCGCCCTCATTCTTTGTATCCAGAGAAGGTGCCTACTGTTGTGGGTAAGGCTGTTGTGGTGGATATTGTTGCTGCTGTTGTGGTGGATACTGTTGCTGTTGCGTTGGATAAGGCTGTTGCTGTGTTGGATACTGCTGAGGTGCTGTTTGCTGGTAATCAGGTTGTTGCGTGTACTGTGCATCTGTCACGTTGCGAGCTTGATTGATGCGCTGTTGTGCATTTTGCTGTGCGCTGATGCGTGTAGCGGCTTGCCCTAGCGACGATTCATTACGCTCAATAAGGCGTTGTGCTGCGTCGCGTCCACCAAGGCCAAAGGAGAGGCCAAAGGCAAGAGCTGCTGCACCCAGGACTGCCGTGAACAGAATGTTGAGAAGCGCACTACCGATGTTCAATTGCTCAAGTGCCACAATCACGACGAAAGCGATAATGGCGTAACGCGCGATAGCTGCGAATACATTTGGATTTCCTACATTCGCATTTGAGGTTGCGCCACGCACGATGTCGGCAACGAAGGTTGCTGCAAGCGTGCCAAGGAATAGAATGAGAATGGCGACAAACACATTTGGAATGTAGCCCAGAATGTTATTCAGAATTGCACTGACGGCGGTGAGGCCAAGCGCATCGACGGCGGGTACCAGGAAAATGAGGAAGATGAACCAGTAGACAACACGACCTAGAATGCCCGCCGTGTCCATCTTCAGACCCATCTGCTGCTCAAGGCGCGTTAACCCGATACGCGTCGAGATGCGATCAAATCCTACCTTGCGAAGCAAGAATGTGACAGCTCGTGAGAGAGCCGCGGCTACGATGTAGCCAACGAGCAGGATGACCAGAAATCCGAGCAACTTGGGGATAAATGTGAAGAGAAGTGCTAGTGCTGCGGCAAACGAGTCGATAACTGCTTGAACAATACTCATAATGTGTACTCCTTACTAGATAAAGATGTAATGAAGTTCAACGAAGCGGTCTCAGAACTGCTTCTGCCTACATCATAGGTTATAGTCAATTGAATTACAAGTCTTTCAAAAAATACTAAGGGTACGTTAATTTCTTAAAAAAGTGTTCTAATAATTCAACAGATATTACAGAGTTCCCATCCACTCGCCGCCATTGGCGGCGAGTGGATGGGAACTCTGTAATATCCGAAACCTTTCTTCTGTCTCAAGCGTGTTCGCTAGTGTAGAGAGGCTACGAGATATGTGCTAGGAAGGGTACCCTTTATGGCAACGAGCGAAGCGACACATGCTGAGCCATTGTTCGACAATCCTTTCCATATAGAGGATTTGCAGGTCTTTGACGATGACTCTTTGTGTAGAATATTATATGCGGATGTCTTTGGTTTCACAACGCAACAACTTGCACATAGTCTACATGATACGTCTTCGTCGCTTGTACAGCGTATAGAGGCATGTATGTCGAGCGAGCAATATAAGGCATTTCGTCGAGAACTGGAGACACCACTTACTTTGGAGCAAATTGTAGCGGCGCGAAAGCAGGTTCTCGACGGTCTTTTCTGGGAACTTACCTACTGGAAAACGCCCGATCTTTACGAGGAGCTTGTCGAGGGAGAGGCGTTGCATCCAGGCATCTTTCAGCATATTGCATCAGAAATTCAGGGTAATATCGTGCTTGATGTGGGAGCAGGTAGTGGGCGTGCAACGTTTGAGTGTCTACGGTATGAGGCGAAAAAAGTTTACGCAGTAGACCCTTCACCTGGCCTCTTACGTATTCTCAAACGTAAAAGTTCTCACCGTCATGAAACACAGCGTATTACACCGCTTGAAGGTCGCTTCGACGCCGTGCCACTACCAGATAATAGCGTTGATGTGGCGATTTCGTGTTCCGCCTTCACAGCGCTGCCGGAGCAAGGTGGTGAAAGTGGGTTGGTAGAGTTACAGCGTGTAACGAAGCCGAACGGAAAAATCATCTTAATCTGGCCTCGTAGCGAAGACCACGAGTGGTTAAAGGCACACGGTTTCTCCTATGTCTCGTTGCCTATGCAGCAGGAAATGAGTGTCCATTTCCGTTCGTTGGACATTGCTTTAGAGTGTGCTCATCGCTTTTATGCACACAATTCAGCCGTTTTACACTATCTCTATTCGCAACATAAGACAGATGTACCATTTTCTATCATTGGTATGAATCCGCCACATGAATATTGTTGGCGTACCGTCGAAAAGTAGTAAAGGAAAACACGTATATGGCTTCAGAAGTAACAACAAGCACTGAGAGAAGCTGGATGGAGACACCTCCGGTAAGTCCAGCGATACGGCATCTCAACGGCGAACTACTTTCCCGTATGTCCTGGCTTGATAAGCTGTCAAGTCCGTTGCAGCAGTGGACGAGTAAATTGTTTGGGCAACCGGGACAGCCCAGTTACAAAATTAAAGACCTCTTGGCTGGTGTCTGGTTGGGACATGCTTTACATCCTGTGCTTGTCTCTATTCCGCTCGGCTCGTGGAGTGCCACAACGCTACTCGATGTGGTGTGGCTAGTCGATGAGAACGATGGCGTGGCTCGTAGTGCAGACCTGACGATGTGGCTTGGTATAGCAGGAGCCGCTGGTTCTGCTGCGACGGGTCTGAGTAACTGGGTAGATACAGATGGAACGGAGCAACGCACAGGTATGCTGCATGCATTGCTCAATACAGGTGTACTGTCGCTAAACCTTGTTTCTGCTATTCTACGCCTCACCGGACAACGGCGCACCGCTATCACGCTGGCTACCACTGCATACGCTATTTCACTATATTCGGCGTATCTTGGTGGTGAACTGTCGTATTCAAGCGGCATTGGCATCAATCATGTTGCGTGGGAAGGTGGCTCCGACGACTTTGTTGCCGTGATGGATGAAGCGGACCTCGAACCAGGAAAGTTGACGCGCGTGGATGCCGCTGGCATTCCTGCTGTTGTTGTGCGCGACGGAAAAGCTATCTACGCGATGGCGGCTACCTGCTCGCACCTCGCAGGCCCTCTGGACGAAGGACGACTCGAAAATGGCGTCGTCTATTGTCCCTGGCACAACTCTGGTTTCCGCCTCTGCGATGGTAGCGTTGCCAACAGCCCTGCCATCTACGCCCAACCAACCTTCGCGGTTCGCACACGTAATGGAAAAATTGAACTACGCCGCTTAGAACACGCCTGATTTCATTTTCAACGAAAAGAGTATTCCCTATATATTGAAGTCGATATACAGGGAATGCTCTTTTTCTTATAAATATAAGCAATATCTAAGCTTTCTGCTTCCCTCTTTAGTATTTGATTACAACCTCCTAAGGTAGAGCTTATTTAGGGAAAAAATCATTGTAATTCCAAAGAAAACGCGCTACCCTATAAACATACAAAGATAAAACTGTTAGTCGAAATTATGTAACCCCACACAACTAGAACGAGGAGAAAACTCGTGCAAATTCGCGAAACAACGTCTATAGCAAACTTTGACCTTTCTGATATGGTGCTAGCTCAACAAGTTTTGGACGGCGATCAGAAAGGCTTTGAAGTATTGGTACGTAGATACACCAATCCGCTATTTAATTTCATTTGTCGCTTTCTTGGCGATTATGATCAGGCATGTGATGTCCTGCAACAAGTCTTTATGCGTTTTTACACATCGCTTCCAAAGTTAGGTATTTCTGAACCCTTCAAACCTTGGCTCTTTCAAGTTGCTCGTAACTGCTGCGTTGATGAGCTGCGTCGCCGCAAACGTTACGCTATTCAATTTTCCCAGTTAGAAACCGAGAATAGCGAAGGTGAAGTTACCTTCTTAGCCGATATGACCGATCCCGGTCCACTACCCGAAGAGATTATGGAGCGGCACGATTTACAAGATGTTTTGCAAGACGCGATTCAGTCACTACCGCCAAAGTTCCGCGATGTGGTAACATTACGTTATCTCGCGCAGTTAAGCTTTTCAGAGATTGGTAAAACGTTGCACATGCCAGAAGCGACGGCAAAAACCTATTTTCACCGTGCGAAAGTGCTATTGCGTAAAAATTTGAGTTTACAATTAACAGTGGTCTCAGCCTAAGTACCAACATTGTCTGCGTTATTCTCTCTATATATAAAAGTGATAAAGAATTAGCGCAGGCGGTTGCGATCTATAACGATCCCGCTGACTTGCTTGCACATTACGACTCATCGCCATTGGTGCGAGAACAGACAGAATAAAAAATTTCACCCCTGCTGAACATGTTCGGCAGGGGTGAAATTTTTTATTCTGTCGAGAAACTCTCGAAGGTTAGAGACCGATTTGTGCGCGGTACTTCTGAATCTGTTGCCCCAACTGCTGGCGAATTTGTGCGCCTGGAGTTGGCGTGTACAGCACGGCGATGACGAGGCCAATGAGAAGACCGAAGCGGAACAGTGCCTGTGCGCGTGCCTTGCGGCGTGCCGCACGCTCGCGTGCAGCTTGTATGTCGTCCAACCTATCCTGAATGTTTGACTGCACATTAGAAATGCTGGAACCCACCTGATTTGTGACGTTGCTTGCGGCGTCTTGCACAGAAGATAGACCAGGGAGGGCATTCCCCTTTGCCGATTTCTGAGCCTTCTTGAGCTGCTTCTGAGCCTGTTTCAGATTCTTCTGAGCTGCTTTACGTGCCGCTCTCGTGTTCTTCGTGAGCGCATCCTGAACGGTACCTACAGTAGTAGAGATGGCATCCTGAGCGTTGGAAACGCCAGTTTGAACCGCGCTCTGCACATTATCCTGCACATCGCTCAATCGGTCTTGCACCGTGTCTTGCAAGTTGCCAAGTTGTTTCTGAGCCTTCTTTGCGTTCTTGTTGGTCTGCTTCGAGTTTTGCTTGAACAGTCCTCTTGCAGTGGCTACACCAACGGCTGTAGCATCTTGTACCTTACCAATTTGATTCTGCAGATTGCTCTGCAAATCGTTGTAGGAAGGTGTATTGCTCTGAGCGTTATTAACGGTTGATGTTGCGGTATCCTTGACGTTGGAGAAGGCTGACTGCGCGGCATCTTTGACATTTTCATATGCCAATACTGCTGTGTCTTTCGCGGATTGTAACGTGTCTTTCGCATTGTCAACGGTCGATTGTGCTGCATCCTGCGTCTGGTCGGCCTTTGACCGACCTAAAGTGAATCGTGCCATGTATTTCCTCCGTTTTTTGCTAGTATGAATTTAGTGTATTGAGTTGCATGGTGTTTACGGTTATCTTGTCATTATGAAGAGCTAAATATGCTTTTAGACGTGTTTCACACCTACTTAGAACACGAATGAGGGACGTAGGAGGTTTCACATTTTGTGATAGCATGTCCTATATGGGCTACTTGTGCAATTCATAACTCAAGGAAATGAGGAACATACAGTGCGAATTAAACATCACCTTCTTCATTTACCAGGATGATTGCTAGAAATGTGAACTAGTTCACACCTTTTTGTCTCCCCAATGCACCTTCATTTGTTATACTAACAACGTATGTGTCATTGAAAAGGATAGGAGCAAATCAGTGAACGACTCGAAAATTTCCTCCATAACTCTCAGGAATACGCCAGGAGCCTCGATGCAACAATCGTCGCTTGCCCTCTTTGTGCCAGGGACGGACCTGCATATGCGTATTCCTGACGAGGCCGTTCTTTCACCCAATGGAAAGCATGTCGCCTTTACTCTCTGGGAGCGACTGGGCAATGAACCGAAACGACAAGGACGTATATGGCTCGTCGATACTTTGTTAGCTGAAAATGGTATCAGCGAACCGAGACCTTTACTCAAGGGACCATATTCGTCAAGTGTGCCGCGCTGGTCGCCCGATGGCAAAAGCATCGCATATATATCGACAGTTGGCGAGGGCGAAAAAGCCAAGTTACAACTGCATGTGATGGCGGCTGATGGAAGCTTGGCTCGCCAGATTTGCACCATGCCTAATGGAGTGAGCGATCCTTTATGGTCGCCCGACGGAAACTACATTGCGTTTCTCTCATACGAAGGCGAAGCACCTCCCACAGATCCATTAGTTGTGAGACCCGCGCGTTATCAACGTCTATGGACGGTGCATATTGCAGGTGATCGCCCCACTCCCATCACCCCTGACGGCTTGACTGTATGGGAGTATACATGGTCGCCCGACAGCCAACGTTTCGCACTCTACTACTCAATTAAGCCCGATGAAAACGGCTGGTATGCTGGGCAGATTGGCCTCGTCTCCTCTCTTGGTGGGGCGGTGCGACAGATGACGCAGCTTACAATGCAAGCAAGTTCACTTGCATGGGCACCTGATGGGCGTAAACTTGCGTATATTTCTGGTGATTGGAGCGACCGAGGGCAAGGCGGCGGCGATATTTTCTTGCTTCCGCTCGACGAAAAAGGGCGTAGCGAACCGCGCAACCTCACTCCTTCCTGTGACTATAGTCCAGCATGGTGTCACTGGCTACCAGACAACAAACACATCTTATTTGCCGCGTATAGTGGCGTCACTCATAAAATCGCTACGGTGAGCGAAGAGGATGGTGCTGTGGTGACGCTCGACGATGACTTCGTTATACATGGTCCTGCGCTCTTCCCATCATCTAACTCTCAGTTTGTCGCAACGCTTCACAGTACATCGCAGACTCCCTATGACGTATGGTTCGGAGAAATTGCGGCGCGCTCCATCACATGGCATCGTCTCTCAAAGCTCAACCCTATTATTGAGGAGACGTTCGCGTTCGGCAAGACGGAACGTATACGCTACAAGAGCATTGATGGCTGGCAAATAGATGCACTGTTCACGCTTCCTAGCGTTCGTAAAACGGAGGGACCCCCTCCACTTGTCGTGAATGTACATGGTGGTCCCTCATGGGCGTGGCCTGACGACTTTGGTGGATTCTGGACGCAACTGCTAGCCTCCGCTGGCTATGCCGTACTACGCCCAAACATTCGCGGTAGTTGGGGACGTGGCACCACCTTTGCTAACGCGGTCATCGGCGACATGGGCGGTAAAGACTTCCAAGATATTCTCTACGGCGTCAATACCCTGATCGAGCGTGGTCTCGTCGATGGAGACCGTATGGCTATTGCAGGTTGGAGTTACGGCGGTTACATGACCGCGTGGGCAATCAGCCAGACTTCACGTTTCAAAGCTGCTATCATGGGCGCAGGCTGGGGCGACTGGCACGACTTCCACGCCCTCTCGAATCTCTCCGACTGGGACATCCGCTTTATGCAAGCCGACCCCCTGGACAATCCTGAGGTCTATCGCAAGTGGTCTGCCATCACCTACGCCAGTAAAATCGTCACTCCTACGCTCATCCTGCACGGCGAGAAAGACCAGCCCGTACCCGTAAGCGGCGGCTACGGCTTCCATCGTGCCCTACAAGAGCGCGGCGTACCCGTCGAACTCGTCGTCTATCCACGCGAAGGACACGGTATCTCGGAGTACCAGCATGCGCTGGATATTGAGGAGCGTCTGCTTCGTTGGTTGGAGAAGTATGTGTAAGAAACAGGGAGCCAGATTGCTCTAGCTCCCTATCCCTGAAATAGTCCACGGACTACAAAAATCACACTACCAATACGTTCTACGAGTACACGCTATTGTGTTTATCGCTACTAAAACGTTTCGATTGTGAGGGGTGGTGTCTGCCTCTCATATCTATAAACGAGATGAGAGAAGCGATGTAACGTATTTTATCGGAAGTTTATCCCCAATAGTTACAAATTGATACCCACACCTCGTAGTACCATCTCAATAGCGATAGCTGCCATAACTGGCAGGAATAGAAGCCGTAACATTTTGTTGCTGAGACGTGCCAGTAGACGTGCCCCCAGAATTGCGCCGAGTAGGACGCCGAGCGCGACGGGAGCGGCGACAAGTGGTAACACATCACCGCGCGAAAGATAAATGCCTGCGCTAGCAGCAGCCGTTACTCCTATCATGAAATTGCTCGTTGTCGTTGAAACCTTCATCGGGAGGCGCATAATCGTATCGAGTGCCAGAACTTTGAAGGTGCCACTGCCGATGCCGAGCAGACCAGAGATTACTCCTGCGACATACATCATTGCCATTCCATAGGGCGTGCGCGTCACCTGATAGGATACTTCGCGCTTCAAATGTTCGTCGGGGTAGCTATCTGAGAGATGTAGCCACTTTGCCCACGCGTCATTCTTAACGCCCTGTGGTAGCTCTTCGCCGAGTTTGAAAATCAGTGGTAGAGCAGAAATGAGTAGCACGATACCGAAGATGATGAATAACAGTTGTGGCGCGAGATAGCCAGCGAGAAACGCACCACTTACCGCACCCGCCGTTGTCGCTATCTCTAAAAACATTCCGATACGCATATTGGTGATGTGTTCGCGTACATATGCCGCCGCCGCTCCGCTTGATGTTGCTATTACCGCGATAATGCTTGCGCCAATCGCATACTGAATTGGCAAGCCAAAGGCAAGGGTAAGTAGTGGCACAATCAATACGCCACCGCCCAGTCCTACGAGTGAGCCAACCAATCCCGCCAACACAGCTCCACCAAAGATGAGGAGTAGGATGAGCAACGAGTAGTGCATTACGCGCCTCCCTTGCCGAGTACGAAGCTGAGTACGAGAATAGCTAGCACAACAAGTGTAATGACAACGTAGCGATAATTCCGCTCTAATGCGAAGGCAATCACCGAGACTGCAACGCGAATAACGGGTGTGGCAATAAGGAGAACGAGGCCGATAACGATGATAGATTGTGGTCTGAGTATCAGTAAACCATCCCAAACTTCGGCAAACGTTCGGGGAAAGGTCAACACGCGATGTACTGAAAGACCTCCTGGTCGTGTAGGCAGGAGACACAGGCCAAGTACGATAAGGGCGGAACTGAGAATAACACCTCCTTGCAATATCCAGCTAATAATAGTTGTTGCCGCCGTTGTCTTTGGAGACGTATGAGAAGCTTGGTTGTTCTCAAGAGGTGCTGGTTGAGATATATGTGTCGTCATAGATCTTTGATTCATGCTCGTAGATTCCGTTTAAGTAACATGAAAGACAAATATTGTTACTTCCAAATAAAGTATACCTAGTTTCTTTCTATAAATCCAATACATGATTTCTATGATTTTGATAACCACATAGTATGACTCGTTATTATGGAGGGTATGTGCGTAAAAATAAGAGGAAGAGAGTGTTTATAAAAATAGCAGAAGCTTTCTTAGGAAGAAAGCTTGGAGAAAAACTGAGGCATAAAAACGCTGAATTTTTTGTTTTATTATGGTAAACTACTAGTACCGTGTAATGCCAATCGTGCCTACATTAGAAAGGTTGGCGGCATTTATGTCCTTTTTACAAAGCATACGTTTTCATCGTCCCTCGTTGAAACAGATTTTTGTAGGTAGTCTGGGGGGGAGTGTAGGTATTCTCAGTGTGTTGTTAGGGGTAGCCGCGTATATCGTCGAGACCCTAACACGTCCCAAACACGCCGAGAACTTCTCGGAATTTTACACATTTACCCCCTTTGAGCTAAACCTGCCTGCCGAAGAGGTTACATTTCCCCCACTTCATGGCGATCATCAAGTCTCAGGCTGGTACATTACGCGCCCAGAGGCAACCTCGACCATTATTGTATGCCCCGGCTATCGTGGTCGTCGCTCGGATGTGCTTGGCATGACTGGACATCTCTGGAAGGCTGGCTACAATGTGCTTGCATTTGAATACTATGGTCATGGCACCATTGTTGGTAAACCCATAACGCTCGGCTACCGCGAGATGAACGATTTTCTTGGTGCGGTAGCTTATGCGAAACAACGCGACCCTCAAACGCGTCTCGGTGCTGTCGGGTACTCAATGGGTGCTTCGATAGCGATTATGGCGACGGCAAGAACATCTGAAATTGAAGTGTTGGTTGCCGACAGCGGTTTCGCTACGCATAGAAGTGCCCTTGCCTATGCAGTACGCCGTACCATTCATTTACCTTTTGTACTCTTCGACTGGTTGACGGATATGCTCCTGTGGCTACGCGCTGGCTATCATTTTGATCAGGTCGAGCCACTCCGTGATATCAAACGTATCGCACCGCGTCCAATACTGATCATTCACGGCTTGAAAGACACGATTGTCAATCCAAATGATGGCAAGCTGCTTTTCGCCTCTGCCGATGAGCAGAAAGAGTTATGGCTAGACGCGAACTCAGACCATTGTGGCATCTACTTTGAAGACCGCCAATTATATGTGAATCGCGTCATTGGTTTTCTGAATCAAACGCTACGCGCGGACGAACAATTGCCATTGCAACTCCGCAACTTGAACGAAGATTCATCGGATTTATCCGAGGCGAGCTAGGGTAGGGACCGATTGATAGCGTGGGTTGTAGAGGGTGGCAATTGGTACAATGTCGCGGTGAAACGGGGCCGGCCCGTTTA
>CAXUGH010000139.1:0-12727 GCA_964250365.1 uncultured Ktedonobacteraceae bacterium
AACAAAGTCCAGTACAATAGAGGTATATCTTAGTATTGCACATTGTGCGAACAATGTAAGAAATAAGAAACGCAATGATGGAGAAAGTACGCTTTCAACGATGTCATAGAGAGTTCGGGGTTGGTGGAACCGGACACAGATTGGAAGCAGAATATCACTCCAGAGCAGCACGCTGAACATTCGAGTAAGCGGAGCCGGAACCTTTCCGTTATTATAAAGGTACGTATTAGATGTACGTAAAACCAAGTGAGTTTGTATCCTTCTCCTTTTGTAGAAAGATATACAGCTAATGAGGGTGGTACCACGAGAGGAAACTCCCGTCCCTGGTGTTGGACGAGAGTTTTTTTATTGTATTTGAAATTTGTCAAAAGATAGCTAAAGATATACAGAAAGAGGGAGCCGCGCCGATGAAGACCAAGCTACTCTACCATGAAAACAGTTTTACCTATGAATGTACCGCGAAGGTGGTAGCCGTTGAGGGTGACGAAATTGCTCTTGATGCCACCGTGTTTTACCCCGGTGGTGGCGGACAGATGGCGGATCGCGGCGTCATTTCATGGGACGACCAGGAGGCTAACGTGGTCGTGATGAACAAGCGCGACGACGTGGTGTGGCACACGCTCGATATGATTCCGCCGTCGCTAGGTACAGAGGTCGTAGGCACCATTGATTGGGATTTTCGCTATAAGATGATGCGTACTCATACCGCACTACACATTCTATGCGGCATTATCTGGAAAGAGTTCGGCGTACAGGTGACGGGTGGACAGATGTACCCTGATCGCGCACGTATGGACTTCTCAATGGAGAATCTGGATAAAGAGCGCATCGCACTCATCGAGGAGAAGATTAACGAGGCGGTCGAAGCGGACTATCCCATTCGCGTTTACACGTTACCACGCGAGAAGGCATTCGCAATTCCCGATCTGGTACGCACTAAGATCAACCTGCTACCCTCGAACATCGAAGAGGTGCGTATTGTAGAGATTGTCGGTCTGGACTTGCAAGCGGACGGTGGAACGCATGTCAGCCATACGAAAGCAGTTGGACCAATTAGGATTACCAAAACAGAGAACAAGGGCAGGATTAACAAACGTCTGGAAATCATGCTCACGGAATAAGCAATTGTTTTATTAGGTAGAAGATATTCTTACATTTATCCATTATTCACCCTGTATTCCTCTCGATGTAGGAATATCGGCAATTGAGGAGGGTGTTGTGTCGGTCACAGCAAACGTATTCCAGCCAGTTCTAGCGGCAGACCGTGTAGACTATCCAAAGCTGGAACAAAACATCCAGCAGATGTGGGATGAGAATAAGGTTTTACAGGCATACCTGCATCGCAATGAAAACAGCGATAAACGCTACTCATTCATGGATGGTCCTATCACTGCAAATAATCCTATGGGCGTTCACCATGCGTGGGGACGCACCTATAAAGACCTGTACCAGCGTTTCAAGACGATGCAGGGCTACAGACAACGCTATCAGAATGGCTTCGACTGTCAAGGGCTATGGGTTGAGGTCGAGGTTGAGAAAGAGCTTGGCATCAAATCCAAACGCGACATCGAAGAGTTCGGCATCGCTAACTTCGTGGAGCGTTGTAAGGCACGTGTCTTCACCTTCGCACGCCGCCAGATAGAGCAGTCAGTGCGCCTCGGCTATTGGATGGACTGGGGCAACGACTACTACACGCTCTCGGACGAGAACAACTATACCATCTGGTCATTCCTGAAGAAGTGCAACGAACGCGGCCTCATCTACAAGGGACGCGACGTAATGCCCTGGTGCCCACGCTGCGCCACTGGCCTATCAAACATGGAGATAGAGTCGGAGGGCTATCACGAAATCACGCACCTGAGCCTGTACGTGCGCTTTCCATTGGTGGATCGTCCTCACGAGTCGCTGCTCATCTGGACAACGACGCCGTGGACGCTCCCCGCGAACGTCGCCGCCGAGGTACACCCTGACCTATCCTACGCCAAAGTAGAGCAAGACGGCGAGTATTACTATCTCGCGGAACAACTGCTGCCCGTTCTCAAACAACTCAAGGGACGCGACAAGGGCGACTATCATGTTGTCGAGACACTCAAGGGTAGCGAGATGGTTGGCTGGACCTATCGTGGTCCCTTCGATGAACTACCTGCTGAGCAAGGCGTCGTTCACAGGGTGATATCGGGCAAGGATGTTACCTCTACCGAGGGTACAGGTATCGTTCACATCGCCCCTGGCTGTGGACACGAGGACTTCACGCTCTCGAAAGAGTTTAATCTACCCGCGATAGCTCCTGTCGACGAAGTGGGTGTCTACGTCGATGGCTTCGACTGGCTTACGGGCAAAGCTGCCGCACAGGTAGGTGCAGAAATTGCCGACAACCTGACGCAGAAGGGCTTGTTGTACCGTCCGCAGAACTACAAGCACCGCTATCCAACGTGCTGGCGTTGCAAAACCGAACTGATATTCCGTCTCGTCGATGAGTGGTTCATCTCAATGGACACGCTCCGCTATGAGATCATGGACGTGGTACGACAAATCAAGTGGATACCACAGTTCGGCTTCGACCGTGAGATGGACTGGTTGCGTAACATGGACGATTGGATGATCTCTAAGAAACGCTACTGGGGTCTTGCACTGCCCATCTACGACTGCCCACGCTGTAACAGCTACGAGATCATTGGCAGTAAAGAGGAACTGAAAGAGCGTGCCGTCTCCGGCTGGGAAGAGTTCGAGGGACACACTCCTCATCGTCCGTGGGTTGATGAGGTCAAGATACGTTGCTCCAAGTGTGATGAAGTGGTGTCACGCATCAAAGATGTCGGTAATCCGTGGCTCGACGCCGGTATCGTGCCGTTCTCGACGCTACACTATCGCACCGACCACAGCTACTGGGAGCAGTGGTTTCCGGCGGATTTCGTCACCGAGTCGTTCCCCGGACAGTTCCGCAACTGGTTCTATTCGATGCTTGTGATGAGTACGGTTTTGGAGAACACGGCACCATTCAAGACGCTGTTCGGCTTCGCAACGCTGATGGGCGATGATGGTACACCGATGCATAAATCGAAGGGCAATCTCGTGGTCTTCGATGATGCAGCGGAGCGTATCGGCTCGGATACAATGCGCTGGCTGTACACGAATCATGTGCCGGAGCAAAATCTAAGCTTTCCACGTATCCCTTCTACCGAGGATATGGAGAAGTCGGAGCAGACTGGTTTACCTGTGCGATTGAATGAAAAATGGATGCTGGTACGCAAGACGCTGGACAAAATCTGGAACGTCTACTGGTTCTTCACGACCTATGCCAACATCGACCAGTTCAATCCAACGCAGCATTCGGTGCCGGTCGAGCAACGCAGCGAACTTGACCGTTGGATACTTTCCGAACTGCAACTCACTGTTCGCACGGTGACAGAGGGATTGGAGCAGTACGATACAGTTAAGCCATCCGAGGCAATGCAGGACTTCCTGGATGATTTATCAAACTGGTACCTGCGGCGCAGTCGTGAGCGCATCTGGGCAAAGGGGCTTGAGACTGATAAGCAAGCCGCCTACCTGACGCTCTACGAATGCCTGACAACGCTCATCACTTTGATGGCACCATTCACGCCGTTCATCACGGAAGAACTGTACCAAAATCTGGTGCGTAGTGTCGATTCGCAAGCACCATTGAGTGTTCATCTACAGGATTGGCCTGTCGTGAAGGAAGCGTTGATCGATGAAAAGCTGACGCGTGAAACGCATCTGGTGATGCGCGTTGTTGGTCTCGGTCGAGCTGCTCGTGAGAAGGCGCAGATCAAGGTACGGCAACCGCTCAATGCCTTGTATGTACGTGTCCCGTCCTCGGAGGAGGAAGAGGCCATCACGCGTTTGAGTACGCAGGTACTTGAAGAGTTGAACATCAAAGACCTGGAATTGATGAGCAACGAAAGCGACATGCTTGCATACACCCTGAAACCACAGGTTAAGGTACTGGGACCGAAATACGGGCCTTTGGTACAGAAAATCCTAGCAGTTCTCAAGGGACTCGACGAGCATAGTACGCAACTTGCGGCACGCCAACTCGAACAGACTAGCTCATTCTTCCTTGCGGTTGAAGGACAAGAACTTGAGTTGACGAAGGATGAGGTGGTTGCAACCTCAACCGCACGTCCTGGCTTCGTCACTGCCGAGGAGCGCGGCTACATCGTGGCTCTCGAAACTACGATCACGCCAGAACTACGCAACGAGGGACTCATCCGCGACCTCACGCACTACGTCCAGGATATGCGTAAGAAGGCGGGTATGAACATCGAAGACCATATCGGTCTCGCCCTCTACACAGAGGATATCGAGCTGGCGCGAATGCTTGTTGACTACCAGCAAGAGATCGCACAAGAGACGCTGGCGGCTAACCTGCTCGTCTCGATCAGTCAGCGCGACTATCCTTCGTTTGAAGAGTCGTACCGAGAGAAAATCTCGCCAACCTCAGCAAAGAAGTTGGAAAACTATACCATCGAAGTGGTGATGGGGAAATATAAATAAACACAAGAGGGAAATTTTGCTCTTTGAGCAAAATTTCCCTCTTGTGTTTATTTAGAGGGATACACAATGAATACTGCTGAAATATTGCAAGCCATTAGTCATAGAGACTACCCTGTACCAACAGGTCCTTGGGTGATGAGCCAGTTGTGGCTCGAACTGCTCTTTGCACATTGGCCTATTAAGCCCGAAGCGTTACGCGACCTTATTCCATCCATCCTTGACATAGACACCTTCGAGGGTGAGGCATGGGTTGGTGTTGTGCCGTTTCGCATGCGTAACATACATCCACGCGGTCTACCCTCGGTACAGGGGCTTTCGCACTTTCCAGAACTAAATGTACGAACCTATGTAACAAATGGCGGCAAACCAGGAGTCTACTTCTTTAGCCTCGACGCCGGTAATCCCATCGCTGCCGCCATTGCAAGATCGATGTTCCATCTCCCCTACTTCAATGCAACTATGAAATGTGAGAAGAGAGGAGACATCATTCATTATAGTAGCCATCGCACACATCACAACGCGCCACACGCCGACTACGTTGCACGCTATCGTCCAATAGCTCCTATAGAATACGCACCCAAAGGAACAATTGCCTCCTGGTTGACCGAACGCTATGGTCTTTACACCACATTTCACAACCGACTGTATCGCGGCGAAATTCACCACAAACAATGGCCTCTACAAGTAGCAGAACTTGAGATCGAGCAAGACACAATGGCACGTTCGCATAACATTCATCTCCCCGATACAAAGCCGCTGCTTCACTATTCAGAATTGCAAGAGGTGCTGATATGGCCTCTCTCTACTGTCGTGTAATACATTTTCCACTGAACAACTGAGCCAGCACGATTGTTGAAAGGAGTTAGAGATGGTGTTTGAGTGTATACCTGTTCCTGTGGATGAGACGGAAGAGTTGATGCCCATCTTATTAGCCGCTGAGGAAGGTGAGGAGCGCGTGAGGTCAGTGCTGCTTGATTCTGCTTATACAGCATATGCTGCACGAGTGGATGGTGAACTAGTCGGAGCTGCGGCAGTTCGTTGGGAGCAAGATGAGACTAGTGAGATTATTTATATTGCAGTCAACACTGAGTGGGAGGGTCAGGGCTATGGCAAGCGGATTATCGCCAGTTTGCAGGACGAGTTACGTGCGCGAGGCGGCTCAGTTTTACTTGTGGGAACCGCTAATTCCTCACTAGCAAACCTTGCCTTCTATCAAAAATGCGGTTTCCGTATGTTCGAGATCAAGCGCGACTACTTCGACTATATCCAGCCACCAGTGTTGGAGAACGGTATCCTCATTCGTGATATGGTCGTATTGCGTTACGAGGTCGAGTATTGATGACATAGGTATGCGCTACGAACCTACAAACAATATCACTCAGACAGAAGCGGACAACATATTTCAGCACGGAAATGCTCAAGAGATCGTGGATGCGTTACCGAGTGTAACCTATCATGACGAAGATTGGCAATGGGTTGAGGCTCATTGCATCACCTTCTTAGATGATCCGCGTGAAGAGGTTAGGGCAATAGCTGCGACGTGTCTCGGTCATCTCGCACGCATTCATGGTGTGCTACATCTTGATCGTGTTATCCCTGCCTTACAAGCTCATCTTACAGATACAGCAGGACATGCTCAGGATGCGTTGGACGACATCGAGGTATTTATACCTGATGCAGCGAAGACGATAGAGGCATTTGAATAAGAGTAGTCAGAAACCAATGCAGATGCGATCTGCATTGGCTTAGCAGCGTATCTTTCAGGCTATGATCGGAGTGGACGGAAGAAGACTCGGATATCCTCAGCAAGAAGCTGCGGCTCTTCTAGCTCTGCAAAATGACCTCCTCGTGGCATCTGTGTCCAGAGGGCAAGACGCAATGTTCGCTCTACAAATTCACGAGGAGGAAGTGCAATTTCCTTTGGAAAGACTGCGTATCCGGCAGGCACTTCGATATGTTGATCATTTGACAGATTGATAGGGTCTTTGCGGTTCTCATAGTACATATGGGTGGAGGAGCGAATCGTCTGCGTGACCCAGTAAATCATTACATTCGTGAGAAGTTCGTCCTTACTAAAGCTTCGTTCGATATCACCATTACAATCGCTCCAACTACGGAATTTCTCAATAATCCATGCGGCTAAACCAGTCGGCGCATCGTTGAGTCCATAGGCAAGTGTCTGAGGCTTCGTTGAATGCATATGAGAGTAGGCACCCTCCTGTGCTGCCCATTGCTGCACCTTTTCTATATATTCTCGTTCGGCTGGTGAGGGGTCTGGTGGGAGATTGCTTCCACCAAGATAGTGAAGATGAATGCCAATCAGAAGCTCTGGATGCGCTAGGGCTAAACGTTGAGTTACTCCCGATCCAATATCTCCTCCTGAAGCACCAAAGCGTGGATAGCCGAGTTCTTCGGTCATTAAGCGTGCCCAAAGCTCTGCTGTACGCGTCGAACTCATTCCGCGCTGATGGGGCCAATCAGAGAAGCCAAAGCCAGGTAGGGATGGAACGACCACATCGAAGGCGTCAGCAGCATCTCCTCCGTACTGAGTAGGATCGGTCAGCAAAGGTATAATCTTATACATGTCATGAAATGATCCGGGCCAGCCATGAGTCATGACGAGTGGAAGCGGCTGAGGTCCCTTGCCGCGCTCGTAAAGAAAGTGAATTCCAAAGCCATCAATCTCGGCACGAAATTGTGGGAACCGATTGAGTTGCTCCTCTTGATGACGCCAATCAAATTGATCTCGCCAGTATGCCACAAGTTCTTGCATATAACTTAAATTGGAACCAAAATCCCATCCTGAATCATCAATCTCATCAGGCCAGCGAGTTTGTTCCAAGCGTGTGTGCAAATCGTCAAGGACGGTCTGAGGAATATGAATGCTGAATGGCTGTATGCTCATGCCTCTTCCTTTTGTCTATCTTTAGACAGTTTTTCTCGACAATCATGAGAAAATATTCACTCAATAGAGTGTATCTCATAAGCAAGACATACTCAATCCTGCTTATACTTTCGAGCGATTCTCGTTAGTCGTCCTCTGGCAAAAGCTGTCTGCTTAGCCCGTAAAAATAGTCCCTTTCTTGTGTCATGTAGTACACTACCTACACGACGAAATGACAAGCAAAGGGAACAGACATGCAACTAACTACAAACCGCCTTCTATTGCGCGAGTTTGAAGAGAGCGATTGGCATACAGTACTCAACTATCAGCAAGACCCTCTCTATTTACGCTATAATCCGTGGACTTATCGCACGCCGGAAGATGTACGCAGCTTTGTAAACAGGTTTATTACGTGGAGCAAGGAGCAGCCGCGCCGCCGCTTCCAATTCGCTATCACGCTAAAGCAGAACGGTCAACTTATCGGTAATGGTGGCATTCGCATGAAGTTCGCCAATGCATGGGAGGCTGATCTCGGCTATGAATTGGATAGCCGCTACTGGGGCAATGGCTACGCGACAGAGGCGGCTACGATGTTGCTGGCACTCGGCTTTCATGACCTCCACCTTCACCGCATCTGGGCACATTGTATTCTTGAGAATACCGCCTCAGCCCATGTGCTGGAAAAAATCGGCATGCGCCTCGAAGGGCATCTACGCGAAAATGAATGGATGAAGAATCGCTGGTGGGACACACTACAATTTGCTATTCTCGACCACGAGTGGCAAGCAAGACGCGGTGTTACTCAATGATTAAGCTTCTTGAGAGTCCCGTAACTGAAGCAAGTGTTGATATTGCCAGTTTCGTTCACTCTCAACGGCGTTCATGGAGTGAGTAGCTCTATAGATAGCCTGTTGAGCATAGATCGCAGAACCGTAAGCATGTCGGGGTACATGTGCAGTTGCAACTGCTTGACCAGCGGCATGAGCAGCAGAGCGAGCAGGATTATCTTCTCCCACTTCACGAGCAGCGTCATGAGAGTCAAGCGAAGCTTTGCGAATAACTGCCATCTTGAATACCCCTGTCTCTATCCATGCCTTGAGTGTTTCGATAGCATGCTGAGTACGAGAATCCTGCGGATATTTTTCCTCAAAGTAGGGTATGACACGCTCGGCGCAATTCATTGCCCAGAGAGCTAGGGTTTTCTGGTCAGTTCTGTCCACAAGTTCTAACATCTCTTGGTCTTTACGTGCAATAGAGAATTTGGCTTTTGCCATATCTAATCCTCCGAGAATTGTTCAAGATCACACTTCGCAATTCCTATCTCGTGAGTATACTCGAATGCAAAGCACAGAGCAAGAAATTCTTGTAAACATATCTTTAGCCCACTGAAATAACAATATTCAAATGACAGATATTGTTTTTTGTCATT
Organism: uncultured Ktedonobacteraceae bacterium; assembly: GCA_964250365.1. Lineage (GTDB taxonomy): Bacteria > Chloroflexota > Ktedonobacteria > Ktedonobacterales > Ktedonobacteraceae > JBBQVS01. The sequence goes on from CAXUGH010000139.1 coordinate 8,832, forward strand.
CTATAGGGTATAATCCTCTTATCAGAAAATTCTCGAAGCATGATAGGAGTAGAGTAGATGATTACGCGTGTCCTTGGGACGCATGGTACTGAAGTATCAGCCATTGGCTTGGGTTGCGGAGGCATGTCTGGCACCTATGGGCCAGCGAATGAAGCAGAAAGCATCACAACGATCCACGCCGCACTCGATAGTGGTATCACCCTGCTTGACACTGCCGATTTCTATGGTATGGGACATAACGAGATGCTACTACGCGATGCCCTACGTGGACGGGCGCGTGAGCGGGTCATTATCAGTGACAAGTTCGGGGGGTTGCGTTCCCCTGACGAGAGCTTTTTAGGCACCGACGGTCGTCCCGCCTCTGTCAAGAACTTTCTTGCCTACACCTTGCGCCGACTTGGTACCGATTACGTTGACATCTATCGCCCCGCACGTCTTGATCCCGATGTACCTATTGAAGATACCGTTGGTGCTATCGCGGACATGGTAAAGGCTGGCTACGTCCGTTATATTGGTCTCTCTGAAGTGGGGTCCGATACGATACGGCGGGCACAGGCAGTACATCCCATTTGCGACGTACAACTTGAGTACTCGTTACTCTCGCGCGACATTGAGACTGATATTCTCCCAACATGTCGTGAACTCGGCATAGGTATAACTGCGTATGGCGTCCTGTCACATGGCCTTCTCAGCGAACATCGGTCGAGGGAGCGGGATTATACACCTAGCGATTTTCGTGGTGTCCTCCCTCGCTTCAGCGGAGCCAACCTCGATCACAACCTTGCCCTTGTCGAGTCATTACGCTCAGTTGCAGAGGCAAAGAATACTACTGTTTCGCAAATTGCCATCGCCTGGATACTTACGCGAGGACAGGATATCGTGCCGTTAGTTGGAGCGAGTCGGCGCAACAGCCTCACTGACTCACTAAAAGCACTCGACCTGCGACTTTCAACGGATGATCTAGCTCAGATCGAGCAAGCCATACCTGCTGGAGCAGCCGCTGGCGAACGCTATCCCACGCCACTCATGGCTCTACTCGATAGCGAACGAGGCCGAGGGCAGAACTCATGACCGACGAAGCACTTACTCCCGAACGTATTCTCGAAGCAGCGGAGGAGGTTCTCCGCCGCTTCGGGCTTGCCAAAACAACTGTTGTCGATGTTGCTCGTGTTCTTGATGTAAGTCATGGTAGCATCTACCGACACTTTCCAAGCAAAGCAGCACTACGCAGTGCCGTTGCCGAACGTTGGCTAGCCGAAAAGTCTAAGCCGCTTACGGCGATAGCGAACGAGAGTGGGCCAGCCGCAGAACGTCTGTGCCGCTGGCTCAATCTTTTGTGTTCCAGTAAAAGAAAATATGCGATTGAAGACCCAGAGCTATTCGCGGCGTACAGGGAGCTTGCTGGCGAGACAACTGGCGTATTTATGGCATACGTCGATTCTCTCATTGAGCAAATCACACACATTCTTATTGATGGAGTTGCTCAGGGTGAGTTTGTTAGCGAGCATCCTGCCGTTTCTGGTCGAGCAGTATTCGACGCAACAACGCGCTTCCACGATCCGGCTCATGTCGCCGAGTGGTCGCATCCCGACATTGATGCCGCGCTTGAAAGCGTCTTATCTCTGATACTGATCGGCCTTCGTCCGCGTAACATTCAGGACTAGAGTTTTTATATCCAGTCCCCGGATGAGTACTCTTTCAAAAGAGCGCGGCTACTTCCCTCTGGATAATACTGCTCGTCTGGTTTGAGAGCATGTTCACAACGCGCTCCATAGGCCAGTCCGTATATCATCGCGGCATCTAATGTCTTGCGTTCATCGGACGTAAACGGCTTTCCACGCGCTGCTTCATAGTCCGCGATAAATGCCCGTGACTCTACGTGCGAAGGCAACCGTTCGATGTCGAAGAACTCTGTGTAGGTGAAGTACGACGCAGCGTGTCCTACAATAGTTGGCTCCTTTTCGAGTGCAAGTTACAGATGCCGGAGGGACGGTACGCCTGCTCGACCAGTGTGAGCAAGTGAGCGCCCATCATGGAGATCGCTATCAACCGCTCGTCTGGCGATTTTACTCTTTGCACCGCAAAGTGCTTTTCCAGATCATTAAAATCCTTGATCTTTCCTCAAACACCTCAAACCAGACCTTGATTGAAGCCATGAACTTCATTATTGCTCATGAGCATGACCCGAAAAAGTATCTGGAAGCGACCCTTGATCTCTCTTTTGCCAGTGCCAAGTGGCGACGTACCGTTATGTTCCGGCGCAAACACAAGAGCCAGTACATCCGCCAACACCTGGAAACGTGCGTCTTTTCCTATGTCGCTGAAGAACTCAAAACGGGTGGTCTGTGTGTGGCAAGCTTCGAGCAGTATGCTGACTACCATGATCAGCTCCTCTTCTGAGAGGAGTGCGAGCCGAAAGTGACCGAATATTGCTAGCGGCTAGGGTTTCCCATGACGGCGGAAGGATTTGTCGAGCATTTGCACACCTATTTAACAGAAGTGACAGCAGAAGTAGACCGCACCCGGCCCCAGAACTATGAACCGTTAGCGAGAAGACATATGATGTAGGGATCAGGGCATGAAGACAGGAGGAATGCCACCTCAAGCTCTTACTTCACATCTTCCCCAAAATCGATCCCTTTCAGTATACGATTTGAGTAGATTGGCTGGCGGACTACCACGGGCTTCAAGGACGGTTCGATCAGGCCCTCTGCCGCCGCCTTCCATGGAATCACCTTGCTGACCACACGCTCTGGATGCAGTTTCCCACAACGGCAAAGCTCTAAGACTGTCGGAATGAATGGACGCGTACTCGGCTTCCCGGTGGAAAATGTTACATCACGCTGATACATCTCCCATAGTGGGATCGGCTTATCCTCAAAAAAGATCGCAAGCGTTGAGAAATGTCCACCGGGTGCAAGCGCACGAAAGAGCTGTTGGAAATCCTTCAGGTCGCGACTCGCGCAAACAACGACCGGATAGTGCATTTGGAACGTATCGTTGTAGGTCTCATGCACTCTCGCCCCCAGAGACTGTGCGATTTCTCGACACACAGGATCGTTGTCGATGTAATCGACGCTCTCAGCTCCTGCTGCGAGAGCCTGATCCACAGCGTATGGTCCCAAGGAGCCAACACCTCCTTGCACTAGGACCTGGGCCTTAGGATGCTTTGCCAGTCCCTTTCCGACGCCTATATATGCGTCCGTGAGATTGTCACCTGCTGACGCAACCGCAATGGGATCGACATCATCCGGGACGACGACTAACATCGCGTCAGCAAACGGAACGAGCACCAAATCGGAGAACAACCCTCCCAGGTTGGCACCAAGAGGGAGTCCATATGCTCCTAGGAAACCGTATGTTTCACAACTGGCTGTAAGTCCGGCTCGGCAGTAGTTACATTCACCACACGCAGGCTTCCAGGGAACAACTACGATGTCACCCCGCTTAACCATCTTCACATTGTCACCCACGTCAACCACTTCAGCGACGCACTCGTGGCCTATGGCAAAGGGCGGTTGGAAAGGAGAAAATCCTGCGATGATTCGTTGATCAAGGTCGCATGTTGTAGAGGCAATAGGGCGAACTACGGCTTGGCGGTCGTCCTGTATCCTGGGATCGGCTGCTTCGTGCCACTCCAGCTTTTGCTTTCCTACAAAAACAAGTTCGCGCATTTTGATCTTCCTTTCGATGTGTTCACATGCCTACGTGCGTCTTGTCTCAAACTTGGCTGGTTCACTCACGGTCGTTGCTTCACGCCGAACGCCAAGAACATTTGGGTACAACACAAAAGTCGAGATTCTCGACGAATTGGAAAGCTACGCGAGCACTTCATCAAGGTTGTTCGCAATCGTATTGATTTCTTCGAGGCTCTGGTTGCGCGACTTTTGAATGCG
>CAXUGH010000140.1:0-12714 GCA_964250365.1 uncultured Ktedonobacteraceae bacterium
AAAGACGCCATGAGAGCGGCGGAGCCGCTCAAATGCCGTCTTTCTTTTTTTTGCTGATGCTGTTAGCAAATGCTACGCCAGTGTTAAAACATAGCAAGGTTTGCTATAATAGACAAACATTCAAGCACGATAGAAAAACACAAGCTAAAGAAAGATGTTGACCACCCCATGCCGTATATGTCCATACGCGAGGCCGCCGAAGAGATACATTCGGGGCTGATTACACCAACTGAACTGGTTCTGGAGACACTCGAACGCATTGATGAACAGGATGAAAATATCCAGGCGTATATCACTGTGATGCGCGATGCGGCTCTGGAAGATGCGGATAAAGCAGAAGTGGAGTTGAGGACTGGCCTGTATCGTAGCCAACTACATGGTATTCCCATTGCGATTAAAGACTTGATTGCCGTGAAAGGTGTGCGTACTACCGCTGGCTCACGAGTGTTGGAGCATCATATTTCGCAGGAAGACGCGATGGTGGTGGAGCAGTTGCGAAAAAGCGGAGCCATCATTCTTGGTAAGACAAACACGTTTGAATTTGCGTATGGTCCATACTCGCCACCAACGCGCAATCCGTGGAATCATGAACATACGACGGGTGGTTCGAGCGGCGGTTCGGCGGCGGCTGTCGTTTCGGGTATGGCACTTGGCGCGATTGGCACAGACACAGGTGGCTCGATTCGCATTCCTGCGGCATGCTGTGGCGTTACGGGACTTAAACCGACCTATGGACGTGTGAGTTGCTTTGGTGTCATTCCGCTAAGTTGGTCGCTTGATGCCGTTGGTCCGCTTGGGCGAAGCGCGGAGGACTGTGCCATTCTCTTCGATGCTATTGCGAAGTACGATCCACGCGATCCTAATAGTGTTGCTGGTCCAACAAGTACGTCGAGTCGCTCGACGGCGACGCTTATTAACGGCGTAGAAGGTCGAGGTCCGATGTCGTTACAGGGTATCAAGCTCGGTATACCACAGGAGTCATTTTATGCTCCTCTGCATCCAGAGGTGCGACTATTGTGGCGTGCCGCCCTTCACGTTTTAGAGGAGGAGGGTGCCGAACTCGTGGATGTGGAATTGCCGCGCCCGACGATGGACTTGTATCGCACGATACAGATGCCAGAGGCAACACTTGCACACCTGCAAAAAGGCTGGCTCACCGAATCTCTTGACCTCTATAGCGAAGTAGTGCGCTCTCGACTAGTGCAAGGGCAAAATATCGCTGCCGTTGACTATCTCCGCATGCAATACGAGCGGCGCATGTTGTCAAGTAGCTTTCGTGCCACTATGCAGCGCGTCGATGCTTTTGTGCTACCTACACTTCCTATTCCCGCTCCTTCACTAGAACAGGTAGGACAGGATATTCAGATTGACGGTATAACGGAGAATGCAACTGTTGCGTTGTTGCGTCTCACTATGCCCTTCAATCTCTCTGGTCTTCCTGCGGTCTCGTTCCCCTGTGGCTTCTCAACCGAGGGATTGCCCATTGGTATACAGGTTGTGGGCAAGCCATTTGAGGAGGCGACGGTGCTACGCATCGCGCATGCCTATCAACAGTTGACCGACTGGCACCGACGGGAAATATAATGATGAAACAGCTATCTCGTATCATGCCAGCGAGCATACTCTTTGCCTTTGCCTTAGGCATACGTGTACTCTATAATGTGACGGTTGCTCGTCGTTACACACCGCTGCATGACGCGTTTTTTTATCAAACAATTGGTTTTAATGCGCTGCATGTGCATTGCTATTGTCTCCATTTGTATTACCCAACCGTGGATCGCGCTCCCCTGTGGCCTGGGCTGATTGCGCTTATTTCTATTCCCTTCGGCCCGAGCGATTTTTATGCGCGTCTCTTTTTATGTGTGCTTGGAGCGGGTACGTGCGTCTTTGTCTATCTGTTTGCGAAGGCACTTACAAATAACATATACATTGGCCTTCTAGCAGGGATTATCGCGGCTATCTACCCGGAACTTTTTATTTACGATGGTTGGCTCTACACGGAATCACTCTATACCTTTCTCCTGTTTGCCCTCTGCTATACCGTGTATAGCTTGCAGCACACGCCACGCCGCTACAAGTGGGTTGTTTGTGGAATTTTGCTCGGCCTACTCTCGCTCGCAAGGCCGAATGGTCCAGCGGTGCTTGCGTTGTTGGTGTTGTGGGGAGTCTTTATGGCGTGGCGCAAAGTATTTTCCTGGTCATTTGCTGGTAAAGGGCTACTTATCAGTACACTGATAGCGGTGGCAATGATTGCTCCCTGGACAATTCGCAACTACGAGGTTTCACACAGCTTTGTTACAGTTGCCAGTGGTGATGGTATTGTCTTACTCGGTGCGTACAATGATCAAGTAGTGACGAACCCTGACTACGCTGGCTCGTGGATCAACCCCTTGCGTTCAAGTCCCGATATAGCGAAACCATTTCCTCTCTATACTTGCGATGCAAAGTGTGAGGTCAAACAGGATGTGGTATACACTGACGCGGCAAAACAATGGATATTTCATCATCTCGGTACTATGCCTAAACTGTTGCTCTTACATTTCACCAACATGTGGTCGCCAGTGACTGTCGAAGCCGACCTGCCAACTGCCCGTTTTCCAGATATGAAGTCTTCGCAACTTGTTGTCGCCTGGACGAAGCTGATTGCGCCTTGTATCTTCGCGCTTGCCGCTCTTGGCATACTCGCATTCTGGCAAAGAAGGCGCGACCTACTTTTCGTCTATTTCATTGTGCTTTTGACGATAGCGCAAAACCTTGTTTTCTATGGAAGCCCACGTTTTCGCGCCCCTATCGAGCCAATACTTGTACTCCTCGCCGCTGGCTCGCTTTGGTTTCTATGGAGTGTGGTGGTAAAATTGCGCCAAGAGAAGTTTAATGGATTAATTAAGCAATTAAAGATGTAGTAAATACGAGTGTACTTCTTGGATAGTAGCAATAAGTAATAAAATCATTGAGTCTAGTTAACGATTCATTTTGCCTGTAGTCGCAATTATAGTCATGCAAACATTTCTATGTTATGATAATCTAACTAATATTTGTCGAAATGAAGCGAGGACTTAGGTTATGAGTACTAATCTTAGCAAGCCACTAAAGCTATTTTATTCTTATGCTCGTGCAGATGTAACGCTTCGCGCTTCACTCGATGCCTATTTAAGCGGTCTGAAACAACAAAACCTCATTAGCACTTGGGATGATCTCGATATTATTGCTGGGACAGATTGGCAACGAGAGATCAACCAACAAATTGAAAATGCCGATATTATTCTTCTGCTGGTAAGTCCAGATTTTCTCGCTTCAGACTTCTGTTATAGCACTGAGATGCAAATAGCATTACAACGACATGCAGAAGGGACGGCATATGTTATTCCAATTATCCTTCGTCCTTGTCGTTGGACAGACGCTCCATTCAGTAACTTACAAGCTCTACCCACAGCAGCAAGACCTGTTGTAAGTTGGCGCAATATCGGCGACGCCTTTGAAGATATAGCTCTAAACATAGAGAAGATTGTGCAAGAAAGAATTGTTCAAGAACGCAGAACAAGAGCTATAACATTTAGCGTTCAAAGGGGAGACGTTACAACATTTGATGCTGATGTACTTGCTTTAAAGTATGCTCAAGCTTTCTATGGAACAGATGACATAGTTGCGTCATTGTTAAAGCGGCGACTGGGAATACCTTCAGAGGACTTAGAGCCACGCGTAGGCAAATTTCAGCTTATAGATACAAAGAAACAATTTACTACTAAACAAGTTCTTTTTGTTGGTGTTCCACCCATTGATGAATTTGATTACCCGCAAATACGACAATTCGCAGCCGATGTATTGCGTATTTTAGCAATTCAGGCCCCATACACCGAACATCTCGTTATGACTATTCATGGAATAGGATACGGGCTGGACGAGGTTGAAGCGGTTCAATCGCAAATAGCGGGTTATATTGATGCTCTAAGAGAGAGCAAATTTCCTCAGAGCCTAGCATCAATCACAATTATTGATATCAATGAGGCACGCGTGCAGCGTCTATGTAAAGCAGCAGATGAAAAGCTTACTCGTACTAATTTTGCAGAACCAGTAGGAAAATCTGGGCAATTTCGCTTCATCATCAAATCTCCAGGACGTTTACCAATTAGTGCTTCAAAACTTGATACCACAGGTACAGCAGAGTATGCAAAAAAGCACGCGTTTATTGCCATGCCGTTTGCAGAAGAGATGCACGACGTATTTTATTTTGGAATTCAAGAGCCAGTTCGCTCTATGGGTTTAGTGTGCGAACGCATCGACGAGACAGCTTTTACCGGAGATATTCTTGATCGAGTTAAAAAGAAAATCGAAACGGCATCAGTAGTAATAGCGGACTTGACTGGTGCCAATCCGAATGTGTATCTCGAAGTAGGATATGCGTGGGGAAAAGGGAAACCAACATTGCTCCTAGTGAGAAATGGTCAAGAATTACGCTTTGATGTACAAGGACAAAGATGCTTAAAATACAGCAGTATAAAGAACTTAAATGACACATTGAAGCGTGAATTAAAGATTTTGCAAGAGGATAAGATTATATAAGGTAAGAGCATGACATGGCACAAGAGAGCGACAAAACACTACAAACATTACACAAAGAACTCATTGATCAGTTGAAGGCGAAGGGCTATCTTGCTTCGCATCGTGTCGAGGCGGCTTTTCGTGCAGTACCACGTCACCTATTTTTGCCAGAGGTAGCACCGCAGGAGGTCTATCAGGACAAGGCCATTATCACCAAGACGGTTGATGGGCGTTTTGTTAGCTCTTCGTCACAGCCGACGATTATGGCGATTATGCTGGAGCAACTGGACCTGCACAAAGGGCAACGCGTACTGGAAATTGGCGCGGGTACGGGCTATAACGCGGCGTTAATGGCGCATATCGTTGGCGAAACTGGACAGGTTATCACCATCGACATTGACGAGGACATTGTAGAAAACGCACGCAAGCATCTCGCAGTAGCGGGGTACGAGCGGGTACAAGTAGTATATGCCGACGGCGGTTTGGGTTTTCCCGATGCTGCTCCCTATGATCGTATTATTCTGACGGTCAATGCAGGTGACATTGCTCCCGCATGGCGAGAGCAACTGGCGGACAACGGACGCCTTCTACTCCCTCTAAGCGTGCGTGGTCCGCAGATAGCGGTTGCATTTAAGCGTGTGGAGACACATTTTGAAAGCGTCTCGGTACAACCATGCGGCTTCGTTGGTTTACGCGGCGTCTTCGCCGAGCAGGGACAACAGGTACAGCTTGCATCGGAAGAAGGGCTTGTGTACCTCACGCTTGGAGAGCAAACGGAGGTTGACACTGAGCGCGTCATGCAATGGTTGCATGCTCCTCCTTCCGATAGCACAACATCGGTGTCGGCGCGAATTCAGGAGCTTTTTTCTAATCTCACATTCTGGCTAGCACTGCACGAACCTGGATTTTGTAATCTGACGCTGCAACGCGCGGCGATAGAGCGCAACATTGTTCCTTCTCTTTTTCCTCTGCTTGGCGACATTCCTACCTATAACATCATGGGAGTTCTCGGTCAAGATGCCCTCAGTTTGCTTACCTATGCAGTAACGGATATAAAAAACGCGAATTTCGATGGAAAGCCGCAAATGCCAGCTCTCCCCCTACTAGTGCGTACCTTTGGAGACGATGCGAACTTGTCACAGCGTTTTGTCTCGTTGCTCGAAAGCTGGCAGAAAGAGGGGCGTCCCAACGAGCAAAGGCTCAAAGTGCGTGCCTATTCACGAGGACAGGCGTTTACTCTCTCGCCACAGGATATACTATTAGAGAGACCAGAGACATACTTTCTATTCCACTGGTGATTTATTCTATATTCTATAGAAAGATGTAGTGATGCAATCAATGCAAAAACAGGCAACGAACAAACAATTTTTACGCGACATTGCCGAAAATAACTGTATACTCCCGCGTGACATCGACAACTACGAATTTGCCCTTGCCCTCCTTGCGAATTTGAGTTCACCCGATGGTGAGTTACGCGACGAATTGAGCTATATGATTCTTGCAAGCGGGATTCTTGACAAGAGATTATTAACACAAGAGCAGATGACACATTTGCTTGAGACCGTCATAGACGAGAACCACCTGTTTTACGATATCGGCGAGGTCGATAGCGACTCTGTGTTTATGCGTAGCTTCTCCAATCTTATCGTCGCCGCCATCCTCTACACAGATGCGAAGGAGGGTGTATTTTCGCCGTCAATCATGCAACGCGTAAAACAGGCATTGTTGCGCTACGCGAAAGAAGAGAGAGATTGGCGTGGTTACGTCGATGGCAAGGGCTGGGCACATGCGATGGCTCATCTCGCCGATGCCCTCAATGAGTGTGCTCAACATCCGAGGATGACGCGACAGGACCGCGTAGACATTCTACAGGTCATTCGTAGGCTCGCACAATTGTCGGCACCACTGTACCACGAGGAGGATATGCGCCTCGCTACTGCGACGCAACATATGATCGCGGGGCGGCAGGTCGATGAAGACTTTCTCTATAACTGGCTAGAGTCGTGTTATGTACAACGCGGCTCCGACGTAAGTGCGTGGAGGAGTGCAACCAACGTCAAAAACTTCTTGCGTAGCCTCTACTTTTTGTTGCAATGGGATAATATGCAGCCCGCCGTTTCCGAGAAGATTTCGGATGTGTTGCGGCAACTCGATGATGTCTACATTCAAGGAAGCGATGGTCGATGAGTAGAGCATTGTTAAATCTCTCATGCGCCGCAGGCGCATGAGAGATTTAACAATGCTCTATATCTTTTATTCGGCGACACGAACTTCAAGTAGCGAGAACGTCGTCTCTAGCAGGTTGCGCTCCTCTGGTACATTCAGCTTGAGGTCGGTTTCGCCGAGGGGCATAGTCAGTACACCGGTCGCGTCTACGGGAACGGTGCTGCGAATGGCGCGTGGATTGCCGCCAAGCCAGCGAATTGGCTCTATTAGCGAACCGAGAGCGATTGAGGTGGTGATGTAATGACCGCGCAGTGGCTCTTCCAGGTCTTGCAGGTGCAACTCTAATGTTTGCCCTCGTTGCACGATACTTCCCTCTAATGAACGCGATTGTAGAATAATTGCCGATGAATCCGCATCTCTTGCCTTTGTTTTGTCGCCGCGTCTTGTCACTCCTCTGCTGCCAGCAAGAACAGGAGTAAAGGCGTACTCAGCGGGAGTCGTTGAGGTCTGAGAGCTTTCTGGAGCATCGAAGAGAGTGGCGACGCGCACAAGGTCATGGCGAGCCTGCTGCCGTACAGTATCTTGCTTGATGTGTGAACTCATCTGAATGGCAGCTTGTAACAGAATGCGAGCAGCCGCGTCCTCGTTTACATCGTCGTGTCGCGCTTGACGCAGTATCGCCTCAGCCTGAGTTATCCACGCCTGACAGAGATGCGCCAACATGCGTTGTGGTGTCGCGTCGAGTGTGCGCGTCCCCTGACCGAGAATAGGGCGTGGCTCACGCGGAAAAAGCGCGGCTCGCATAGCATCATAAATTTCAAGATAGCTTTGATGACAGACAGTGCAACCCGCGAGATGATAGAGCAGCGGCGCATAATGCGTTGCGGCCTGCGGATCATTTTTCAACAAGGCCGCTACAAAGTCCGGTATCTGTTGATAAAACCGTTTATGATAGCTACTGTCCTGTAACATCAACTCTAGTTGTATATCCCGCTCACCGGACAGGGGGCTTTTGGGTGGAGATGCGGTTGGTGTAGTTAATGCAGTGCTAGATGGAGTATATACGATATCTTGAATCCACTGCGCGAGTTTACGTAGATCGTCACCATGCGCGTGAGATGTATCATTATGAAAAATGTTGTCCATATGCTTGTCTCCTTGAGCTTACGAGACTCTTTGTCAAGGCGTACAGCCTGTTCTATGTCCATCGTCTCTGTGTCCAACGATAGGATAGTTTGCGCCTACTCTTCTTTGTAGAAGCGTGTCAAGCGCTTCATCTGGGCTGTTGTAAGATGAACAACATCTTCCCCCTGCCAGTTGAGTACCCCTTCATCCACCAATTGCTTTAGACCCAGACGCACGTCATGCTCACGAAAGTCATGCTGTGCCAGGGTGTGCAAAGCAACCGTATACTCGTTGGTAGTCGCGGCGCGTGTTCCATATTCAGTTATACGTAAAGCTATCGTCACTGTCAAATTGGTACTTTGTTCTTGCAGACAATGACGAAGCTTTTTGTGGGCGTGGTCTTTGTGCTGGCTCATATGAGAGGTTTCGGGCGACTCAAGGGCGTTGTCGGGTAGTGCCTCCGCGATAGTTTGCAGCAAATCGTCGGCTCCCAACTCGCGCAACTCCTGCACAACCGCTTGTAACTGATGTGGAGCACTTCCTAGTATCATGATGCAGTGCTTTAAGAGATTGCGTAGAGCATTTTGCGATGCAAGGAAAAGCGCGATTTCTTCCGGCGTCGAGAAGGGCGAACTACCCCAGATCGAGATAACAGCGTCGTCAAGCGGGTTATCATCGCCTTCACTACTCTCAGGTCCCTCTAGTTCGGCGGTCGTGTTTACGGGCAAGCGACGTTTACGCAGTCGGTCAATTGCTTTGTTCTTCACACTGCGATTCAAAAACGCGTAAAATTGAGCATCGCTCAGGCTATCAAGCGCACCGAGAGGAGTGGTATCGGCGGCACCGAGGAGGCCGAGACGGACAAGTTGCTCCACCACATGCCCCACAACAACATCCACCTCGAACGCATCATACTTGAGTCCTCCTAGATAACGTTGCGCGTGACGATGCAGATAGGCATAGAGTAAGGGATAGTTTTGCTCAGCATGATAGCGTAAGTCGTGCGCCGAAAATGGCATCAGGAAGGCCCTCCAAAACAACTGCGGTTTCTTTGCTGCCATTGTACATGAAAATAGAGTTTGGCACAATCAGCATACATTCATTCTTATACAAAAAAACGCACAACGGGAACCGTTGTGCGTTTTTTGTGTACGAATATACACTTATTCGATATCGCTGCGCTTACCTTTGCGCTGGTGATCGAAAGCCTTCTTGATAGCGGTCAAGCTTTGCTGCACCTCGCCACGCTCTTCAAGCATATTGGCATAGCGGAAGTAGGCACCGGCGGCAATATCATCGGCATTTGCCGACTCCAGGAGATCCAATGCCTGCGTGAAGAACTGGTCTTCCGCCGCGAAATCACCTTTCTTATGGCGAATCTGTGCAAGGGCGATCAGAGCCTGTCCCTGTGTCTGTGCATCGTCGGCGTCCTGCGCGAAGCGAAGAGCCTCTTGCGCCTGTTGCTCGGCCTCGTCCACTTTGTCGCGCTTGAGCAGAAGTTCAGCGAGACTGGTGTAACAGATAGAGGCTGATACCGGATCATTCAACTCGCCTTCGATAGCAATGGCCTGATGATACTCATGCTCGGCCTCATCCAGATTGTCCTGCTTCTCAAACGTCTTGCCGAGTCTCTGGTGCGTCATACCCACGAGACGTTGCTCGTCGCGCATCTCATAGAGTGCGAGACTACGCATGGCATAATCGCGAGCCATCACGATTTTGCCAATTGACTTGTAGTGCTGGCTGATCTGCATGTACTTCTGCGCGAAACTCTTGCTATCACGATCCATCGAATCGAGCAAATCTATAGCGCGGCGGAAGTAGGCAACGGCTCTGTCCAAATCGCCGAGGCGGAAGTAGTCATTGGCGAGGTTGCTGAAGACTTCGAGCGAGAATACCGGGTCTGTCACAAGCCCTTGCTCGATAGCAGTATTACAGCGCAGATGATTCTCCATTGCCAATGTATAGTTGTAGAGGGAGAAGTACGCCTTGCCCAGCAGATTTCTTGCTCGTTCGGTATACTCGCTATCGTTCAAGCTCTCACCTTGTGAAAGAGCGGAACGGAGGTCAACAACCGCTTCCTGATATTCGCTAGCACCAAGATGAACCTGACCGCGAAGAAGATATAGGCGATACACCTGATCGGTGGTGATGCGCTCTGGCTGAATGGGGTCAAGCAACTCCTGAGCCTGTGCGAACGCGCCTTGCTGAACGAGAACATCGGCTTGAAGCAGATCGACATCAATTCTCTGGTCTGGCCCTGCATCAGCAGGCGAATAACCAACAGCTCGCGCCTCTGCTGCACCTGCAGGTGTGCCTTCTAAAAGAAAAGTTAATGGCACATCAAGACGGCGTGCAAGAATGGAGAGAGCTTTGAGTGAGGGGCGAATCTTACCTCGTTCGATGGCGGAGATGTAAGAAATGGAAAATTCTGGGGCGGCAAGCTGAGCCTGAGTCATACCTAGCTTTGTACGAACTTCTCTAATATTTGTTCCAACTCTTGCTGCTACCGCCTTTCCAACATTTGTTGTTTCAAGGGATGGCATGGACGGATTTCCTTTCAATTCAAACAGTATTTTTGGAATGCTTATCAATCGGTAGCGAGATGTGTGACTCTCAAAAGATTGTTAAGCCGAAGAATGCACTCACATTCCATTTTCTTCATAAAAACACATGTATCTATAAAAGTCTTTTTGATAAAGTGGGCACGCGTTCAGATATCATATATATACAAAAGAAAACGCGGGGGTGTGACACATCCTATATAAGATAGTAACATAGGATTGCAATTTTGTCAACAGGAAGTATACACTAAGTATGAATGATATCTATTATTGGTACTTTGTAAAGGTTATATACCTCGAAGCGAAATATCCTATAAAACAAAGACTTTTTCAATCAAAAATAGACATTCTCACAACAAAAAGTAATTTTATAATCCTATTTTGTTTGGCACACTACGACAACACGAATTGTACATTGTACTGATATTGATACTTATTGTATAGATAATGTTCAATCTGATACCCTCTAGTCAAGTAGGACAGCGGTGCATTATAATGAATTGGCACTACAACAGTTTCTTCCCGTTTCAAGGCAGGGAGACCCTTGCGGTCTCCCCTACATATTCACGTACCCTACGTGTAGAGGAGACCCTTGCGGTCTCCCTGCCTTGAAACGTGTTCTCCAATCTGTATGCAACACTGTTGTACTCCAAATTTGTCGCTAGCAGTCAGTCAACGAAGAAGAGAGGCTAGACATGGCTACTATCCCAGAACTATTTTCGCGTAGTGTCGCACAATTCGCTGCACGCTCAGCACTACTCGAACCGCTTGAAGGAGGAGAAATCGCAAGTTTGACATATGCGGAGGTGCAAAAGCGTGTCGAGGGATTTGCTGGCTATTTACAATTCCAAGAACTCGAAATTGGCAGTCGGCTCCTTATTTGGAACATCAGTCGTGTCGATTGGCTGATTGCCTATCTTGGTGCGCTACAGGCTGGTATGGTCGTCGTTCCACTCGACGCGAGCAGTAAAGAAAACTTTATACAGCGTATCGCTGAAACGACTGAGGCGCGTTTTCTTATCACAACACAAAAACAATATGAGACATTGAAGGAGCCGCCAGTGCCTCTTATTGATATCGACGCACTGCCTCAGGAGAATTTCGATTCTACACGCGTTTCCTCTATAAAAGATGAAGACCTTGCTGAGCTGGTTTTTACCTCTGGCACGACGGGTCAACCAAAAGGCGTGATGCTTTCTCATAAAAATATTGTCAGCAATGCCCTCGCCGCCCTTGAAGTCATCAACATTACTGCGAATGACCGTGCCCTCTCTATCCTGCCGCTCTCGCATATGTTTGAGCTTACCATCGATATCGCTATTCTTGCGAAAGGTGCCAGCGTTCTCTATGCGCGTACTCTTTCTCCTGATACTCTGCTCAAGCTTTTAGGTAGTCAGAATGTGAGTTGTATGGTGCTGGTTCCACAGGCACTGCAACTTTTCCTCAATGGTATTGAGCGTGAGGTGCGACGCCAGAAACGCGAAAGAGCATGGGAAGTGTTGCATCGTGTCGCGGCTTATGTACCTTTTGGTCTGCGTCACTATCTCTTTGGTGCGGTACATCAACGCTTCGGAGGCAAATTCCGCTTCTTTGTGAGCGGTGGTGCCTATCTCTCACCAGCGCTGGGTACACGTTTCGAGAACATGGGTTTTCGAGTTATTCAAGGTTATGGTGCCACTGAGTGCGCCCCCGTTATTTCAGCAACTCCGCAACGCGAACACAATCTTACCTCAGTTGGCAAGCCGCTTCCAGGAATCGAGGTACGCATCGCCGACGATAAGGAAATTCTTGTGCATGGTCCCAACGTGGCACTCGGCTACTGGAAAAATCCAGAAGCGACTGCACTAGCGTTTCAAAACGGATGGTATCATACCGGCGATCTTGGCTACATGGACGAGAAGCGCGACCTGTACATTAAAGGCAGAAAAAAGAATCTGATTGTGCTGGCGAATGGCTTGAACGTTTATCCAGAGGACATCGAGAACGTACTGCTCTCGATTCCAGATGTACGCGATGCC
The DNA here is from genome assembly GCA_964250365.1 of uncultured Ktedonobacteraceae bacterium. GTDB lineage: Bacteria > Chloroflexota > Ktedonobacteria > Ktedonobacterales > Ktedonobacteraceae > JBBQVS01. The sequence goes on from CAXUGH010000140.1 coordinate 12,413, forward strand.
GTAGTGATTGGCTTAACGGAGGACAACTCAGACCCACAGGTACACGGCATTCTGCTGCTCGAAGACGCGAGCAAAGCCAGGTCGATTGTACAACAGGCTAACAAGCAACTGGCATCACATCAACAGGTACGTGGCTTCACGGTCTGGCCCGAAGATGACTTCCCACGCACTCATACGTTGAAGGTGAAGCGACAGGATGTGCTTGGGAAATTGCCGGAGATACGCAAAAAATAAGGAAAAACAGTTATGCTCTACCTAGTCGCCACACCCATTGGCAATCTGCAGGATATCAGTCTGCGTGC
>CAXUGH010000141.1:0-2096 GCA_964250365.1 uncultured Ktedonobacteraceae bacterium
GTGGCCGCGATCTCCTCGCCGGGTCCCGCCCGGGGCCTTCCCGCTACCTGCCCCTGTCATGCCGCTACTGCCCTGGTCATGAAAACAACGCCGCTTTCTACGCCCATCCAATCATTCTACCCATTTGCTAAAACTATGCCCAATATGATATAACTAATGCGCGAGAAAATTGGCCTGAACTACTAAACAGAGCATGAACCTTGTTCCCAACTTGCGAGAAAATAATCTTATGAATCCTACATTAACAGAAAATATCGAAAGTACCCGACAGCCTCACAACTTCTGGCAAACACTAACAAAACCTATCTTTATCCTGGCACCAATGGAAGACGTGACCGATACCGTACTACGACAAATCATAGCTCGCTACGGCAAACCTACCGTCTTTTTTACAGAGTTTACCAACGTCGAAGGCATGTTCTCAAAGGGAGAAAAGCACGTCGTCCACAGGCTACAGCACACCGAGATGGAGCGACCACTTGTCGCGCAAATCTGGGGGTCTGAGCCGGAAAACTTCTGCAAAGCGGCAAGAAGAATCATAGATATGGGCTTCGATGGCGTGGACCTGAATATGGGTTGTCCCGCTCAGGGTCCCGTCAGTAGAGGAGTCTGTTCGGGCTTAATCAACGACAGACCACGCGCGAAAGCAATTATTGACGCCACAAAAGAAGGTGCTGCGGGTATCATACCGGTGAGCGTCAAAACACGTCTTGGCTTTCGCTCAATCGACTTCGAGTGGATACAATTTGTGCTTGAGCAGAAACCAGCCGTACTAACGGTTCACCTGCGTACCGTCTCTGAGATGTCAAAGGTACCAGCTCACTGGGATAGAATGAAAACGGTTGTGGAGATGCGCGATGCGTTGAGCAAGAATACGTTGATCATCGGCAACGGAGATATAAAATCGCTCCCTCAGGCCAGACAAAACATAGCCGAATCAGGTGCTGATGGCGCAATGGTAGGGCGTGGCATCTTTGAAAATCCTTTCCTCTTTGCGGATACCTTAATAGAGGAGAAAACACCTGTAGAGAAAATGCACCTGTTGCTAGACCACATGCATCTCTGGCAGGAGACATGGGGGACAAGCAAGCACTTTCCTACATTGCGGAAATTTTTCAAAGTCTACGCCAATGGCTTTCCAGGAGCGCAGGATTTACGTATGCAACTGATGCAAACGCAAACCCCCGAAGAGACAGAGCAGGTTGTCATCGCATTTTTACATGCGCTCACTTCATAGGGGGATGTAAATAGGGCTTAACGGATCGATGGAGATTAGGGTGCCCGCAAGGGGGAACGGCCCTGGTTATGTTCTATGTTCTCGAAAAGGGATATCATGGATCGAGCGCAACAATTTATTCAGCTCTACAACCAGCTTTCTCGCTATCTGCGCCAGCATGCCGACGCGGACTCTAACTTGCCCTTCTACCAGCTTATTAGAGCCGTCGCCACCACACATAGCACGGTGAGACGCTATCTGGCAGACCTGCGTGAGTACGGCGATCTACGCAACGCTATTGTTCACAACGAGACCTATCCACAGCAGGTCATCGCGGAACCAACGGAAGAGACGATTACGCGCTTTACCCATATCGTCCAAAGCATTACCTCGCCTAAACGTGTTATTCCTACCTTTCAGAAAAATGTCCATGTCTTTCCCGCGCAGGGGCTACTCACAGAAGCATTAGACTATATGAAAAACGACGAGTTTTCGCAAGTGATTGTGCAAACAGCAAATGGCCTATCGCTGCTTAGCATTGAGGGTGTTGCGCTCTGGTTTGCCGGACAACAACAACCCCATATGAACATTGCACGAGTTACGGTGAGCGATGCACTTGCTCACGAACATCCCGATAACGCTCTTTTTATGGCACGAAACGCACTCGTAGATGACGCACGAGCCGCCTTTTCCGAAACCCTTGAGCGACCTCATCCACGTCTGCTGGCAATCATAATCACGCAAAACGGCAAACGCACCGAGCAACCACTCGGCATCATCACCCCCTGGGACCTACTCCAAGAACCTCCACAAGCATAAACATAGGCCCAAAAATTGAGCGAAGGCTTGTAGCCTTCGCTCAATTTTTGGGCCTATTCTA
>CAXUGH010000141.1:2106-4279 GCA_964250365.1 uncultured Ktedonobacteraceae bacterium
AAAAAAACAACGCAAAAAATTTTTTTTCTTGTTTTTCCCCTTTCTTTAATTTTTGGGCCCTATTCTAAATACCCCTACGCTTCCATAAGCACGCGTCGATATACTATCTTGCGGACACAAATACAACTTTCCACACCGCGAATACTTGAAAAGGAGGAGAGAAGAGCAACACTGTCTCTTTGACGTAAGAAGGAGCCTGTCTAGCGGGCAGAACCGACTACGCAGGTAACAAAAAAATAAAAATTCTTGGAGGATTATACCTGAATGAAATTTCGTTTTACACGTTCTCTCTCTATTCTGTTTGGCACGCTCTTCATGATGGCACTAGCGATTCTCAGTAGCACAGCCGCCTTCGCAGATTCGACTCCCGGCTCGACAATCGTGAATGGTGCTGGTAGTGTCACCGAAGCCGTTACCGCACCTACAATTCCCTCTGTCAACTTGAATGGCCTTGACCAAACAGTCAGCTATACACTTCCTATCACCGTAGTTGACGCAACTGGCACAGGTAACGGTTGGAACCTTACCATCACCTCAACGGCATTCTCAACAAGTGGTGATAGCCCACATACTCTGGCAAATAATGCATCAACAATCTCAAGCGTCGCATCCGCGTGCGCTGTTTCAGGCACGACCTGCACCGATACAAGTGGCAACTCAGTAAGCTATCCACTGGGTGTACCTGCGGGAGCAACTGCGCCATCAGCGGTGAAATTCTTCAGCGCGGCTGCAGACTCAGGCATGGGTAAATTCACCATCACGCCAACGATCTCGCTCGCTATTCCAGCCAACACCTATGCCTCGTCTAGCTATAGCAGCACCATCTCCGTAGCCGTTGTAAGCGGTCCGTAGTTGTCCTTTGTAATGCGAATTGCATAGACAAAAAGGAGGGAAACAGTAGAGTTTCCCTCCCTTCTCTTATACTAGGAAGAGAAAGCGTGGAAGCAGGGAGACCTCAAGGGTCTCCCCTACACGTAGGAAATGTAGGGGAGACCCTTGCGGTCTCCCTGCTTTTGTTTTATGGGATGATGTACTGGAGGAGAGATACAATGATATTTTTCGTGCAACGCTATCGAGTATTACACTCTATGCTCTTGAGTATACTATTACTCACAGCAATTCTAGCCTATAACAGCTCAATTCATGTGCTTACCGTCCAAGCAGACGGAGGTAGCGCAAGTTTCAGCATGCAGCCGTTACACTCGGATCCCGCCAATCCTGTTACAAAGTCGTACTTTGTGCTTGACGCTAAAGCTGGCATCGCGCAACAGAATGACATTCGCATCACGAATACAGGTTCGGCGACTGGCACAGTAACGCTGTATGCGGTCGATGCTACAACGGGTCAGAATAGTGGTTTAGTGTATAATTCGCAGAACGCGCCGCGCAACGATGTAGGTGCATGGATTCAGTTGCAGCAGCAACAACTTACACTTTCACCGGGGCAAAGCCAGATTGTACCATTTCAGGTAAACATACCTAGCGACACATGGTCAGGGCAACATATTGGCGGCATCGTCGCCCAAAGCGTCGTCCAGGCCAGTACACAGCAAAAGAACACGTTTCATGTCAATGTACAAAATCTCTCTATCGTCGCTGTTGAGGTCACAGTTGCAGGTCCACAGACAGAACAACTTGCAATGACAAACATACAAGCGGGTGGAACGAATGGCTATCAAAATCTTCTTGTTGGATTAAGCAATACTGGCACAACGCTACTTAAACCCTACGGCACACTACAAGTGACCGATAGTCAGGGACATGTAAGGCAAACTGTCGCCGTAAAACTCGACACGTTCCTACCGCACACAACCATTAACTATCCTGTGTATACGCAAAAAACGCCGCTCGATGCGGGAATGTACACGGTGAAAGTCCAGCTCAACTACGGTCATCAACATACGCTTAGCACGGTAAGAACGCTGACGATTACATCACAGCAAATCGCTCAGGTTTTCAAAGCACAGGGACCACTACAACTTGACGGTGGCATTCTTTCAAGCTGGCAAGGTATCTTGCTCATAGTTGTGCTTGTACTCGCCGCTGGTAGCATGCTGTTCGTTGGCTATACGCTCACTCGTAAAGTTGTTGTTTCGGTAAGCAGAAAGAAATAGAATAATACACAGTCACGGGGGATTGTGTGGGGGGGCGCCCACACCCACCGCCGCCGCCC
>CAXUGH010000141.1:4289-12616 GCA_964250365.1 uncultured Ktedonobacteraceae bacterium
CACCAAAGGTGGGGAGCGACACCTGAAGCGTGACTGTGTATTATTCTTCCCCCACCTGATGTGCCAACTCAATCGCTTGCTCCATTGTAAGAGCTTTTCCAGCACTCCATGCTGCGTTCCAGCTTTGTTCATCCACCCGTGAACGAATATGCTGAAACACAGCTTGAACCATAGGATGCGTTCTTGACCAGGGGATCAAACCGATGGTCTCCATCAAGCTATCGGTTGCACCCTGCAATTGCGCGGCAGAAATACTTGCTGATGTAGAGTCCGGTTGCTCTCTCATACCAACCGCAATGGCTAGCCAACCCATTCCTGTCGCAATATATTGTTTGTGTCCAAGTTCGCGGCATAAATCAATACTTCGCAGGAGACAGGCAATCGACTCTGTGTAATTGCTTTCCAGAATCAACATGCCGCCCTGATCTTTCAACAAATCCGCAAGAGCACTCTTGTCGCCAATTTGCTCAAAGAGCCTCGTACTTTGCTGATAATAAGACTGCATATGTACAAAATCAAAGCTAAACCCAGCGGTTGCACCAAGATAACAGAGTAATTGGGCACGCAACCACAACTCATCTGTTGCAGGGAGGACTTGTAAGCCTTCCTCGTACAAACGCTTTGCCCCTTCGTAGTCGCCCATAACATGAGCAGGCCAACCTCGATGCAGCAACGCAGTCGCTAACCCGCTGCGATCATCCAGTCGTCGCCAGAGCGCAATGCTTTGTTCTGCCAATTCAATCGCTTTTCCCTGTTCATCTTGCAAGCACAGCAAACGTGAAGTCTCGCTCAACGCCTTCGCCCTTGCTGCAAGCAGCGTCTCCTCACCGTTTGCCTCGTAAGGTATTGCAATCGCAGCATACAACCACTCACGCCCCTCCGTAAGATATCCCTGCCACTCCAGGTAGTGACGCAGTGCTGAAGCAAGGCGTAAACATAACTCAAGTGCTGACCTACCCATCCGGGGTGCAACACAACGCGATAATGTTGTGCTACCGGCAACGTCCCGATGCTTGACATCTTCTCCATGTTGTAGTGACAGGGGTGTGTTGACACTCATACCCGCTTTAGCCCGTTGCAACAACCAAGCCAGGGCCGCACGAAAATTATCATGGTCAGCAGCTAATCGCTTGAGCCACATATGTTGTTGTGAACCTCTCAAGCCTAGTTCAGCCGCCTCCGCTACTTTCAAAAAATAGCAGGCATGCCAGTCGCGCCAGCACTCAGCCTCTTGCCGAACCATCAATTGTTCCAGCGCATATTCGCGCAGCGTTTCCAACATCGAAAAACGCGGTTGCCCGTCTCCACTCTGGAAATGCACGAGTAGACTGTTGTCCACAAGTTGCTCGATAATATCAAGCACGATAGCCGAGTCTGCTTGCTGCATCATCGCCTCCGCCGCCTCTAACGACCATCCTCCACTGAATACCCCAAGTCGTGAAAACCACGCCTGTTCGCTGAAAGAGAGCAAGTCGTAACTCCACGCAATTGTGTTACGCAACGTCTGCTGTCTACCAGAGAGATTTTTCGCACCACCCGTTAAAATAGAGAGAGGCGCATTTGAGAGCTTTTCCAGGAGCAAGGCGGGAGAAAGTACTCGTATCCGTGCGGCGGCAAGTTCCAATGCCAGCGGTAAACCATCGACTTTCGCGCAAATCTGAACAAGCGTTGACTTGTTCTCATCCGTTAATTCAAAGTCGTTCACAACTGCCTGTGCTCGCTCAACAAAAAGCTGAATGGCTTCATAATGTGCAAGTTCGGTCGTCTTCAAGACAACATCAGGCGTGGGAATATCCAGAGGTGGTACGCCGAGAATGTGTTCGCCGTAAATATGGAGTCGAGTACGACTCGTTACCAGTACTTTCAAACCAGGGGCAACCGCTAACAGCTCGTCAACTATAGAAGCCGCCTCCATGACATGCTCAAAATTATCGAGCACCAGGAGCAGAATTTTGTTACGCAAATAGGTACAGAGCGTTTGTAGCGGAGATATCCCAGGAGCAGTCTGAATATCCAACGCCTGAACAATGCTCATTGCCACCTGTGTAGGACTACTTATTCCTGCCAGTGGCACAAACCATACGCCTTGCTCGAACGTTCTCACAAGTTCATGAGCCATATGTAGCGCAAGAAACGTCTTACCACTACCACCCGAACCTACAAGTGTCACCAGACGCACATCGCCACGCTCAAATAGTTGTCGTAGTCGATTAACTGCCCATTCTCGTCCAATGAAACGCATAGTTGACGCGGGCAGATTGTGCTGAAATGTTGATACGGGAATAGATGAGTTGATGCCAGCAGCAGAGATTGAAGATTTTGCATCCAATAGATTCAGTGGAGGCGAACGCCATTCTTTCTCATCAAACAGACTTCGCCCCACTTCCGCCAGTGCAAGCAGTTGGAACGCTTCATCCTGAGTCCTGATTGCGTGCCAGCGCGCCAGTTCGAGAAGAATACTTCGCACTTCCAGATGAGTCAGATGGGCATTGCCGTTCCCATTCAATTTACGGCTCAGCACCTTTGGATGTAAACCTATTTTCTCAGCAAGTTCTTTTTGCGTATATCCACTGGAACGAAGCAATTCCTGTAAGCTATTACTAAATGCACTTCCGCTTAGACGCGTTTCTTTACTCACGTTTCTTCCTTTCACACAGCAGCGTCTCTCCAATTTGCGTAGATAGCGAATAGACTTTGGGTTACTAAAAGTGGTGCAAAATGAAACTCCTATCAGTATACTTGTATTCAAACAGCAAATCAAGAAAGAAGGAAATAGGGCTAACTATGTGTATGCTTCAAATTCACACGCGCTGTGATGACAAATTTATTGAAGTCTCGCCAGACGAAAAAGAGAACGCCGAACTTTTCGTAGAAGATATGGCGAGTCATGTTCTGCTCGACCTTTTTGGAGAAGTAATCATAGATGACGTGACAATTAAGTTCTCTTCTGAGCACAACAACAGGTGTGCGATTTCAATCTCTGCTCAATGCCCATGCCAGAGTCCGCGCTCACGAGAATATATGAAGAGCGAGGTCGAACATAATATCACATCTATTTTACGAGAACTTTTTGTTACGGTACAGGTCGATAACGTAGTGCTTCGCCCATCGCAAAGAGAGTGCAAATACGAGGCGGCATTGCTGTAGAGCTTCCGCTAGCAGACGTAAAGTGCGGACTTCAGGAGGAAGGTATGGTAAGGAAAATACACGTCAAGCAATCCATCGTCATTGACTTGCCCACTAGAGATATTTTTGCCTATATGAGCAATCTCGAAAATTTGTGTAAGTGGTCAGGTATAGTTACCTCGGTCAAAACTGCTTCCCCCGGAGCAATGTGTATCGGAACAAGAGTACACAGCACGCTTCGATTGCTAGGAAATTGGGCTGAGATGACGTTTGAGGTTGTGGAGTATGAAGTCTGCCGCTATATGACGCTGAAAAGTATTTCCAGCGTCACGCCTTGCCTTGTTTACTACGAATTCGTGCCGCTCGAAAGTGGAGGCACCGCTATCACTCAAGATACTGCGATTACCATGATAGGAGGGTTTGCGAGTATCGCAGAGCGCGTAGTCGTCAACGCCATTCGGCGCCACTTGGAAAACGACCTGTTGACTCTAAAAGATGTGCTGGAAACTCAGAATGTGACACAGGATTATAAGCATATAGTACCTGTAAATAAATAATGTGGAGAGGGAAAATACACAATGAGAATTGGACTGTTAGAAGACAATCAGACACTTGTCGAATTGATGTGTACCGCACTTGAAATGACCGGACACAGCGTCTACTCACATACATGGGGTCAATCACTTTTGGAAGCTATTTTTGAAGGACGCGATGAACATATGCCCTCTCTACCCTACGACCTACTTATTGTTGATCTCAACCTGCCAGGGGAGCTTTCGGGAAAAGATGTAATCACCTCAATCCGCAACCTGTTGTCGCCTGAAGTCCTCCCGATTATCGTTGTGTCAGCAGGAGGACTACACGAACTTGACTCACTTCATAGACACTTTCCAACGCTCCCAATTGTTCGTAAACCGTTTACCATACAAGCACTACTACACAAAATTTCTCTGCTAGGTTCACAAAAGAAGACATCGGTGCCATAGCACTAGCGACTCTACAAACTTACACTAAAATATCGCTATACTCGCCTACGATCTTCTGCACCTCGCGCAGACGTTGCTCTGCCGTCTCAACGTTCTCCAGAGCTTGCGCCAAAATACGCGCTTCGAGTGATGGATATGTCTCAGCTATCTCTGGGTCGATAGCTCCACCAATCAGTTCCAAGGCACGATTCAACTTATTCTCCACCATTGCTGCTGCCATGTTTTTGATACCCCTTTATACGTTCGGAACTTCCTGTCAATTGCGAAAACACAATCTCGGTGCAGAGTATTCCACTCGAAAATTGAACGCTTCTTCCTTCGCCTTCCTACTGTCTATTACGTCCAGTGACGAAGTTTTGTTACAAAGAAAGACACCTCTTTTGAAAATTATTCTCCGTTCAGTTTCAACTGCTTTATAATACACCAGATGTACAAAAACTTCAAAACGGGTAGACCAATTTTCCTATCTCATCCATCTACTAACAAAGAGACGTTTTCCTTATAGTAGATTAGGAATATAAAAAATCGCTTAGAAGGCTTACTGTAGTGCTTTTATTTATTGACTTCCCCTGGTTACACATGGTAAGGTTTATATAGTGACAAATACAAACAAGACAATACTACAATATTACCGCGTTTCAGGTATTTTTCGCTGATACGGTATGCATTTCCTGAATACGTTTACAGGAAGAAAGAAGGAAAACTATGGCAGATTATGCAACACATCATGCTTCAGTAGCGGTAAATGCTCCTGTGCATCAGGTGTATACATTGTTCACACACTTCAACGACTTCCCCAAGTTTATGAGCTTTGTCAAAGAAGTCACGTACTATGATGACCAGCGTAGCCACTGGGTAGCCGAGGTTATTGGCAAACAAGAGTGGGATGCCGTCAATGAAAATTGGATTCCCGATCAGCAGATTGGCTGGCGTTCAACCAGCGGCGTCGAGAACTTCGGCAAGGTGACATTCCAGCCCGTCAACTCGGATCAGACACAGGTTGATGTGTACATCAACTACAATCCACCCGCAGGCGTCCTTGGCGACATTGGCGAGAACCTCGGCGTAGGTGGACGCTTCGAGAAGGCGTTACAGAATGACCTCAACAACTTCGCGCGTATGGTAGACCAAGCACCTCAAGGTGCGCTTGACCCCAACTCGTCGAACTACCTGTTTCACGGCGATAGTGCTGCGGCAAAAGGCACCACAACAGGTCGTCAAAACGAGACCATGTATGACGACCCCAACGCAAGTCAGCGGAGTACTGGTGCAACCGCTACCACCGATAGACCCGTCACCGATAGCGATATCACTGGCACAACAAACCAGCAACTAGCCGCCAACAATCCCGACGTTCCAACCATCGGTGGGCAACCCGGTCCTGCCAATACTGTCGTCACCGACCAAGACTTGCCCAACTACTAGGCCAAGTTCAATATAAACATGCACTGGCACGGCGATGTTTCGCCGTGCCAGTGCATGTTTATGTTCCTACCTAAACCATCACAGACAAACGTCTTATTATACAGAGACAAATAACTAGCAAGGAATTCCATGTGGCAGAGAATCAACAAACACAGAAAGACGAAAAACATATCACCGAATTAACCGATATCCTTGACCAAGACATCGAAACGATTGTTGAAATGCGTCTGTTTGCAGAACGTAAAGTCAGTAGACATCAGCGCATCATCGAGAGAGTTACTAACAATATAGGGCGTCCAAGATCATTTTATCTCATCCTCACCTTTGTTCTCCTTTGGATTCTCTTCGGTGGCTTCCATAACTATATCGGTCTACCAGCCTTCGACGCTCCCCCATTCTACTGGCTACAAGGACTCATCGGGCTGAGTGCGCTCCTCATGACAACGGCGGTCCTCACTACACAGAATAGGCAAGCGAAGCTGATGGAACAACGCCGTCATCTCGATTTGCAGATTAACTTACTCACAGAGCGCAAGGTGAGCAAGCTTATCAGCATGATAGAAGACCTACGCAATGACCTTCCAGCAGTAGAAAATCGCTCCGATCCAGAGGTACAGGCAATGAAAGAGGCAGTCGATCCGCATAATGCCCTGACTAGTCTTAACAAGACACTCAAAGAGGCTGGGAAAGAGTACGAGCTTGAGGTAGATTAACACACGTCTACATTAGAGATGAATTAGAAATGCTTACTTCCCTTACGGAAGTGGAATAGAGGGTTGACTTCCAGAAATTTGCATGGTATGCTTTACCTATCTCCAAACGATGGAGTGCAATCCAGGGAAATGAAAAAGACTCTGGCACAGGGCAAACGCCTTGCACGGTAATCCGAAAGGAGTCCCTTATGCGGTTAATCATGAAGAAACCAGTTAGGTTACTCGGAGTAGTATTTCAGATTGACTAGTAGTGCCCGTAGATGCGGGCGCGTCAACCCTCTGAACGTCTGATCATATTCAAGAATTGACAATGCAATAAAAAACGTCCTTTGGACGGCGCAACGTCTTAGAGCGACATTCGCTACGAATTGACAGAGGTACGCAGAGGACTCTACTGAACACTATCGTTACTTTCTGACTTTTGTTGGAACCTGATATGTGAACAGGAGATGTGAGAAGATGAATAAAACGAGGAGCAGGTGAATACCTGCTCCTCACCAATTGAATGACAAAAAGAGAGGCAGTTTTCGCACATGTGCGAAAACTGCCTCTCTTTTTGTCTCTACACGGCACTTGACACCATGCTATTCAGTAATGTATTCTCTAAGAGAAGAAATGAGAATAATTCTCATTATTAGGGTATGCTAATATGCAAAAAGAGAAACTCAACACAAATGGGCAAGCAGTCCTGGATATGGTGCGTTCGGTAGATACACACCCAACGGCACTAGAGATATACGAAAGAGTGAAGCAGGTGCGCCCTCGCATCGGTCTGGCGAGCGTGTACCGTATCTTAGGGCATCTGGTTGAACAGGGCTACATCAAAGAGATAAGTTATGGTGACGCAAGTTCGCGCTATGATGGTCGTATTCAGCGGCACGATCATGCTGTCTGTACCACCTGTGGCGCATTGCTCGATCTACCAATTGACGTTGACCTATCACAGCAAACTCTACAAAACGCGGCTCATGCAGCGGGGATTGAGCTAGATACACACGAGGTTCGTATTTACGGACGCTGTGCAACGTGTCAATCAATGTCACAGTGAATACGTCGGGGGTAGGAACCGATTTATCACGTCCTTGCCCTCATGTCCAATACTGGAAGGAATTGAGGAACGTTCCTAACGACGGGAAACGGGATCGACGGACACGAGGGTGTGATGAATAAGACCCGAACAACGGTTATAGGCTACACCCCAAATTCTTAAGGCCATAAATGACATTTGGTGTTTTATTCATAACACCCTCTCCACAACACTCTATATGTACAGAGATGAGAGTACGGGTCTGATTCATCACACCCTCTCCACGACACGCGATATGGACAGAGATGAGAGTACGGGTCTGATTCATCACACCCTCTCCACAATACGCGATATGAAGGAAACTAGAGAGCATGTCATTAGAGCAACCACCAAAAACAGAACAACCCAGCAGCATCGAGAATCACGCTGAACAGCAAACAGAAAATAAAACGCAAGAGCAAAGAGAGTTGGCAGAGACTCCAAGTACGACAAGAGAGCAACTTGTCGAGATAGTCAAGGGACTCACATCCAGAAACACGAATGATCAGGCCGCCCACAACTTCCTGCTCCGCGTGGTACAACCAGGGCTTGCAGGCTTGATGGATGGCTCAGTCTCAACACTCGCGCCAATCTTCGCAACAGCCTTTGTCACGCACGTAGCATTCTCTACATTTCTTGTCGGTATGGCGTCTGCCACTGGTGCAGGCATCAGTATGGCTTTCTCAGAGGCCTTATCAGACGATGGTGAATTGACGGGACGTGGTAGTCCTGTCATTCGTGGTGGCATCACGGGCCTGATGACCTTTTTTGGTGGTGCCTTGCACACGTTACCTTTTCTTATCCCCAATGTAAGCATTGCGTTGTACGTTGCATACGTTGTTGTCGCATTTGAACTTATCATCATTTCGGCAATCCGACATCGTTACTTTGGTACAAGCTGGTGGCTTTCGATTTTACAGGTTGTCGGTGGTGGTGTCCTGGTGTTCGCTGCTGCTCTAATCTTCGGTCATGCTTGATAATTCAGAATAAAAAGCACCTGCTCCTGAGCGA
>CAXUGH010000142.1:0-3586 GCA_964250365.1 uncultured Ktedonobacteraceae bacterium
ACTCAAAAAAAAATAATTTAAATAAAATGGTTTTTTCTCCAGAAAACACTTGTTTTCCCTACAAAAACACCATTTTTCTTCCATTGGAGGACATATGTGTGCTGCTGGTATTATCCTCGCGGGTGGTCGTAGCACTCGTATGGGAAGAAATAAGGCGTTGTTGCCTCTGCCTTCCAACGCTGCTGTGACGTTTGTCGAGCATCTCATGGCCCTATTGCGAACACAGTGTAGCGAGGTTTTGCTCGTTGTTGGTGATATGCAGCAAGCCTCTTTATACCAGGACACAGGTCTCTCTCTCGTAACGGATGAAACGCCAAATTCTGGGCCGCTCATGGGCTTATATTCGGGGCTACGAGCGGTACAGGCGACGCATGCTCTTGTGATAGCGGTGGATATGCCATTTGTGTTACCTGAGATGATCGCGTTTCTACTCGCGCAACCGCTTGACGAACATCTGCTTATGCCTGTGGTGAATAATGCGCCGCAGGTGCTTTGTGGCGTGTATCCACGCTCCCTGCTACCTTTGATAGAGGAACGTATGCAGGCAGGACGCCGCGATCCGCGCAGCCTATTAGATATCGCACCCACGCATTTTCTTGAAGAGGCACAACTACGGGCGATTGACCCGCAGTTGCGCTCTTTTACGAATGTGAACACGCAATATGATTATACACGCTGTTATCAAAAATGGGCTCCGGACATGTCCTGACCCGATTTTTCATAACTGCTTCTATTCCCCCTGATCGGCGAGTATTTGTCGCCAGCGTCGCTGCGCCATGTGCCTTAAATCCTCATCAAAGCCGCGTAGGGAGAGCCATGCGTGCGTCTCGCCTGTAACTACGACATCGACTTCGCGTAGTTGTGCGAGGTTTGTGGCTCCGCTCAATTGCATGGCAACTTGCAATTCGGTGATCACGGTTTCCAGTAGCTCGCAGACTTTATCGTAGCTCTCGCTTGCGGCTTTGAGGAAGGGATAACCCATGCCGACGAGTGTGGCACCGAGCGCAAGGGCACGCGCCACATCCAGTCCGTTGCGTACACCGCCCGTTGCGATTAGCGGTAGCTTCGCTACACTCGACTCGACAAGTGCGATAGGTGTGGTGATGCCCCAATCGCGGTAGAGCAGACCGATATTTTGAGTGCGCTCGTCGCCGCGCGATTGTGAACGCACTGCCTCCATCGCCGACATACTACTACCACCCGCTCCGCCAATATCAATAGCGGAAACGCCACAGTTCCGCAACAATAGAGCTTGTTCGCGGCTCACTCCCGCGCCGGTCTCTTTGGCGATTATTGGTATACGTACCTGTTGCGCTACTCGTCTGAGAGCCTCTGCTGCGCCAACGGCACGGCGGTCTCCCTCTGGCTGCGCCGCCTCTTGCAAGCTGTTCATGTGAATGGCTAAGGCGTTCGCATCAATCATGTCGATGGCACGTTGTACCTGTTCGGGTGTAAAGGCGGTATGACGTACCTGAGGGATGAGTTGTGGGGCACCAATGTTGGCGATGAGAAACGCGTTTGGTGCCGTTTCGCGTGTAACGGCGTAGCTAGAGGCCACATCGGGATTTACTATCGCCGCCCGTTGACTGCCAACGCCAAGCGCAATACCGTATGTTTCCGCCGCGTGTGCGAGGTTGCGGTTGATTGTGGTGACATCGGCATGACCACCTGTAAGCGAAGAGATGAACAGGGGATAACGCAAATTGCGTCCTAGAAACGATACTGATGTATCAACTTTATCCAGGTCCACCTCTGGCAGAGCTTGATGCACCAGTCGCACATCGTTCCAATTCGCCTTTTGTGGTGCAGAAACGTCCTGTTCTAGTGCCACGCTGACGTGTTCTATTTTACGCTGTTGTACTTCGTCTGTCATGAAGAATTGCGTTCCTTTCTCTTTGTAGATGTCTACTATGAATAATTACGAAGTAGACAAGAGGTAAACCGAAAATGAAGGCAGATTGATAGATCGCGATGAAGGTGCTGTGAAATCCCATTGAGAGATAGAAAAAAAGTACCGTCCCAGATAGTATGAGCATGCTTGAGACAAACGCATCCAGACCGCGCAGAATCACGACCCACAGGAGCCACAGCAGGTACCAGGGCCAGAACCAGCCCGCAACCAACATCAGGTAGGCAAATACTGCGACGTGAAACGCTTTCAATAGCACATCGAAATCCGTTTGTGTAGTATTGAAATTGGAAGGAGAATTCGTGTACTTCTTGACAGATGAGATGGAGCGTACTTGTCCGAAAGCATTGCCGTAAATTAGTACGAAGATAAAGGTTGCGGAGCCGCGTAGTGCCACATCAGCGGAAGATATAGGGTCCCAATAAGGCGGGAAGCGCAGCACATAGGCAAGCAAGCGAAAGAAGGCATGTGTTGGACCGACCAGCGTACCCACCGGCGAATGCACAAAATGTTGCATGTCTATGGCGGAGGTAAGCGCGAAAAACGTTGAGCCACCACGCCAAAAAGGAAGCCAGATGAAAAGAGCGGGGAATAGCACGAGTAGCGAACGCCAGCAAAATCCAGCTATAGCACGGGGAATAAGGCGTTCTGTGCGTACATCGAACCAGAGAAAGAGCGGCACGAAGAGAGCTACTATCAAGTTCATGCTCAATGCAAAGCCGAACAGAAGAAAGGCACTTCCACGAAACCAGAGACTCGCGCGGGTGACGTACAGCCATAGCGCGAGAAACAACAGCACCAACAGCACACCTTCACTATGCCCGCTACCAGACAGTTCAATAATAATCAGTGGATTCCACGCATAGAGAAGCGTGCCCAGTACACGGCGTTCTGGCGCGATGCGAGACAGAATGCCCCATACGAGAACAATGTTGAGCAGATGAGACAGGATCGCTAAGCTTTTGAAAAGTAAGAGCGTAAGAATCGAATTATCTCTTCCAATGCTCACAAGCAACGAAGAAATGTAGTACCAGAGCGGTCCGTAGAGATTGGGTGCATTACGACCCGCGATAACCCAGCGTACATAGGGATCGGTGGCAAACTGTGTTGGTGCCGTGTTGAACGGGTCAGCATGGTAGAAGGCGAAAATACGCCCCGAAATTACATAGGTAAAGACATCATCCGAAAACAGCATTGGTTGCAAAAATAGCGTCGCGCTAAATAAAAATGCTCCTCCCAGCAGCAACAAGAGCCAGCGTTGCTGAAACCGTTCTCTCTCTGAGAGTTGCGAGACACGACGGATGCTATAGGCATACACGCCTAACAAGCCTAAAAATGTCAGGCCAAGCAAGGTTGGCGAAAGCCATACGCGAGCATGTGACGATGGGTAGAGGGCGAGTAGCAGATGAAATGGAAGCAGTGTCCAGCCCCATGCATGTGCAATTGGCGTATCGCTCAAACGTAACTCTGGCAGTGGTGAGAGCGCGAGAATCAGCAGATAACAAAGCTCAAATAATGCGAGTAAAGTAACAAATACTGGAAAACGCCTTCGACGTTTTTCTGCCAGTGTTGTAGCTATATCAGGTTGTATCTGCTCAGAAATTCTCAAGTGCTTTCCTATCCATTTGTGAGATGAGATTTGCAATTTTGCACAAGAATGCTAGCATTCTTGTGCAA
>CAXUGH010000142.1:3596-12412 GCA_964250365.1 uncultured Ktedonobacteraceae bacterium
TTTTTTATAATATTAAAAAAAATTTTTATTTTTTTTTTATAAAAATAAAAAATTATCATCCCACAACCCTATTCTCTTAAAGGAAGTGTCGATGTATTTGAGATAGTAATCGTTGTTGGTAAGTTCACGTAGTTCAGCAGGTGAAAGGTACACAGAGACTTCCGAGTCATTGCTCAATGCTTCGAGCAGTGCGGGACTCTGAACCGCTCCCTTGCTTGCCATCGCCCATACCTGTTTCGCGTTTCTCTGCACCATCTTATACGCCTCTTGCCGCCCGACGCCTTTATCGATCAACGCCAGCAGAATACGTTGTGAGTAGACGAGGCCACCCGTCATGTTGAGGTTTGTCTGCATGCGTTCGGCGTCAACTTGTAGCCCTTGCATGACGTTTGTAAAGATTGTGAGCATGTAATGCAGCAGGATGCATGCATCTGGAATAATGATGCGCTCGGCGGAAGAGTGGCTAATGTCGCGTTCGTGCCAGAGGGCGACATCCTCCATCGCGGTCACGCTGTAGCCACGTAGTACACGTGCGAGTCCACAGATGCGCTCACAGAGTTCGGGATTGCGCTTATGTGGCATTGCGGACGACCCCTGTTGACCAGAGCCGAACGGCTCGAATGCCTCGCTCAACTCGGTGCGTTGCAAGTGGCGAATCTCCTGCGCCATCTTTTCGAGCGAACTGCCGATAAGGGCAAGCGTCGTCATGAAGTGGGCGTGACGGTCACGTTGCACGATTTGATTCGAGATAGGCGCGACGCCCAGAGCCATTTGTTCGCAGACGAACTCTTCGATCTGTGGTGGCACAGTGGCATGAGTGCCAACGGCACCGGAAATCTTGCCAACTGTCACCTGTTCGAGAGCCGCCGCCAAGCGTTGCTGCTGCCGTCGCAGTTCATCGACCCAGAGGGCGAGCTTGAGGCCAAAGGTCAGTGGTTCCGCGTGTATGCCATGGGTGCGACCTGCCATGAGCGTATATTTGTATTGTACTGCGTCCTGTGCTACAACCTCGACAAGTGTAGCAAGTGTGGTTGTGAGCAGTTGACCAGCGGCCTTCATCTGAGCCGCGAGGCCAGTATCCAGCACATCTGATGAGGTGAGGCCGAGGTGAATGAAACGTCCCTCTGGTCCGAGTTGCTCCTGAATGGAGCGCAGAAACGAGATGATGTCGTGATGCGTCTCTTGCTCAATCTCTTGCATGCGCTGTGCGTTATAGCTGGCCTGTCGTATCTTCTCCATCGCCTCTTGTGGAATAACGCCTTCGCGTGCCCAACCTTCGCAGACGAGCAGTTCGACCTGTAACCATTTGTCAGTTTTATAAGTGGATGACCAGAGAGATGCCATCTCTGGCAAAGAATAGCGTTCGATCATTGTTGTGTTGGAGTTCCTTAGTAGATATCGGTAGTACATCATCAACTTTGTGTGTTCCTCGCCGCCTTAGGCGGCGAGGAACACACAAAGTTGATGATGTACTAGATTAAGTTAATTTGGAAAAGTTTCTTATCGTAGTGTACCACAAGAGGCCAATTCATATCCTTTCGGGCATAAAATCGCGTATGCGTGTGTTATCATAGGTGTATGCGAACAATGGCGCGAAGGTATCCTCCTCGGCACACATTCCACGGTTGGAATACTACATACTTGACGTAGCGATGCATTACATGTACAATCATGTCGAAATTGCTAGCGAAAAAGTTGTTGGCAGTGTCGGTAGACGAGACGCGGTGGAAGAAATGCTCCCCCGTGACGTACCTATTACCATTGATATTCTGGGAGAGCCAAAGATAATGAAAAAGGGAATTCATCCAAACTATGTCGAGTCCACAGTCAGTTGCGCCTGTGGCAACAGTTTCCAGACACTAAGCGTCAAACCCGTGTTGAAGGTTGACGTATGCTCAAAGTGTCATCCATTCTTCACTGGTACACAGCGCATCCTCGACTCCGCAGGTCGTGTGGACCGCTTCCGCAGACGCTTTAATCTCAAAGAAGAAGAGTAGGATTTTAGCGCATATTCGAGGGATAAGGGCAGTACAAACGGTCCCTTATCCCTTTTTCAGTTACACTGTTTTATTTTGTATATAAGGGGTGAATCGTCTAGTGAATGCGACGCAACGAACTCTCCTGTTCCTGATTGCTGATACGGGTGCGGGTCATCGCAGTGCCGCCAACGCAATCAGCAATGCCATCAAGCTGATCTCTCAACAGCAGCAGCAAGAGTGGCAAACACGCTCGGAAGCACAATCTGCAATGGAGCGCAATGGAACACAAAGGACAAGTCAGGCAACGGCTGTTATAGCTCCTCCCCCTACCTATCGTGTAGAAATCGTCGATGTATTTGAAGAATATAGCCGCTTCCCACTCCGTGAAGCGGTCAAGTTGTATGGTCCTACAATCCGCTATAATCCTAAGCTCTATGGTGAAGTTTTTAAGCAAAGTAATAGCAACTCAGGCGTCAGAGCGGTTGAAACGCTTGCAACTCCTCTTGTTCTCAACGGGTTGTTGCGCCTGATTACCAGTGTGCAACCCGATGTAATCGTCTCTATTCACCCCTTGCTCAATGATGTTACGGTACGCGCTCTACGTGAACTCAGACTCAATATTCCCTTCATCACAGTTATCACTGATCTTGTAAGTATTCATAATTCCTGGTTTACCTCTGGTGTGAATCGTTATGTGGTGCCCACTGAACAAGCAAAGCAACTGTACTTGAAGCGAGGTTTAAATCCAGAGTATGTTAGCATGCTTGGTATGCCGATTGACCCTAAATATACGGTGCCGGTGGCGAGCAAAGAAGAGTTGCAGCGGCGGTTTAACCTCAAGGTGGGTGTACCGACCATTCTGCTGGTTGGTGGTGGGGATGGAGCAGGCGGTTTACAAAAAGCAGTACGCGCCATTTCGCGGGCGCATCTGCCCGTGCAATTGATGGTGGTGACGGGGCGCAATCGTCGCCTGTATACTCATTTGCAGCGCACGCGTTCAAGTCTCCATGTACCTGTGAAAATTTTTGGCTTTGTGCAAAACATGCCCGAACTCATGCATGCCTCCGATGTCATTATCACGAAGGCGGGACCAGGAACGATCTGTGAGGCATTGTCTTGTAACTTACCCGTGATTTTGAGCGGGTATGTGCCAGGACAAGAAGAGGGCAATATCGACTTTGTGGTCGATAACAAGGTGGGTGTATTGGCACTCAATGCACCGACGCTTATTGATAATCTGCGCCGTTTGATTAGGCCAGGTTCGCCCGAACTCAAGCAACAACAGGAGAATGCGAAGCGCATCAGTCGTCCTCGCGCCTCCTTCGATATCGCTCAGTGTATTCTGAGCTATCTACCAGATAGTGATAAGCCTAGCATCTGGCAATCACAAAGCTGGAAGGTACGCAGACAAACTATGTCGAGTCGCTTGAAATCAGCCATTCGTATTCGTCGCCTACGCCGTCGCATTCCGCGCACATTGATGAAAACTCCTGTGATGCGACGTATCTCCAACCTGCGTATTCGGGGATTTGGCGAGGGCGACAAAGATATTCAATAAAAAGGTTTTTCCATGTCATCGAATATACAAGAGCCGAAACAGGTTCAATTTTCTACGACCCGTTGGGCAACAACGGGTGTCATCCGTGTTCTCTATCGTTTCTGGACGCGTATCGCTGCACATCTCTTTCCTGAAAATTCGGTTGGAGAGCGCATTGCACGAGCGTTGCATGTTCCTCTGCCCGACAAACTGAATATGAGTTGGGTCAATAGTTCTCTAGCTGTGGGTGGACGTGTGCGCCCTGAAGATATTCATGCGCTGGGTTTAACCGGCATTACGCATGTAATTGACACGCGTTCGGAGTATCACGACGACGAAGAGGCTCTGAAAGAGGAGAATATCGCGCTTCTCTATCTGCCCACGCCCGATACCTACCCGTTAAGTGTGGAGCAACTTGCGGAGGGGGCGAAATGGGCGAACGAGGCTATCAGGGACGGCGGACGTGTTCTCATTCACTGTGAGCATGGCGTTGGTCGCAGCGTGTTGCTCACCTGCGCGACGCTGGTACAGGATGGTATGTCAGCCCGCGATGCTCTGGCTCTGGTGCAGCAGAAACGCTGGCAAGCCGCTCCCAACGAGCGACAAGTGGGTCGCCTGAAAGACTTCGAGACCGCACAGCTTTCAGCGCAGACTGCGTGAGGAAAGCGCATAGCGCTCAATCGCCAATGCTACACCATTCTCCGCATTGCTTGTGGTGACGGCATTGGCGATTGCTTTTACCGCGTCGGGTGCCTGTCCCATCGCCACGCCCCAACCAGCCGCTTCGAGCATCTCGATATCGTTATTGTTGTCGCCAAGTGCCATAACCTGCGTCATAGGAATGCCTACCTGTTGTGCGAGTGCTATCAGACCACTAGCCTTCGAGCAATGCGTATGCATAATCGCCATTTCCGGGTAGCCGTAGTTGCCTTGTTTGATGGCATTCCAGCTACAGGGCAAGGCCGATATTTCCGGTTTCAAGCTTTCAATCACATCATCGGGTGCAAAGGCAACGACTCGCAACGGGTCTCTATGTCCTGTACAAAGCGTGGCATAGGGCATACGCAGAATCGTTGTCTCAAATGCCGAGAAGTAGTCGGCAATCCATGCATTGTCCCGTTCGACTGGCCCCGTCCATATCTCCTCGACGCCGTTGGTAATGTGGTGAACTACTGGCTGGACGTTGTGGTGTATCAGTATATCTACCGCCTCCTGTGCTATTGTCGCCTGTAATGGATGGATGTGCATAATCTCGCCCTGTGGATGCCGAATGATGATGGCTCCATCATAGAGTATGAGCGGAATAGATAAGCCAAGAGCATCCGCGAATTGTCGTGTATTGAAATAACGTCGTGCCGTTGCTAGCGTTACGAGAATGCCTGCCTCTTGCGCGGCTCGTACCGCTGCAATAGTGGAAGGTGCAAGCTGTCCCTGTGGAGTCAGTAATGTGCCATCAATGTCAATTGCGAGCAGTTGAATATCGGGTGTGTCATGCATAAAATAGAATGCGCCCTTCTGTAATTAGCAATGCGACGAACAAGCGTCCGTCGCATCGTGCCCTGGAATAGGGTGTGTATGTGTACTTTGATTATACACTAACAGGGCTTGCCCCGACCATGCCTATCTGTTACAATTCGGCATATGAACACGCAACGTTCCAGGAGCGTTCGCACGAAACGCTCTACTCTACAGACAGCAAATACTACAAATCATTCTCTATCCGAAACACTTGTGCAGCCAGGAATGAGTGTCTCTTGGACTGACGCCGACGGTTTTCCTTTACTACCCGATGTTAAGCCGAGCAGCACGATCCGCGATAGTCTCTATGAGCTTATTCCGCTGGGACCGCGCGAGGAGAAGCTGATTGGCACGGCAGCCTTTCTGCGTCTGCAACAAATCAAGCAGCTAGGCTTCGTCTATCGTATCTGGCCCGGTGCGACGCATACGCGTTTTGAGCATAGTCTTGGCTGCTATCATTTGACGGTACGCGCCTTACGCGCCTTGCTACAACGGGGGAGCGAGGGTGGGCTGCATGGTGTAGAGATTAGCAGCATCCAGACGCTGGTCGTGGCGGCACTTTTGCACGATATCGGGCATTATCCTTTTTCGCACACGATAGAGGAGCTTGGTCCGCCCATTATTTTGCATGAGCAGGTGGGACGCGCGATTATCGAGAGCGGAGAGATCGCGCAGATTATAGAGCAAGACTACCATCTCTCGCCCGAACGCGTCGCGGACTTCATCGACCCGCCCAAAACAAAGACCTTGCCAGCCGACGATGAGCTATTACGTCATCTTCTAAGTGGTGCCCTCGATGTCGATAAACTCGACTACCTGCCGCGTGATGCTCGTGCTTGCAATGTACCCTACGGAGGTGTCGATGTTTCGCGCCTTCTCAGTTCGCTCCGTATCAATGCGGACGTGGCGGGGCAACGCCGTATGGTGGTGACGCAAAAGGGCATCAGCCCATTGCACTCGCTGATTCACGCGCGACAGGAGATGTTCGATAATATCTACTGGCACCATACCAGCCGTTCGTTTCAGGTCATGCTAGTGCGTGCCGTTCATGATGCACTGAGCGTGGAGGCTCTACAGTCCGAGCAACTGATGGGCTTGGACGATTCTTCGTTGCTCAAGTTGTTGGCGCAACCAATCATGCCAGCGAGTGCGCGAGCATTAGCATCCGACCTTGAGCTACGTCGTCCGTACAAAGTGGTGCTAGAGGTGAGCCGTCCGGCTGGTCGTCTCTTTTCTCGTCTCGATGCCCTCTTCTGGGATGCCGAGCGGCGGCGTAAGGTTGAGCAGGTGTTGGCAAGCGAGCTGGCGAGTGCGCTAGAGATTGACATCGCCGACTACGAGATTCTCTTCGATATTCCACGTCCCGAAAAGTGGGAGATGGACGTATGGGTGCAATTTGATCATCCGCCTGTGGGCATGGATTCGTTACTGCCGTGGGTTGAGGTGACAGGTCTGCAATCCGACGACCTCGTACGTTACGAGCAGCATCAACGGCGTATTCGTATTGTGGCAGTTGAGCGTATTCGCTCAGCGTTGCAAAGCCATAAGGATGATGTTGTGTTGCCAGCGTTGGAGAGGCTGTTGTAGTACATACAAGCAAGATAAAAAGAGCTTCTTTGTTACAAAGAAGCTCTTTTTATCTTGCTGATATTTAAGCGGGCTGGCGAGTGCGGCGCTGTTTGCGACGCTGTGCCGCGGCTTTGCGCTTGCGGCGAGCCTGTGGGCTTTCGTAGTAGGCGCGGCGGCGAGCCTCGGAGAGAATGCCGTCCTGCTGCACTTTGCGGTTGAATTTTTTGAGGGCCATATCGAAAGAATCGCCCGGATTTACGCGTACTTCACTCATGATAGCTACCAACTCGATCTGCGGTCTTGCGAGCGACCACTAACTGGACTCATTGACTGGAAACAATCACTGCAGTAGACGGGCTTGTCGCCACGAGGTTGAAATGGTACTTGAGCCTCGTTACCACAGTTGGAGCAGGTTGCGGAGTACATCTGACGGGGTTCGCGGGAGCCACCGCTACGACCACTGAA
Source organism: uncultured Ktedonobacteraceae bacterium (assembly GCA_964250365.1). Taxonomy (GTDB): domain Bacteria; phylum Chloroflexota; class Ktedonobacteria; order Ktedonobacterales; family Ktedonobacteraceae; genus JBBQVS01. The sequence continues at coordinate 10,665 of CAXUGH010000142.1, forward strand.
GCCACCAGACGAATTTTTGCGTGCAGCGCGGCAGGAAGGGCAGCGACTAGGTGTGTTCGTTAAGCCATGACTGGCGTAAAATTCTTGCTCGCCAGTAGTAAAGACAAATTCCTGGTTGCAGTCGCGGCAAACCAGTGTCTGATCGGTATATGACATGTTTCTCCTAATTCTCGGACTTTGTTGGATGTGTCCTTAGTATATTGCGTGTATCGCGCCGCGTGCAGCAGATAATTCTTTCCGAGCAACCATGCACTCTACAACGTCTCACGATTATATCATACTCGCTCCTAAAATGCACTAGCTCGAATCATACAAACATTTTACAAATCTCTCAGACTCTTTTGAATATCTTGGTCTATAGTATCTATAACGAAAAGAAATCCGTGTTCACACTAACAGACGTGTGAGTAGTTAGTATATGAGGTAGGTATAATACTATGTTTCAGCCCGATATGCACGATGATACGACAGACCGCGATACGCTGGAGAGAACGAATCCACACGATGACACGACGGAGCGCACGAACCCTGTGCGCTCGAATGGACACACGAGCTATCCAACGAATCCACAGCCAAGCTATCCGGTCAATCCACAGCAACCATATGAGATGTATAATAGTTCTGTTCCAACCTATTCGCAGACTCGCTGGCAAAATGCTCCGGTGCAGCCATCGGTGCCGCCCCAACACACACCTTATGGGTATAATGGGAATACTGAGCCTCGTTTCCCCGTGACGCCACCTCCGCAACAGCAGACAGCGCAGCCTGTACCTAAACAGTCACGCGGCTTACGCACAAGCACTGTCCTGTTGCTCACACTACTGCTGGCAGTTGTCTTTGGCACTGTTCTGTTCGCGGCGGGTTGGGAATTTGGGCGCGGTAGTACGGCAGGTACACTAACGACAACAGCAACACAATCGTCCACCTCCTCATCAACGTCAACGGTTCAGAGTACGACGGAGGCGCAGCGTGAGGCGGTGATTGCGAAGGTAAGCCCTGCGATTGTGTTAGTTAATGTGACTACAGCCAGTGGTAGTGCGCTTGGCTCAGGCGAAATCATTAACAAGCAGGGCTATATCGTGACCAATAATCACGTTGTTTCCGGTGCCAATGCAATTCAGGTTGTGCTGTCTGATGGTACGCGTGCTACAGCACAGCTTACTGGAACGGATGCGGCGGATGATCTTGCGGTCATCAAGATTAACCCGACAACGAATCTCGCCGTTATCACGCTTGGTGACTCATCGAAACTCAAGGTGGGACAAGAGGTGCTGGCAATTGGTAATCCGCTGGGCAATACACAGACCGTGACAAACGGTATCATCAGTGCATTGAATCGTAGCGTCTCCGAGGGCCAAGGTGGAGCAACCATCCCCGACGCAATTCAGACCGATGCCCCCATCAACCCTGGTAATAGCGGTGGTGCCCTCGTTGATATGAGCGGCAATCTCATCGGTATTCCAACATTGACGGCAATCGACCCTGAGTTCAATACTCCTGCCAGTGGCGTTGGCTTTGCCATTCCGTCTAACCGTGTCAATCTCGTTGTGCCACAGATTATTCAAACAGGTAAGGTGACGCATACTGGTCGTGCCGTTCTGGGCGTGAGCGTGACAAGCGTTGATTCGACTATCGCATCGCAATATAACCTGGGCGTCAATCATGGTGCGCTGATAACCAGTCTTGTCAGTGGCGGTGCTGCTGCAAAGGCGGGTTTGAAAACAGGTGATGTGATTGTGAAGGTAGAT
>CAXUGH010000143.1:0-12343 GCA_964250365.1 uncultured Ktedonobacteraceae bacterium
TGTCAAAATTGCACGCAATTTTGACATCGCCATCCCACTTTTTTGTATACTGAGAGAAACAATAACGCGATTTGTACATAAGAAGAGGTAATCATGCTCACAGGACTTGACCATATCATTATCGGCGTACATGACCTTGAGGCGGCAACAGCGGTTTTTCGTGATAAGCTGGGACTGGTGGCGAGCGGCGGCGGTGTGCATGCGACTGGTGGCACAGCTAATCGCATCATCGTAATTGGCGATACCTACCTGGAATTGATCGCAATTCGCACACCTAACGAGGCGCAACAGAGTATAGTGGAGCGGCTGGCAAAGGGAGAAGGCTACCTGAACTTTGTGCTGACCTCGGACGATATACAGGCTGATAGCGAGGCGATGAAGCAGCGCGGCGTGTCGATTATCGGTCCCAAAGAAGGCTCACTCAAAGCTGGCGATGGTCGCTCTCGCGCATGGCAACGCACCGATGTCGAGCGACCCGACCTCACACAGCACTATCCCTTCCTCATTCAGCATGACAGCATAGGCGAGGAGAAGCGCATGCGACTTGCTGGTTGGACAACGCCACCAGAGCATCCATTGGGCGTGTCAAAGGTATTGAGTGCGACACTAGCTGTCGCAGAGCTTGCCGAAGCTACGCACCGCTTCGAGCATATCTATGGGTTACAAGCTTCGGATGCGTATGGCGGCGAGGTTGATTCGTGGGATGCTACACTCGTCGCATTTCGCCTCGGCGAGAGCATGCAGAGCATTGAGCTAGCCATGCCGCTCCCCACCTTCCTCGATCCTAGCGATGGTGCCGAATACCTACCTCAACCAGGGGCGTTGACGCAGTATATTCAACAATTCGGTGAAAGCCTATGTCGCATCACGCTTGCCGTCGAAAATCTCGCGGCCTCACGTCGCTTTCTCGACGCCAACAACGTCACCTATACCTACAAAGAGCATCCCGACTACCCACGCCCAGTATTGTGGATAGCTCCTGACGAGTCCTGTAATGCCAGCATCGTGCTACACGAGTTCACCCCTGATATGCCACAGGATAATCCACTGGTGCTGTAAACCTTCCATTTGCTCTTGCCCTGTATCATAAAAGTGTACATTTGTGAAAGCGGTGATACAGGGATGAAGAGTCTAGCTAAAAATAATAGGTGCAACAATAAGCGTGTAAATAAGGGGATAGAATGCTCACAAGGGGACGCCCCTCCCATACATGAATACAATTTTCATCATGCGTCATATGGGAGGGGCGTCCCCTTGCGAGTGCCCTTGCTTATCGTGACATTACTATTTATATTTCTCGCAAGCGTTTATTTCCTCTTTCCACATCCCGTATCTGCAATTGGCGACACTACAGTAGTGCAAATTGTCGGACCTGCACAGGCTCCAGGATTTTCACCAGCTTTGCTCACTATTCACCAGTACGATACCGTTGTTTTTATCAACAAGACGAGTACGCCATATGCACTTACCGCTTCCGATAATAGTTTCTCCTCGCCAGCCGTTGCCGCTGGTAAACAATGGCGCACGACGTTTGGGAGTTTGGGAGCGCATGAGTACCATGCAACGCAACCAGCACAACATATGGCGGGCGAAATACTGGTTGTAGCCAACACAGTAAGCCTTCTACCAACACCAGTGCCGCAGATAGAGGCAACGGCACTGGCGATTATCAAAGCTGGCAAACATCCACCAGATACGATTGTGCTACCAACCCAGCAAGTGTTGCCTATCCAACATTCTAACAATGGAAAGCAGACAAATGCACTCCTGTCACCTCTTGTATTAGGTATTGCAGGTGGCGTACTCCTGCTCTCGATAGTGCTTTTTGTTACAATTCTGTTCGTGCGACGCCGTAGAAGACGTATGCGTGAGGAAGAGGAGATGGACACGCTTATAGAGGAAATTGTACCCAAAACGATAGTACACAAGGCACTTCCAGCCCCAACGCCACAAAAGAAACGGCGTCCATTGCTAGCAGGACTCCGTAGAAGACGGGCAGACGACGATGAGGATGATATGGACGATGAGGATGAGGTGTAAGATGAAAAATGTAAAGCAGAAATACCTTCTATACCTATCAATCTCGCTTTGGTTCATCACCATGCTCATCATCGGCTTGCTAGCCAGCATTCCCGCACATTCAACCGCACCCGTGCCATATACAGTCACAATCACGAGCAACAATTTTCGCGTGCCATTAGTTACGCTTACGACCGATGATATTAGCGATCCGAGCAATGCGCGTTTCAGTTTACAAAACGGCACGTCGCTGTGGTATGGTATCACGCTCTCATCCACACCAACGGGTATTGTGCCGACGGCGGCAAATCCGGCGAACGATCTGGTCTCGAACACGTTTCTCGGTGCAACGCCATTACTGCCGCCAGCACAGGTGTTGCCGTTCGACTCCTGGAATGGCAACTATCATTTCGAGACGCTCAAGCTCAAAGCCGCGTTCTCTGGTCCAGGTCAACAGGTACAGCTACAGCTTTCGCCAATGGAGTCGCATGCGATTACGCTTGATGTTCTCACAATGCTACTACAACTACTGGGGCAAAAACAGAGCAATGTGCAGATAGGCTTACTGGAAACGGGAGTGTTACAGGATATATTCTCATCTGTGAGCAATATGCAAGATTTCAGCACGCTCACCGAAAATTATTCACAGGCTCTGATGACAGCACAAGACGCATCAAAGGTACTTCCCTATGCATACGCATGCGCCCAAAGTATTGCATCGCTGCTCTCTGATGGTAGCGAGCAAGCGACATTAGCGAATGTGCTATGGAAAATACAGGGGAAGGCCGTGCCGCGCGACCGCATACTCAAAGCCATCACCGACTTTACGCAAACGCAATTTGGTCTCGCGGTCGAAGGTTTTCTCAATAACTATATGGCAACGCTGGGAGGAATGTTCTCGCAAAGCGGCAATCCAACCGTGCAGCTTCAGACCGTTAGCACCGTTACGCCGACCGTCACACCGTCACCCAGCATAGCCCCTTCACCAACACCAACCACAACGCCTACATCTATACCAACAGCAATTCCAACAGTGATACCACAAGTGCCTATTGTAACACCGAGAACGATAACACCGATACGGTGATGAATATTGTGCCACAACAAATTTCGTAGGGACCAGATTTATCGCATCCGTTGTGTGATTTATCGCATATGATTCTGCATTACCGACCTATACCCGATAAATCGGCTTAGGACGCGATAAATCTGGTCCCTACGAAATACAAAATTCATCACAATCTATATAGCACTCACGACGATTGTGCGTACCGACCATCCTGTACAATCAGGCGTAGCTTGCGTTTGAAGACCTTCTCGAAGAGGTCGGCTTTATCGTAAGCATGTTCTATCTCAGAGTCGAGATCTGCGAGGGAGCGCACCCAGAGCAGCATGGTCCAGATTTTGTCGTTAGAGAGCGAGGGTTCGGTGGCGACGCGTAACACACGAGCATCGTGACTATAATCGAGGGCGTCGGCGATGCGGACGAGCGAGGCCAATATGGAGACACGTTTGCGAGCGGGACGAGTGAGGGCTGCGAACTCGGCATGATCGCTACTAGGTAGAGCGCGACGATGATAACGTGCGATACAAGCAATTTCGTAGCGTTCTTCATCCGTAAAGTCTGGTAACTGTGCATCCTTAATCAGACGGAACGAGTGCTTGTGATGACGGCGTGTCTCAATGAGCATGCCAGCGTTATGCAGAAATGCGGCACGTTCAAGCATACGCAGAGCTTGCGAATCTAGTTGATGCAGAGAGCGTGTAGCATTAAACAACTGTATAGACAAACGCATGACTTGACGGGCATGAGGCCAATCTTCAACGAGTAGCCCCCCGCTCAAGTGTAACTCTTCTCTTGTCGGCTGTATGTCCTGCCACCAGCCTAATTCTTCAATCGAATGTGACATCATGCTTGAAGTTCCGCCTTCGTCTATAAGTATATCACCGAATACTATGCATCTAACAGGTCAAGCACCTTGCGCTGGAAATTCTGTGTTTGCAAGCGATTCCAGTGCGCTCGAAACGCCTCATACTCGTCTCTCCGGCGTTGTTGTGTAGACATCAAAAGTTGTTCGAGACCTTGCCGTTGCTCTTGCGATGGTGCCGTGCGAGCATCCAGTAGATACATCACCAGCTCCACATTGTTTATCAAATGTTTTCCAGTCTGCCTTTGCGCGGCTATAGCTGCATCATGCGCCTGTTTTCCATTATTCTTATGTTGTGCTGTACCATTACTATTTTCTTGTTGCTGTTGCTGCAGACACAGATTTAGTAAAGCAATCATGACATCGCCATCATGCAAGTTGCCAAGTTCTTCCTGTATCTGCGTCACCTCTTCGATTATCGCATCCGTTCCTTCGGGCAACACGTCCGAGAATATTTCTAACGTGTAACGCAAACGTTTCGCCGCGATCCGCAGATCGTGCAATTCGTTAACGCGTTGTGGATCATGTGCATACTGCCCCCACATCAACATCTCTTCGAGGCGGGTACGGGCAATTTTACGTGCATTCGTCGAGGTGGAAACTTGCGCCTCGATGCCCATCACAGGTTTAGCTTTTGCCACTTCCTACCTCCTCTTCCGACAAGCACTGTGCCATGTCTTGTTTGAACTTTTGCTCATCAAACTTCTTAAAAAACGTTTCCAACACGCGTTGATGCTGCTGTCTATAAGCAGATAAACGCTCGATGAACCATTGGATACCATCTTGCATTTCGTTCGATGAATGCGCCTGTTGCTCTCGTAAATGTTGAATCATCACATCGGTATCGCGTGCATCGCCCAGCATATCCGCTATTTTTTGAATTTGCTTATACACTTTCTTGAACGGTTGAGGGTCGCAAATGGCTTCATACGCATCGAGCGTGGCACGTAGACGACGCGACGCCACACGCATTTTGTGTACCGCCTCGATATCATCGGATTGAAGTACATCATCGCGCCAATCCAATAACGTTTTCGTGCGTTCGCGCAGGAGACGTTGCCCGGATTGTGCAAACGTCTCAGCAGATGAGTCATTCTTCGCATTCTTGGACGCATTATCATGAGGCTTTTCGTTAGCAAGCTCCTCCACGCGCTGTAACCACTGCTCGCCATAACGCGCATAGGCCAGTAACACACCTTCACGAATACCATGCGGACTCACCCACACCGCATCAAGGTGGAAACGGTTCATAATCGCACGAATAATCAACGCACCCGCCGTCAGAATTTGCACACGTCCAGCAACTTGCCCGTAGCGTTGCGCGATCTCTTCCGCTGGAAACGCGTGTAACAAGCCCTCGCAACGCACAATATCTTCGCGCGTCAGGCGCATCTCGGCCTCGTCGATACGAAAAGCTTTGTGGGCAAGACGCAACAACGAGTTCGCGCTCCCACCTGTCACAATCAGCGACGATGGCACCTGCTTGATAGCCATACCATGAAAGTAGGTAGAGAGAAAGGTTTGAGCAACGCTAATCTCATCGTGAGTGGGTGGATCAGAGGGCAGGTAACGATCATGCAACCAGCCGGAGCCAACGGGAACCGAGGTACGCCACGTAATCTGCTCGTGTTTGGCAGTGATAAGCTCAGTACTACCGCCGCCGAGGTCCATCACGCCTATCTGTGTCGGCGCATCGGGCTGGTGCATGCGCTCATAGGTTGCACCCCAAAAGGTCAACGTCGCCTCCACAGTGCCTTCGATCAGATGCACCTCTAAATCCAGTTCGCGGCGTATCGTCTCGATAAAATCGCTACTATTGGTGGCTTGCCGAATCGCCTCCGTCGCCACAACAAAAATCGGCGACGCGGAATGCTGCTCGGCAAGTTCTTTATATGCTCGCAGAGTTGCGAGCGCAGCATTCAGCTTCTCAGGCGAGATAGCCCCCGTCGCATTCACACTCTCGCCGATACGCACCAGTTCAACCTCGTCCGCCAGGATATCCAGCGTATCAGGAGCGCACCGAGCGACAACAATATGAATAGTATTGCTCCCAATATCAATAGCTGCACTGATCGAAGAGAATGAATCCTGCATAACAACGAACCCTTCCAGAATGCCTCCGTATCGTCAGGCATCAAAACGAGACAGAAAAAGGACACAAAAATACTACGCACTTGCCATTGCATACATCTTCTTATGGACATATCAATGCCACGCCACAGTCTGGGAAACACGTTTATTATATCACGTTCACAGGAGAGAAAAAAGTGATTAAATAGCAGAGTTTTTCAGCCACTCCAAAAAGCTTGACAAGTCGCAACGGATACAGTAATATTGCAATGTTCGCACGAAAGAAACGTGGAACACATCATAAGCCGCGATGGTGAAATTGGTAGACACGCAACGTTCAGGGCGTTGTGCCTTCACGGGCATGGGGGTTCGAGTCCCCCTCGCGGCACCCCCTATTTATAGGACGACCCCTCAAGCCGTGTGTACAGTCGGTTGAGGGGCTTTTAGTTCTTAGTAAAACTTTTGCTCGAAGATAGAAGATATGAGAGTTATATCTTGAGCATCTTTTCTGCTAGTTCCATGATTTCAGGGGACAGTCCAGGTGAAAACTCTTCGGGTCTCTCAGGACTTGGCACAATAGGCACTCCTTCTGGTGGATGCTCGGTCATCACTAATTCACCGTCATTGCCTGGTGAAGAACCCTTGAATATCTGTCCCATCTCCGAACCATCTAGCCGCCAATGATGCTGCTGATTGTTGATGCCCATATCCATCAACTTCTTTACTTCTGGAAACTTGGAGGCGTCAAACTTAGGAATTGGTAAGACATTGCCCCACTTCACGCCCAACGTCTCTAGTGCTTTGGCATACGCTTTCTCGTGCGCTTCGTCGCGTGCAATCAGGTACGCAACGGTAGAGCGAGCAGTCTTGTTCTCGGTCATTTCATAAATGCGGCACTTTTGCAAACGGCCCGTTGCCTCAAGCATCAGGTTATAGAGCAGGTCAAGCGTCAAGTTTCCACTATTATAGACGTAGGAACCAGACCAGGGATTACCCGCGGCATCAACAGGCATAGCCCCTTGTGCGCCAACGAGGAAGTGATGAATATTGCCGTGGTTTAACGCCATATTCAGCGGTGTAGAACCTTTCCCGTCACCCATTTCTTTTCCCTGATAACGTGGAGAGCCGTCAAGAAGATGGTTAATTGTTGTTGCAATCAGTTCGACATGGCTGATTTCCTCAATGCCAACACCTTGTATCAAGTCGAGAAATGGCTTCGCCTTCCCTCGAAAATTAAAGCTTTGGAAAAGGTATTGCATCATCGTTCGCATCTCACCAAACTGACCGCCTAGCCCCTCTTGGAGTGCGTTAGCCGCTGCTGGATCTGGCTCATCGGGAATGATCTCATTGATCAGTTTTTGCACATGAAAAAACATTGTAACCTTCTTTCAAATCGCTTCTTCTGGTTTGATGTTCTCTTGAAGTGCGAGATAAGCACTCCGAAAAGCAACACGTTGTATGATAGGAAAAAGTGACATTTTGGACTGCTGAGTAGTTTAGTCTACAACTATAGGGGCTTAACAAATTCCACTAAAGACTCTTAAAACGTCCCCCACAAATATGTTACAATTAGCCAATGCCGTTGCGATAGACATAGAAAAAAAGGAAACGCTTATGGCACTGGAACACCGACATACTATGACCGTGGAAGAATACTTTCTTCTGGAAAGAAATGATTCCAACACACGCTACGAGTATGTTGACGGCTACGTTTATGCGATAGCGGGAGGTACTTTTAACTCCGATATAATTAAATCAAATATTCAAAGGACTCTTTGGAATTTGCTTCGTGGCAAGCAATGCCGAGTTTATAGTTCTGACTTAAAGGTAGCTATTTCCAAAGAACGTTACTTCCACCCAGATGTTACAGTGACATGTGACCCACGCGACCGAGGGACCGGTGATCTTCTGCAATCTCCGCGCGTGGTTGTCGAAGTCCTTTCCCCCAGTACAGAACTTAAAGATCGTACCTGGAAACTCCAAAACTATACATCCCATCCCACTATTGAGGAATATATGCTCGTCAGTTCAAGGTCTCTCAAAATAGAACTCTATAGAAAAGAGCAAAACAAATGGGTCTATTATTCCTTCGGGGCTGACGAGGACATTGAGCTATCTTGCCTCGGTGTTCGCTTCATGGTAGCTGAGGCTTATGAAGACATAAATCCCGAAGAAGATTTTTCTATACAGGATGAGAACGAACTTTTATCATAACAACAAGAGTAATCACGAACATATGAAGTCCAATATATTGACTTTCTCCATCCCACACACTATACTTTCCTCATACACATATTCCTAGTACACCTCACAAGGAGATAGCACACAATAATGGGTGGCACTACTAAGTAACAATTCATTCGTTCCGCGACAGATAGGACAATTCGCTTGTACAGCTTTGTACGAGTGTTACAGTCTGTAGATTGTGAGCAATGTTTTGTTTGTGCCGCTTGTGTGGTTGCTTCTCTCTCGTCTTGCCTTCCGCCATTTCCATTCGCAACTTCCATCGCGTCTTTGCATAACAAACAAAGGGCGTAATGATCGGTGCATCCATTAAAAACGCAGGGAACGGACATTGCTTCGCTCGTCCGAGGGCGTGATAAATCAGGCCCCTACGCCTATTAGATGACATAGTGGATGCAGCAATAATTACGGCTCCTACGGACGTTTTCAGACCTACCTGTCGCCATTTCCTTTCCTATTGTAGCGATATTGCAGAGAAAAGAGGAGACTTTGACATGGTACAGACAGGATTGCAGAACAAGGTTGTTTTGATTACAGGAGCAAATCATGGTATCGGAGCGGCAACGGCTAAAGCATTTGCGGCAGAGGGTGCGGCGGTGCTTGTCAGCTATCTGCGCCTTCCTCCCATGAATAGATATGCAGAGGGGGAGACGGAGTTAGATACCTATGATACGGCGCGAGCGAAATCTGCCGATGATGTTATTCAGGCGATTCGCGCTGCTGGTGGTAGAGTTGAGGGGATAGAGGCCGATTTGTCGGATACGGCGACGATTCCTCTGTTGTTTGATAGGGCAGAGGCTCTTTTTGGTCCGGTTGATGTGCTTGTCAATAATGCGGACTATTGTGAGCAAAACACGTTTATCCCTGCAAGTGCAGGCATTACGACACTCGCACCTGATGGCTACCCGACACTTACGATTACGGCGGAGACAAATGATCGTCACTTCGCGGTCAATGCTCGCGCGGTAGCGTTGCTGATCGCGGAATTTGCACGGCGACGCATAGAGCAGGGCTATTCTTGGGGACGTATTATCAACATCAGCACAGATGGTGCCCCAGGATTTGGCGGTACCATCTCTTATGGAGCGAGTAAGTACGCGGCAGAGTCGTATGCGCGTGCAGCCGCATTCGAGCTAGGGCAGTATGGCATTACTGCGAATATCGTCTCGCCTGGACCGACGCAAACGGGGTGGATTCGTCCTGAGCAAGAGGCGGCGATTATCGCGGGTACGCCGCTTAAACGCGTCGGGCAACCAGAAGATATAGCTGATGTGATCGTGTTCCTGGCCTCAGAACAGGCGCGTTGGGTTACAGGTCAAATGATTTCAGTAAGCGGCGGGCGTAGAATTTTTTAGTTTTTGTAGGGAAAATATGACAGGGGATGTCTTATGGCATCCTCTATACTTCGTGTGTCAAGAATTTGCAATACTACATAGGAAGCAATAATGCAGCAGACACACGAAAAAACGTTACAGGGTAAGGTAGCTGTTGTCGCAGGTGCAACGCGTGGTGCGGGACGTGGTATCGCGCTTATGCTAGGAGAGGCGGGCGCAACTGTCTATGTTACAGGACGGAGCATACGCGGACAGGGTGCAACGAAGGGACGACCCGAAACTATCGAAGAGACGGCGGAGATGGTGACGACACGCGGTGGAACAGGTATCGCCGTTCGCGTTGACCACATAATCGAACACGAGGTACAGGCTCTCTTTGAGCGTGTCAAGCAAGAACAGAACGGACAACTCGATATATTGGTGAACGATGTTTGGGGTGGCGACGAACTGACGCAGTGGGATAAACCGTTCTGGGAATGCTCCCTACAGGACGGACTTCTCATGCAGAAACGCGCGGTCTCCTCACATATCATCACAAGCTACTATGGTGTGCCGCTTATGGTCGCGCGTCGTCGGGGACTCGTCGTTGAAATTACCGATGGCAAAGATTATCACTATCGCGGCAATCTCTTCTACAGCCTCGCCAAGATTTCAGCTATTCATCTCGCAGAGGCAATGGCGGACGACTTACGCAAGTATAACGTTACCGCACTTGCCGTGACTCCTGGCTATCTACGTTCAGAGGCTATACTTGATAAATTTGGCGTCACCGAGGCTAACTGGCAAGATGCGACGAAGCAAGACCCATACTTTATAGCATCTGAGACGCCCTTCTTCGTTGGGCGTGCGGTACGGGCATTAGCCTCGGACCCTCAGGTAGCGCAAAAAGCAGGAAAAACATGGACTTCGTGGGACTTGGCAGAGGAATACGGCTTTACAGATAACGATGGCAGACAACCGAGTTGGGGCAAATATTTCGCGGAACATCCCCTCGTCGATATACTGTAAACATGAAACACTCAGCTTTAGAAAAACGTGCAAAGGGTGAATACACTTTTACGTAAAAGTTCAGTCTTATAGAGATAGGAAGGATATATTGCAATGGCATCTATAGGGAAAGTTGCGCTGATTACGGGTGCCGGTTCTGGTATTGGTAAGGCGACTGCTGTATTGCTCGCACAGCAGGGCATTCACGTCGCGGTTATCAGTAACACCGCCGAAGAGATTCAAGATACAGCGAATGAAATTCAAAAGGGCGGACAGGAGGCACTCTCGCTTACTGCTGATATCGGGCAAGAAGAGCAGGTACAACGCGCCGTACAACAGACCATCGAGAAATTTGGTCGCCTTGATATCGTCTTTGCAAATGCTGGTATTAACGGCGTATGGGCACCAATTGAAGAACTGTCGGTGCAGGATTGGTACAACACCATCAACACCAATTTGACGGGTACATTCCTGACCATCAAACACACGGTTCCGTACCTGAAAAAGCAGGGTGGAGCAATCGTGATTACGGCTTCGGTCAATGGCACGCGTGTCTTTAGCAACACGGGCGCGACGGCGTACTCGACCAGCAAAGCGGGTCAGGTTGCGATGGCGAAGATGCTGGCGGTAGAGATTGCACCACAGAACATTCGCGTCAACGTCGTCTGCCCAGGCCAGACCGAGACCGAGATTAGCGAGAACACGCAACAGAAGGATGTGCAGAAGATCAAGTTTCCAGTCGAGTATCCTAAAGGCAAAATTCCGTTAGGTGACGGCAAGCCAGCAACTTCTCAGCAGGTAGCAGAATTGGTCGCGTTCCTTGTCTCCGATGCCGCCAGCCACATCACAGGCACCGAAGTCTGGATCGATGGAGCCTCTTCGCTCATCACGGGCTAATGGCAAAAATGAGCTTCTCAAGAGAGGACGTCCCTTGCGAACAATGCATCGCTCGCAAGGGACGTTCTCTCTTGAGGACATCACTCATAATAGGCAGGTGCTTTCTTGAGCGTCTTCCACTGTTCGCCATCGTGACCAAAGACAACAAGTGCGACATGTTCTCGCTCGACTATACCCAGGAGTTTACGTGTACTGGCACGTAGTTGCTCCTCGTTCTCATCCATAGGCCACGCTTGACGCTCAGGAGTAAACAGACGTTGCATCACAACGGCATCAATGGCTAGCAGTATAGAACCAGTTTGCGGTAGACGTACCAGAACGGATTGATGCCCAGTCGTATGTCCACTGGTCTCAATTAGCGTTAAACCTGGAAGGAGTTCGGTATCGCCATCAATTAGTCGATAGTGTAGAGATGGAGAATCCCAATGCGAACGCGCAGGAGCAAAACGTGCATATCCACTTCGCGCCAGTTCGTAGTGTTCGCGCTGTACTATGAGTTCTGCATTAGTGAAAGCGTCATGATATCCCGCGTGGTCCACATCAAAGTGAGTACAAATTAAGATATTGATATCATCAGGACGTAGGCCGAGACTGGCAAGATGTTCGATGACATTCCTTTCGTTCTCAAGAACTGGCATACCTGGTGATTGTGGGATATCCGCAGGAAGTCCACTATCAATCAAGATACGTTTCCCGTCGCTCATCTCGACGAGATAGCAACCGCTCACCATTGAGAGAGTACGGTTTTCTGCTACGGGAACAGTTGCAGTAGATAGTTGAAAAAGGTAGAGCCGTTGCGGAGTTACGCTCATTCTGTTCATCCTTTCCATAAGTTAAAGAGCAGGGAGACCGCAAGGGTCTCCC
>CAXUGH010000144.1:0-5742 GCA_964250365.1 uncultured Ktedonobacteraceae bacterium
TTGGAGCCGTCATTGGTACCTATGCCGGTCCACATGTTGCAGGAGTTGCATTTGTCTCTCGCGACAAATAAAAAATATTTATTAAAAAAAAAAAACGGTGTTGCGCAATCGAATAAACACGTTTTGTTTGTCTACTGCCCTTTTTGTGATGTTTTTCTTTAAAACTAGACGGTTATTTGTTGTCAGGCTGGTAGATCAGAGCAAGGGTCCCACCACTAAGCATCTTGCTTTCGACAAGCCGCAGTTTCGTCGGAGGCGTCCCGTCAGGGAAGAACCGCCTTCCCCTTCCCATGATGTAGGGCACAACTAAGAACCGATACTCATCGATGAGATCCGTTCCCATCAGCGATTGGACAAGCGTGGCACTACCATCGATAATCACGTCTTTGCCCGGCTGCTGTTTCAGTTTGGTGATTTCTTCCACCACATTCTCTCGGATGATGATGGATTCTTTCCAGGGAGCGGTTTCAAGCGTAGTCGAGACCACATATTTTTTCATGCGGTTGAGGATCGGACCAGGACCATCGCCGGTCGTCTGTGTGGACCAGCCAGGCCAAAGCATTTCATAGGTGGTCCGTCCGAGCAAGTACACATCGCCTTTCGAGTACTCCTCCACAATGTACTCCATCCTCCTCGCTTCATCCACAGTAGTCTCATTGGCAGGAGGCCACCAGGAATCCATCGTGTCCGCGTCAAAGACGCCATCGAGAGTTATCCAAGCCTTCACCCAGAGCTTTCTCATGGTTGTTCTCCTTTCCTATTCATGCATCACGCTTCGCGCACATCGCGCGAACAGCTCATTCAGGATGTGCCTTCATAAAATCGTACTGCCTTGCCTCTTTGTCGCTCACACCTTTGAACGGTTTCTTCTCTCCTGATTTACAACTAGCAATATTGGTAATCGTATATTATCATGAGCTATGAAACAGATACAATATTTTGTGAGAAAGAGGTTGTATGGTAACGGTAGACAAACAAGGTCTATACAAGAGACAAGGCTTGATGCAAGAAGAGCTTGCCGAAATAGAAAATCTTGCTTCAATCTGTGAGGCATATGAGCAGTTGCATATGAAGCTGAATTGGGACACGCTGCGTTCGCGTCCGCACGACCAGACGAACGATTTTCTCTACTACGAAAATGGTGTGCTTGTCGGTTTTCTTGCCTTCTTTAGCTTCAACCCCATTGAGGGCGAAGGAAGCGGCATGGTTCATCCTGAGTATCGGCGACGCGGCATCTTTACACAGCTATTTACAGCGGCACGCGAAGAGTGTCAGAGCCGTCATATACCTACACTCCTGTTAATTGTCGAACACAACTCTCAATCTGGTCAAGGCTTTGCCGCTTCGCTACAGCCACAATATCAGCATTCAGAATACAAAATGGAGCTAGCCGAGATTGTACCTTTGCCGCAACTGGATACACGCTTGCACTTTAGAGTCGCACGTTCCGAGGATGCACCTATACTTGCTCATATTACCGCCATCTCCTTTGATATGCCCGAACCTGATGTCACATGGTACTCGCCGAAGAAAATAGATGATGCCAAAAGCAAGGTCTTCATTGCTTCACTTGACGAGACTCCTATCGGCAAACTCGACGTATCTCTTAACGCTCAGGAAGCCTATATCGCGGGCTTTGGCGTTCTGCCACCGTATCGCGGACGTGGCTATGGTCGTCAGATACTCGCACAAACTATTCGAGAAATCCTTGCACGCGGTCAAAACCATATCGTGCTTGAGGTCGCAACGGACAACCGCAACGCTCTCTCGCTCTATCAATCGTGTGGCTTTAGAGAAATTAGCAGTTACGATTACTATAGCCTACTCATGTAAATATATCTTTTCCAACATTCAGGACATCCATGCAACAACCCATTTGTAATTATTGCCGTCAACCTATTCAAGGCAACATACTCTCCGCTTTGGGAACAACGTGGCACCCAGAGCATTTTGTGTGTGGTGCCTGTGGTCAGCCCATACGTGATACGAGCTTCAACGTTCAGGACGGCAAGCCCTACCATTCAACCTGCTTTCAAGAATATCTCGCGCCGCGCTGCGCCTATTGTAGCAAGCCGCTTTCAGGCGAATATCTCATCGACTCGTGGGGCACAAAGTTTTGTAAAGAACACGAGAGTCAGTACCCGCACTGCGATTTCTGTGGTCGCCTGATTTCGCCGCAACAACAGGAGCGTAGCAGAGAAACACCCGAAAGTATGCGCTGTCCTGTGTGCCGATCCACCGCTATCGAAACAACCGAAGAGGCGCAGCCACTCTTCCGACAATGCATTGCATGGGTGGGGCGTCAGCATTTGCGCTACAACAACCAACCGCTGAAACTTGAGCTAGTGGATCGTGCCAAACTTGCACGCTACCTCAGCACTCACATCGAACCGCACGCACTCGGCGCAACCATGAGTTCAACTTATGTACAAGACGGGCGCGTGATGCGAACCGAGATTGGTGGCGTCGCTGTCCTACATGGCCTTCCCGCGACATTGTTTCAAGGAGTCACCATTCACGAACTAGGGCACGTCTGGTTGCTGGTACAGGGTATCACAAATCTCCCAATGTGGGCGGAAGAAGGCTTCTGTGAACTGCTCTCACATCGTTTCTACACGGAGATGAACACGCCCGAAAGCCTCTACCACGCGCACAACATCGAGCGCAACCCCAACTCTGTGTACGGTGACGGCTACCGTCGCGTTCGTGCAATGGTTGACCGTATGGGCTTTGAGCGTTTCAGCGAGCGTCTCAGTACAACTAAACAACTTCCTTAGTTAAAGGACATCTTCGTAAATCGACTCAACGGCTAGTTCCAGATCGAGTTGCTCAAGCTTGATTATCTGACGTGTGGAAAAACGTTCTTGTCTCCATCCCGTTGAACGACGATAGACTTCGACAAACTGCTCATCCTGGCTTACCAGTATATAAACCTCAAGCGTTGTACAGCGTGTATAGCGTGCAAATTTCTCTGTCCGATTGTATCGTTCAGTACTAGGAGAGAGTACTTCAACAACGATAAGCGGAGATCGAATCATAAAGGGTCTCAGACGTTTGTCTTTATCCCAGTCTGCTTTGCAGAAGTCTTTATATCTCCCCTCTTGGCGTGAATTATATCACTCTATCAACATGGAAGAAAGAGAAGGATATTACTCTTCAGTAAGAAAGTTTGTTCAAATATCTTACCGAGGATAAAGGTCTTCCAGTCTAATCTTATGTTAGTAATTGGCTGTTTCCTGTTCGCTTCACGTCTGCTACAATGATGCTATAACTTGCGCCGTTGTGAAAGAGGGAGACCATGTATACACCACCAGCATTCCGTGAAGACGATCTCAAACAGCTACATAGCCTTATGCAGAACTACAGCTTTGCTACGCTTGTCACGCAGCAGGACGGAGTACCGCTTGCCAGCCATCTTCCCTTCTTGCTCGACACTGAACAAGGGCAATACGGCACAATCCTCTCGCATATGGCGCGTGCCAATTCCCAATGGCAAGCCTTCGATGGCACACAAGAAGCCCTTGTCATCTTTCAAGGACCACACACCTACGTCTCGCCCTCCTGGTATGTTGATAACCTTAGCACCAGCGTCCCCACCTGGAACTACGCTGTTGTTCATGCCTACGGCAAACCGCGCATTATAACCGACCTGACGACTTTGTATACCTTGCTTCAAACGCTAGTACAAAAGCACGAGGCCATGTTCGAGCAGCCCTGGACGTTTGCCTACTCAGAAGAATTTATGCGCTCAAAAATGAAAGGCTTCGTCGGCTTCGCCATAGAGATCACCCGACTCGAAGGCAAAGGCAAACTCAGCCAAAACCGCTCCGCCGAAGATCAAAAGCACGTCATTGCTGCCCTTGAAGAGAATTGCGATACACTTGGTACAAACGCAACCGAGGTTGCAAGGTTGATGCGAAAACATGGCGATTGACAAATACGCATCTAGTCTCATATAATTAACTCTGTGGTTAACGATTCATCAAAGCAACTAAATACTATCTTTTTAGCTCTTGCAGACCCCACACGCCGAGCTATCTTAGAACGCTTGGCACACGGTGAGGCTTCTGGCACGGAGCTAGCACGTCCCTTCTCGATCTCCGTGCCAGCGATCTCCAAACATTTACGTATGCTGGAACATGCCAATCTAATTCTGCACAGGAAGGATGGACGAACGCATCGGTTTCGCCTCGCTGCCAATCCTATGAAAGAAGCCGCCTCTTGGCTGGAACAATATCGGCACTTCTGGGAAGCACAATTTGACTCGCTGGAAACCTACCTGCTAACTACACCACAAGAGGAGCAAGACGCTGATGACCCTTCCAGCCCCTCATAGCAACTCTACTCTCGTACTACGGCGCACATTTCCTGCTTCACGCCAACGCGTGTTTCGCGCTTGGCTTGAGCCAAAGGCACTGGAAGCTTGGTTTAAGCCGAGAGGCATGAGCATAACTGTGAGTATGCTTGAAGCATATGTTGGTGGCTCCTTCCGTTTTGATTTAGAGAACGGGGATTGTATCTTTGGTATCTATCTGCACATTGTTTCCCCTGAAAAACTCGTTTTTACTTGGTCGGGCAATGCCATACAGGGCAAGGAAACCATCGTCACGCTGGACTTTCTCGAACGAGATTCAGTGACGGAAGTTGTGCTAACTCAGGAATGGCTTGATGCGCCAGAACTGCGTCAGCTATTTGAATTCGGTTGGCAAACTATGCTGAATGCGCTTGCGGAAGTTCTCTCCATACACCCCGATTTCTAACAGTTTGCCTAAGTAAGCCACTGCCCTTGACACTGTTCGTTTTCTCCCTTATACTTAACTATATGGTTAAGTATTTTTATGTAGGAATGTTCAAGAGAAAGGATCAGCCATGTCAGCTATTGTCGAAGAACGTACCATTGCCGCAGCCCCAGAGAGCGTCTTCAACGCACTGACTCAGCAGGATGAAATAGTTCGCTGGTGGGCAGACGAGGCGCAAGTCAAACCAGAAGTTGGTTCACTTGGTGAATTTCGCTTCCGTCCGCCCGCTGGTGTCCTTCAATTTGAGGTTGCCGAACTGAACAACGGAGAAAAAGTTCGTTGGCTTTCCAGGCAAGGCCCTCCACAATGGGCTGGAACGAGTGTCACTTGGCAACTCACTCCTGTTCAGAACGGGACACAAGTAAATTTCACTCATGATAGCTTTGCCAATGTTGATGTGATCTATGAACAGACACGCCGGAATTGGCAATATTTCCTGAATAGCCTGAAGTCCTATCTGGAAACGGGAAAGGGCACTCCTGGCATGCCAGCAGTTGTTTAACGAAGAGGAGGAATGACGATGCCTTTACAAAGAACTCTGAAAGAGGAAGGAAGCAATAACTCATGAAACAACAAGATTACCACAGCAGCATTGCTACACATGTCACTTCAACAGCAGCATTCAACAAGATTTCTCGTGTTTCAGAGTGGTGGGCAAAGGATTTTGAAGGAAAATCAAAAAAGGTAAGTGATGTATTTACAGTTCACTTTGGAAATGGTGACATGTACAAAATTAGAATAGCGGAAATGAATCCAGATAAAAGGATTGTTTGGGATGTAATTGAAAGCTTCCAGGGATGGGTAAAAAATACATCTGAATGGGCAGGTACAAAAATTGTATGGGAAATTAAACAAGAAAAGAATGGAGCCTCTATAGACATGACTCACATAGGTTTGGTGCCAGAAATAGAATGCTTTAATAGCTGCACAAGAGGATGGAACT
>CAXUGH010000144.1:5842-12274 GCA_964250365.1 uncultured Ktedonobacteraceae bacterium
ATAGGTTTGGTGCCAGAAATAGAATGCTTTAATAGCTGCACAAGAGGATGGAACTATCTTATGCAAGAAAGTTTGCTCAAATATCTCACTGAAGGCAAAGGGCTTCCAGTCTAGCCTTAATGTCTTAGTTTAAAGCCCGTTCTAGCACAATAATCTCCTGCTTCCCCATCGGAAACTGGTGTGCAGCTTGTTGCGTAGAGCGTGTGAACCCTACACGTTGTGCCAGTGCGCGACCCGCTACGTTCTGCTCAAGCACTCCACCATACAGCAACGGCGCCCCCGTTTCCTTAGCAATATGCTCTATCAGCGCATGCATAATCTCGCTAGCCAACCCTTGCTTCTGTACATCCTTGCGTATCACAATCGCGCCAAACCAAGGTTGTCCCAGCCTATCGTGCATCTCGACATATTCCGCAAAGCCTATCGCCTCATCATTTGTCTTCAAATAACAGCCCAGCATATGACGTCCTGGCATCATTTGTGCAATAGACCAATCGCGTTGCCATCGCTCAAGGTCATACTTCCCAATCTCCCCATCCGACCCCTCCGTTTGCACCAATGCATCGGGATTGCTCAAGAAAACAGGCAATAACCTTTCAAGGTCATCGGCAACAATCTCACGTATTCGCATACGTTCGCTTTCAAATTCGATCATCGTAACCTCTTTGCAATTTAGATGTTAAACTAATTAGAAATATATCAAATAGAGAACTATATGTCAATGAGAATATTATCTTCCTCTTGTATTATGGAGTGCTTGAACACCTCTCTTGCCACACTTTTTGAAGAGGTTTGTAGCTCAGCAGCACAATTCCTTCCTGCTCGATAATTTCGCGAGCTTCCTGCGAGATCAGAAAATCCAGATCTGTCGAGTGCCTCTCCCAACTCTCCGGTTCATATGCGCGTATCTCAGGAGTATCCAGAGCAGGATGGGCTGCCCATTCATTCAGCCCAATCGGAAGTTCTCGCAATGCTCTGGCAAACCATGCTGATTTCCCAGCGATGTCAAGCCTAAAGGTATCCACCACATTGTGTTCGTCGGTAGGCAAGCCCTTGTGTCGCAAGGCTTCGCCTGTCGATGGATCAAAGACGCGCAGTGCTAAGCCGTATTCTTTTGCCAGCTTGACAGTCATCTCGAAAATATCGGCGCGACCACCATTATACAAGCAGTGCCAATCCAGGTGAGTTGGCTTGAGCGAAGCCGCAAGCACTGCCTCAATCTGCGCCCGAAATTCGACTTCCAACTCGGAGAGTTCGGCCTGAGCCAGAAATTCGGGAATGCGTTCATACCCGTAGAAAAAACCAGCCTCATCAATTAGGGTGGGCACCTTGTCCTTTGCTGTGAGCGACCCCCACCGATACAGAGGCACATCGCTGACGACGGTCAGGTGAATACCAAAGGAGAACTCAGGATGGTCCGAGAGCATTTGCATAGCATGCAACGCCCAGGGACAGGGAACCATCAAGGTCGTCGAACTGACCACGCCTTCCTTGAGCGAACGCAGAATGCCCGCGTTGCATGCGTGGGACCTCCCGAAATCATCAGCATTGACGATCAATAAACGAGTACTATCTGGATACCCTAATAAGTGGTTGGTTTGGCTATTCTGCGATTGAGTCATCTTTCTTGTCTTCCTTATACCTTCGAGTACTAATTCTAGGGACACTGCATGTCAAAATAGGTCTAATGGCAATAAAGTTTAACAGACCAATGTGAAAAACAGATTAACACATCATACCCTAATTCCCTGCCCCCACGCTGTCACCCTATCCACCGTAATCATAATCACTGGATTACGCTCCAAATTCATCGTTCGATATTGCACATAGCGCATACGAAGTAGCTCAAGTGCTGGCGCATGACGCTCATGCTCCGGCGCGATCAACTCAGCTCTCCCAAAAATCAGCACATACCCTAGTTGTGACCAATCGTCGCTATACTGATCAACCACTAGCGACACTTCAGGTCGTACCTCAATGTTATGAACGCGCTGCAACCGCGTCACCTCGACCCGTTTAGGCTTCTCATCTAGCGCAATATAAAAATATGTTCCATCGAAGGCATAGCAGGCTGGTATCACATGAGGGTTGCCATGTTCGTCTGCTGTCGCTAGACGCGCGACTCGCATGCGTTGTACGAAAGCCGTTTCTTTGTCATTTAAGGTTGTGTGGGGTGCCATGTTTGGTTGCTCCTAGCAATGGAAAACGACGGGCGACTTTCTTCTCTCGCTGCTCAATTTACGTGAGTGAAAAAGCTGGCAATGCCTGTGCTAAGCCACTCATCAGCACGCGTGTCGCTTGGCTTGCCAGCTCTTCTGGTGGCAAGTCCATCATCGGCTCGTCCCATTGACGGAAACATTGGAAGCCAGTCCCAAAAATCGCCCAACTTGTGACTAAGGCAACGGTTTCCAAATCCACCTGCTGATCCTGTCCAGAGCCAACGACCGTCTTGAAGCCTTGCAAGAGCAGTTCAAAGAGGGCTTCTTGCAGGGTTGTCACCACGAGAGGAATCAGCGACCGATCAGCTGATCGAGTCAACGGGTGTAACTGCGTGAACCATTCAACGACGCTCTGAATAAGCACGCGGAAGGTGCTTAGGTTCCAGGTATCTGAGATCAGCACGGTACTGGCAACACGCTGCTGAAATTGCTCACGTAGCCAATATTCAAGGATCGCATACTTGTCCTCAAAATGAGTATAAAAGGTGCCCCGATTGACTCTTGCCCGTTCAGTAATATCCTGCACCGTCATCGCATGAAAGCCCTTTTCCGAGAAGAGGTCAGAAAAGGCTTGCAGCAACAGTTGTCGCGTGCGTAGCACTCGTGGGTCTTCTCTCTCGTTGATCTTCCTTAACTCCATGTATTCCTCTCACAGTTCAGCCTGTTTTCAACAATGTGCTTCATATGTGGTCTAACCAACAGAAATCCCTCTTTGTTCAATATCTTGGGGGGAGCATCTAGTAGTATTGTATCCAATGGGGAACTGTTTAACAATCATTCTCGGTTTCTCATGTTGTCAAACTGAATGCGAAGTACTCTGCTTCGCCATAAGAGGGATTTTTCAGGAAGAACTCGACTGGCAAGAGTGCTTTTGTCTCATGAAGCAGTGTTTTCACACTCATAGTTAAGATCGGAGAAGAGAAATGTCTCAATATCAGAACCGTCCTCCTCTGGTTCAACCAGAATTGGCTCAAGAAATTGCCCCTGGCGTCGTGGTGATTCCTAACCAGCATATCGATCTGGTGCCTAATATTGGAATCGTGATTGGTACGGACGCCGTACTTGTGGTTGATAGCGGCTTAGGGATAGAAAACGGCAAACGGGTACTCCAAAAAGCAAGAGAGGTGGCAGGATCGAAGCGACTGTTGCTTACGACTACTCACTTTCATCCAGAACATGCTTTTGGTATACAAGCCTTCAAAGGTCAGGCCACCATTCTTCTCAATACCACTCAGGCAGATGAACTACGGGAAAAAGGACCCTCCTACCTGAACCTCTTTCGTAGTATGGGACCCGATGTCCAAAAAGCACTTGAAGGGGTAGAGTTTGTGACGCCGGATGAAACCTATCAAGGGGAAAGAGTCATTGACCTTGGAAGTAAGCAGGTAATACTACGCGAACTGATAGGTGGTCATACTCGTGGAGACCAGATCGTTTTTCTGCCGCGCGAGCGGATACTTTTCACAGGCGACCTCGTGGAGAACCGCTTATTCCCAATTCTGGATAATCAGGATTCAAGTATCAATCGCTGGATCGAGGAACTTTCCTCTATGCTAAATCTTTCTCCGACAACAGTAGTCCCAGGGTATGGCGATGTGGGAACAGTCGAACTGGTGCAGAATGAGCAAGACCTCCTGATCTTTGTTCGTGAGGAGGTGAGGCGACGTGTTAAGAGGGGACAGGTGCTTGAGGTCATCGACCAGGAAGCTGCTCAGAGCATTAAAGGACGTTACAAGGATTGGGGAAACGACCTGTGGATTCCTTTTGATATCCGCAACGCATACGCAGAGCTAACAGGAACACCACTGCAATTGCCAGCTCTCCACTTTTAGAAGTGCGATAAAGGAATGAGAGGGAAAGGAGCCATTATGAGTTCACACGATACTCTCAATACTCAAGAAAATCGTCTGCCATCGAAGTCAAACAAGCCCATACGGTCAGAAAACCACGACTCACGCTGGGATGACAGTTCCACTCAGTCCACAGGTGACGCGGTAGTGACTAATCAACGTTACGAACGAGGATTGGAGGCATACGCGAGCCAGTTCCAGATGCCGCGCGAAGAGGTTGCTTCATGGTTCGCCGAACACGTCGGCGAGCGCTTCGGCAAGGAATCAATACTCTCGGCAGCCGATGCGTGGGTCGATGACGAACTGAGCCTTCGTGATCGCAGCCTCGTTGTCGTCGCAGCATTGATCACTCAGGGGAGTGCCGAGCAGCAGCTACGTTCCCATACGCGCTGGGCAATCCAACATGGCTGCACTCGCAAGCAGCTTGAGGCACTTGCGACGCTCCTCGGCGTCTATGCAGGCTACCCACGCGCCTCGAACGGGCTAATGGTTATGCGCGAGGAACTCGCCAAGCTCGAAGTGCAGTGACGACCAACGAGTCGTCTCCTCTAGGGGCTACCCTACTATACCTGACGTGCGAAGCACGCAAGAGCGCCATATAGTAGGGTGGCCTCTTATGGGCGTCCGTCCCCATCCATCAACGGTTGACTTTGTTGCTCTCCCACTAGACAATTCCCATCTCTTCAGCTATACTTACTCTCAAGCAAGCGAGCTTTATTGTCTTGCATTCTCTCCATTGTATCCTCGCATCCCATCATCGTGCAGCATCTTCCCACGCTGCCCAGGAGGTCTTTCCATTATGCCTACTTCCCAATCTAAATCCTCTTTACAACATGCACACGCCGTTTTCGCTGGCGGTGGTGTACGTGGTATCGCCCATGTCGGCGCGTTAGGAGTCGCGGAACAGCAAGGCTATTGCTGGGATTATATCGCAGGTACCTCGGCAGGTGCGATTATCGCATCGCTTGTCGCGGCGGGCTATACAGCAACGGAACTGTATGCCAGTATGCAAGAAATCGACTACTCGCGTTTTGTCGCCTCACCTGCACACGATCCGTTGCACATCAGTTCTGTCTTCAACATCATAACGCACGGTGGCCTGTATGACGGTGCCTACATCGAAGAGTTTGTGCGCGAAAAGCTGCGTGCAAAGCGTATACGCACATTCGGCGACTTGCTCATAGCGAGACAAAGACAGAACTCGAACCTTTTTCGACGCTACAAACTTACCGTCATCGCCTCGGACATCACGCAAGGCCGTATAGTCCGCCTTCCGCAAGATGCCTGTCTCTACGGCATCGACCCTAACGCCCTCGATGTCGCACGAGCCGTGCGTATGAGCGCAAGCATTCCCTTTTTCTTCATGCCCATGCAGCTTACCGACGCCAACGGCAATCCTAGCTGTATCGTCGATGGTGCCATGTTGAGCAACTACCCACTATTCCTCTTTGAACATCTACGCGGAGAGCAAGATACTCTCCCCACCTTTGGCTTTCAACTCGTCGATACCTCGCAACAACACACACTCAGTAATGAGAGTAATAGTGGTAATAATGGTAATGATTCTGCACCGCGTGGCATCGCCATGCTCAAAGCATTATTCAGCACCATGATGTTAGCACACGACCGACTCTACATGAACGATGAAACATTCGCACGCACCATCGCCATTCCCGTCAACGGCGTCGCCGCAACACAATTTGACCTCACACAAGCTCAAGCGCAACAACTCTACGAAAGCGGCAAGGCTGCTGCCGCAGCCTTCTTCAAAACATGGGACTTTGAGGCATACAAAGCAACCTACAGAAGCTGCAATCCTCTCACCACATCTCGCCAAACCCTGATTCACCAAACCATGCAACAATACGCGCAAACAGCCGCACCATCTCTTAAAGAGAATACAGAGATAGGATAATTGGTGGATTTAGGAAACGTCAGGAATATGTAGGTGCCTGATGTATCACGCACTCGGACGAGCATAGCAATGTCCGTTCCCCGTTTTGAGTAAATGTATCAATCATCGCGCCCAGAACACACACATTATAGTTCCGTTTGATAATACGCCATCTGCGTCGGTGCCTCTTCAACACCAACCATAATCGTATGTAGGCGCGAAAGGTCATACGCGGCAAGCATCGTCCGTAGCTCGCCACAAATATACTCCGCTAAACGTTCCGCCGTCGAATTGTCGATGGGAAGTTCCACCACGTCTGTACGTGGAAATACATAGCGTCTGCTCTGAAAGCGAACTTCCCATTCACCTTCCGACGGGGTGAGTTCGAGATGAGGGTTATGCAAGGGGAGCAAAAAACGATGATTCAGGCGTTGACAAATCTCACTCGTGAGTCGCTTCAAAATCGTGA
>CAXUGH010000145.1:0-12237 GCA_964250365.1 uncultured Ktedonobacteraceae bacterium
TACCAGGAACAATTTCTTCATTTTGCTTTTTACCATGTATATCGCGCATAAATATCTTTTCTCTTTACGTTTTTAGATAGTTTCTCTTTTCATAGTGCCATTCTATAACACGTAAGAGAATGGAAGAATGTTTCCTCTTTCTAAAGAAGCATGTTGAGTATAGTCTACAAATTCTACAGTTTTGAGAATCTTTTTCAGGGTTACATAAATATTTACAAGTTTTTAAGCCGCTTGTAGCCATTTTTAATATGGACATAACATACGCTTAACATAAAACAATCATACTATAGAAGTGACGTTAGACAACAAAATTTATCAATTAGCGCATAAGCTATGCAAAGTATAAGCATTATACGGAATAGCAATTGATGAGCATTTGTTTGTTGCGCCTTCTCTTTAATACAATCATAAGTATATTGCTATTGTTTGAGCCGTGTTCATCTCTAGCCAGGATGAACGCGAGGAGGCACATTCATGATTACAATTTCTCCTCGAAAACTCTTACGAAAGAGTTCCAAAAAAGGAGTGTTGCTTACTGCCGTTGTCGCTGGCTCTATTCTCGTGTTGCTTGCCTTTACTATTTTTAATTCCAGTCTGATAGTGCAAGCTGCGAATAAGCCAGGGCGCTCTACAACCTCACTCGGCGATAAGGATGATCTTCCTAATGCAGCAACCGATCCCGTTTCTTGTACTCGTGCAGGAACGGGTACTGGTGTTATTCAAGGTAAGATTACCGACTCGAAATCCGGTAAGCCGATTGCGAACGCATATATCGGCATTAGTCCTGGTACGGTGAGTAGTTTCGCCTGTTACACGCATACTAATGCGGATGGCGTCTATTCATTCACAAAGTTGAATTCAGGAGCATACAATCTTTCGGCGAGTCGCTGGACTGTGAGTGGTACGGCACCTCTTTATAAAGATAGTATTGTGCGCCAGATTCCTATTGGCAACTCTACGGCGACCATCAACGTCAAGTTGTCGCCGTTGCGTTCGCCGGGCTATCGCATTATCGGGAATACCAACGCGAAAAACATCATTATGGTGGACATGGACGAGACGTACTTCGACTCCTGGTTCCGCGATCAGAAATCTGTTGCCAATCCAACTGTGACACCTGCTACACATTCAGTGGCGAAGCTTGGTGTCAACGCCTACGAAGAGTGGACGCAGTACGGTTATTCGCCTATCGACCACTATCAGTTGGCGACGGGTGCCTATCCATCGTGGCGCACACCTGACGGACCCGCCGCTTATTGGACACAGCCCGACCCAGCCCTTGACACGAACCTATGGTATAGCGGTAGCGCAAGCACCGCTGAAGAGTTCGGGCAGGAGTCAATCTTCGATGTTGCCAAGAGCTACGGTATGAACACCGCTGTCATCGGTGGTAACGACTATCCAGCAGGTCACATCACGAATGCAAACATTGATGAAGTCAACTTGACCGACCCCAATCCCTGCTCGGTGCCGACAGCAGAGGTCAATTCGATGACAAGCTTCATCGGGGCACATCTCAACAACCCCAATGGTTTCCTGCTCTATGCGCCATTGACACAGGCCGAAGGCTTTAACACCGAGAATGTTAGCCCCGATGCGCCGCCAGGGGTGACAAGTTGCAAGCAGGAAAATGGCTGGACGTATACACAGGCCAGTATCTGGGACGATCAGGCTCTCAGCCAGTTGTTGCAGTACTTGAACACGACGAAACAGGGCAATTCAACCCTGTTCCAGAACACGAGCATTATCATCACGGCTGACGAGGCGCAGAACGACAAGACCAACTTCGATAACTTTTATCCCACACTACCGGGGGAGCCTAACCTTGGTACAACGCGCCATACCCCCTTCGTCATAGAAGGACCAAACATTCATCAGGGCGCGACCTATACGAAACAGATGCGTATCGACGATGCCTCTGTCAACGCAATGGCTTCGCTTGGTCTACCTTCACCCTTCGATACACGCGGCAATTATATCCCGGATTTCTTCGTTACACCGCCAAAGGTGTTATTGCCGCCTACACAGACGAATCCGACGCCAAGTCAGGGCTATGTTGCCTTGCTCGAAAACAACGTCGATGGCTATACCACGACAATTCAAGCGCAGAACACAGGTACAGCACAAACCACGCGTGCATCTCTCATTGTGTACAGTGCGAGTGGAAAGGTTGTCGTCAATAAGCAATATACTGTTCCAGTAGCCGCAAATGGTGCATTGCTCATCAATGCCGCCGATCTCGGTTTACCAAGCGGATTCTCCGGTACTGCCCTGATACAGGCCGATCAACCGCTGTCAATTGTCACTAATGAGACAGCCGCAGGCGCACCCGTACAAAGTATCGAGGGTTATATCGCGGCAGAGACGGGTTCTAATCTGTATGCTCCCGTCATTTTGAACGGTGTCAACAAACTGAATAGCTACCTGTCGATCACCAATCTTGCGCCGTGTGCGAAGTGTGCAACAAAGGTTACAGTAGACTTCTACAATGCGGCGGGTAAGCGTATCGCCAGACAAGAAGAGACACTTGCATCATTTGGACGCTTTAAGATCAACGCGGAAGATGTAGGTTTCAAAAGTGGTACAACGGCGAGCGCGACAGTTACAAGTAATCCTGCCGAGCCACTTGCCGCGACGGTCTACACAGTGGGTAGCGGCAAGCAACGCTCATTCACCTATAACGCGTTCTCGGCTGGTGACACCGCACACACGGCTGCGCTCATCGAAAATGGTGTGAACGGGCAGACAACCGAATTGGACGCGCAGAACACCGTGAACACGCCAGCGAACGTCACGATCACCTATCGCGGCACGAATGGTGCTACTGTAGCAACACAGAAGGTCACGCTTCCCGCGCGTGCTAGTGGTGCGCTTTCAGCAGCCAAGGCTGGCTTGCCAGTAGGGTTTACTGGTTCAGCGTTCATCACTTCGGACCAGCCAATTGTAGCGATCACGCGTATCATAACGGCGGGTGGAGTGAGTGCCTACAATGTCACGCGCGGACAGGACTTCACGCTGTACACCGATGTCTACGCGCCACAGGTTGTGAATGGTGTGAACGGTGTCACAAGTGCTATCACCGTCACGAACACTGGCACCAAGCCCACCACAGAGAAGGTACAATACTTCGATAATAGTGGTAAGGTGACGGGTAATACGCCAACGGCTTCGCTGGCTCCTGGAGCGTCATACACTTTCAATCAAGGAGACGCCGCTTCTGGGCTGCCAGTAGGCTTTACAGGTACTGCTATCATCAGTTCGAGTGCCATTCAGCATTCGGCGGTAGTGGTGACGTTCACAGGCCATGGTAGTATTCGTAGCTACAACGGCGCACAGGCGCAGTCGGGACAACTCATCTTGACGATAGGCCAGCTTCGCCAGAACTACGCATCTTTCAATGGTCTGGTTGTTACCGTTGTGGGTGCCACTGTCACACGTAGCCTCGGCTCCAACTGGTTCATCCAAGATAGCACAGGCGGTATTCGCGTGTATGTTGGTGGCGGTACAGGTCAGCAGATTGGCGATGTCGAAACGGTGACGGGTGTACTTACCGACTACAACGGCGAAATCGAGATCGATCCAAGCGATACAACCGGTGTTGTCAAGACAGGCACGGGACCTGTACCCGCACCTCTTGTCATCACGACGCAACAGTTGGGACAGCTCAAATACAACTCGCCAATCGACGGCTTGCTAGTCACTATTCCAGTCTCGACGATTACCAAGTACAGTCCGCCAATTATCGGCTTGACCGATAGCACTGGCGTACAGGGCATCGTGTACTTCGACAGTTCCGCGCAGAAGAACATCAACCTCGCAAACTTCAAGCTGGGTGAGCAGGTTACGGCAACGGGCGTGTTGACTGTCTATGGCAACGATCTCTCATCATCAGCGGGTGAACTCAATCCCGAACTAACTTCGGACTTCGTAGCGCATTAAATTGTATGAGACTCTGCATATATCAGTATCTTCGATGCTGATATATGCAGAGTCTCATACAATCCCGAAATGTTTTCATAGAGAGCCTATTTTTGTATGCGGCCTTTCGCGTTGACAACTCGATATTTTTCTTTCGTTGGCATTGTGTGTCTTGCACTTCTCGTCATGGTGTCTTGTGGCAACGCGGCACCTGCACCATATGTCATCGCATCGTCGTGGCTCGTGGCTGGCTTCGACACAACAGGCTGGCCTACCTTTGGCTATGATGCGACTCATAGCGGCACCTATCCTGGGTCAATGCAGCATTCGTCGTTGCGCGGTCATATCGCGTGGCAACAGAATGTAGGTGGCTCCATCTTCTCAGCTCCCGTCCTGGCAAATGGAGTTGTGTACGTTGGCTCTACAGGTGGCAATCTGCTGGCACTGAATGCTACAACGGGAGCTATACGCTGGAAACACAACATCGGTCAGTTCTTGAATGATACGACTGCCGTAGTTGTGGGACGTGTTGTCTTTGTCGCCGCGAACCGTACACAAATTGATGCTCTTGATGCAACCAATGGAAAATTGCTCTGGTCTGTGGATACGCAGGAAATTATTAAAGCAGCACCAACGTATGCGAATGGCATGCTTCTGGTAAATGCAGGTGCTACTACGCTTGCGCTCGATGCTCGTACAGGCAATGTGTACTGGCGTTTTCATGAGAATGGCGATGGGTGGCCTACACAAGCGTCTCCTACAGTGCTGAATGATACCGTTTACGTGGCGCAAGGCATCAAGCCAATTCTCTACGCCCTTTCGCTGCAAACGGGTCGGCAACGCTGGTCATACAACATGCGTGAACGGCTGATTGCGACTCCGATTATCGTAGGGCAAAACGTGATAGCAAGTACCTGGAATGGGCATGTGTTTGCACTGGATACCGGTCGTGGCACACTTAAATGGAGTTACGACGTGAACCGTGCCCTCCCACAAGGTATGCCAATCGACGGTATTGCTGGCTCTCCTGCTGCGACAAAAGATACTGTTTTCGTGGGAACATACAACGGCGATGTTCTCGCGCTAAATGCTCAGAATGGTGTACTACGCTGGGCACATCTTCTCGACGCTCCCATTCTAGGTGTGCCAGCGATAGCAGGCGATACGCTCTACATCAGTGGCGGTCACACTATGTACGCACTGCTGACGAAAAACGGCAAAGCAAGTTGGCACCTTACGCTGGGTGATGTGCGTAGTGACCTTGCACTGGAAATGCACCGACTCTATGCTGGAACGGTGGAAGGAACGTTGTATGCGGTTGAGTAGGTGCTGTCGTGCTATTCGGAACTTGATGCCATGTCTATGTCTGTTGTTGCTCGCAAGTTGTGCTGCACCGTGGACTACAACGCCAACGGTAAGCGCAACGCCGACGCCGCAATATGCCGGTGGCGAGCCTGTATTGCCCCAACTGCAACGACTTTATCACGACGCACCCGCATTAACGGGAAGCCTGAGCTTGACGGACTCGTCATGGCCTCTCGCTGGTCACGATGCCGCTAATACTTCCGCTTCGCTTGCAAACCCGATTATGGGAAGTATGCGTTGGTTCTTTCAAACGAATGGACCTGTTATGGCTTCGCCAATCGTTACGGCAAGTTTGGTGCTAGTCAATGGTGGTGATGGTATTCTCTATGCCGTAAATAGAGAAACGGGAAGAATGCAATGGCGTACAGCATTAGGCGATACACTGGTCGCGGCAACAGCGGCGGTCGCTAACAATGTGGTTTACGTCGCAGCACAGGAACACGCTCTGCGAGCATTACGCCTTGATACGGGAGCCACACTGTGGACTGTCGATACAACGCTTCCTGTACGTTCTGCACCGATGGTAGTAGGCTCGTTGCTACTGGTTGCGGTAGGAGCGAATAGCCTACTCTGTCTCAACAGGCAAAATGGGGAGGAGTACTGGGAGTTCAAATCGGAGGATGTGTTCGCCAACTACTGGCCTACACAGGGTCAACCTGCCGTTGCATCGCTTGATAGTGGCCTCGTTTTTACCGCACTAGGTGCCTCTACCGAGTTCAACGCACTCAACTTGAAAACAGGACGCAAAGTGTGGGAGCAGAATGTGGACTCACATGGAGTCGGCTCGCCTGTCTATGATGCTCAATTGAGCTTAGTCTTTGTCTCAACATGGGCTGGACACGTCTATGCTCTTGATGCCCAGAGCGGTAACATACGCTGGTCCTTTGCCCTTCCACACGCGGGAAGTATTGGTACTGGCTTCGCAGCTGGTCCTGCGCTTGCTCAAAACACACTCTTCCTGGGCGACTATCAGGGGAATGTGCTAGCCTTGAATGCTAGCACAGGTCATCTGTGCTGGAATTATAAGAATACAAGTGCTGTTGTCGGAACGCCGGTAGTGCGTCTGACAAATGGCAATGTAGCGGCTGATGTCTTTGTGGAAAGTGTCAACGGAACACTTCTCACGTTGAACGGTGCGAATGGTCAACTCAAGTGGCATGTGTATCTTGGAGAATTGCGGGCTATGCCTGCCTTGTCCGAAGACACGCTTTTCGTCGGCTCTGTTGGCGATCATGGCTTATTCGCATTGCGGTGATACATTGTGTTCACATTCATGCGCCGAAGGCGCATAAATGTGAACACAATGTATCATAAAGAAGAATTTATTTGTTATGAGGAGAATTACGTAATGCAACGATTTACACGAAACAGCAAAGCTATTATAGTAACGTTGTTGCTCTTAACACTGGTCATGTTCTTGGCAGCATGTGGCAGTACCACCAGTGCTAGCAATAGTGGCTCGAATGGTACAACGCCAACAGCTACCGCAAACGATCCGAATCACACATCGCTAGCACAACTTGTAGGCGATCCTACGGCGAAGGTGACTACTGGCACCAATTTTGAGGTGACAGGTCAAGTGAAAAACGTGGATACGAAGCGACATGATATCTACGTCCAGGCTACTTTGACCGATGCCAATGGCAATGTTGTTGGTACCTCTAAGCCGACGAACACGGACGATGTTAAAGCTGGCACAACAGAGACCTACGATATTAAGGGTACTCTGACGCAACCAACATGGAAAAATGTTACGGTCAAGATTGTCAAAGTGACAGAGAACGTCAATGGCACAGGTGACGACTAGGCCACAAATTCAGTTCCCTCGCCCCAGGAGACGATTACGTCGCTGGGGTGAGGTACTCTTTTTGCTGCTCGTCGTCTTACTGGTCGTCGCGGGTATCCTGATACAACTACCACAATCTCCACCTCACATCGCTATTGTGCCGCACATCTCATCCGCGTTTCAGCCAGTAGTGGGAGACGCGAGCGATGGTGATGGCGATGATGGAGTGAATGTAACAACTGGAACGATACCTGGCTTCCAGTTCAAGAGCGGTGGATATACTCTAAATGGTATCGTCACGAACGCACAAACGGACCAGCGCGTAGGTGGAGCCTCAGTATGGATTACGCTACCCCCTACTCTCGGTCAGCGGACCGCGCCTGTACTACGGACTGTATCTGGTATTGATGGTAAATTCGCGTTTCCGCATCTGGCGACCGGAAGCTACAACCTTGCGATTGCTCGTTATTTTATGCAAGCGGGACAGCCTATCTATCCAGAGGCAACATTTGTACATGTGGTTGTGCCGCAACGGGCAGTACTGCACTATGCGATACAACCAAAACCTGCTCCTGGAGTACGGCAACGAGGCGTAAACGTTGCTCGTAACGTGGTCATACTGAATACGAGCGGTATTTATGCCGAGTCGTGGTTCGACGATGCTGCGCTACAACTGAATGATCCAAACATACGAGCAATGGCAGCTAGTGGTGCGCGTGCTACGCATATGGTCGCACCCTATGGCTGGCATCCAGCCGATCAGTATGCGCTTCTTAGCGGTTCGTATCCAGCATGGCGTGCCTATGACGCATGGCCTCAATTGCCTCCTTGGGGTACACCAGATGGCATAGACACGACATTTTGGTACAATACGACCTTGACGAAGCTTGAATTTGGGCAGGAGAGCCTGTTCGATGTGGCGCGAAGCTACGGGATGAGTACAGCGGTGTTGGGCGGACAAAAATATTTGTTGAGCGATGTTAGTACGCGTGGCGTGCAAACGGCTCAGGTCGGTTTGACATTCGATAGTGCCAACTGGCTCAGCACAACACAACACATGATTTCAACGATGAGCGATAATCCAAATGGTTTTGTTTTTTATGGCGAACTAGAGCCACCCTTTGGCGTGGCAAGTGCCGCGGGTGCCGCGCCCGATGCTCCCAGTGGTTCTTATACGCGTGCGATGCAGGCCGACGATCAACTGGTGGGAGCGTTACGAAACTGGTTAGCCACGCAAAAATTGTTGGATAATACGGTAGTAGTCGTTACGGCATCGGAGGCACAGGTCAATGAAACCGCCTTCGACAATTATTATGGTATGGGACCGGAGGGACGTGGTAGCAGCCTGGATGTACCATTTATTGTGTCCGGCAAAGGTGTAGCGGCGGGTGTCTTAGAGCAACATCCTGTTTCAAGCTTCGCCGTTGCCGCTACTATTCTACGCGCGTTGTGTCTGCCACCACCGACGAATGCACGCGTGGGTGCGGTAACTTCGTTGTATCGAAATTCATGTCCTTCATGATTACAGGGATGTATGTTATGAAACATAAAAACGTTATTTTTTTCATAGGTATGGTGTTCATACTCGTGCTGACGGGTTGTGGCGAACAGGCACAGGCACCTGACTCACGCCTGAAATATTTCAGCATCGTCGATTCGCGCATTCTCATTGACGGCAATCAGGCACAGGTGGCGGGTGATGTGGTGAATAATAGCACAATGAAATTTCCCTTCGATGTGACGATGCAAGCGAACCTGATGGACGCACAGGGCAATGTTATCGGCACAGCTACTGGTACGGCGGAAGATGTCGGTCTCGGTCAAGTGCGTCAATTTATCCTGCTAGGTACGGTCGATGGCGCGAAATACGCGAAGTTGAGCATCACACCGATATCGTTGCAAGAAAAACGCCAGGAATTGAAT
This sequence comes from uncultured Ktedonobacteraceae bacterium, assembly GCA_964250365.1. GTDB lineage: Bacteria > Chloroflexota > Ktedonobacteria > Ktedonobacterales > Ktedonobacteraceae > JBBQVS01. The sequence goes on from CAXUGH010000145.1 coordinate 8,993, forward strand.
TTGCCAACACCCACACCAATTAACGCATAGACGGAGGGCGAATGTACGGAATAGTGCGTTTTAGCTGGTGGTCTCTGCGCGGACACTGGGATCGTGTTGGAATGCTGTGCATTGGCCTACTCTGTATCTCTCTCTGTACAACATTGTTGGCGGGCTTCACACAACTCTCGACATTGACCGCGACGCGACAGGTAAGTCGTTCCTGGCGCACAACTTACGACCTTTTGGTACGCACTCCCAATTCTCTCAGTCCGGCAGAGCAACAATTACATATCGTAGACCCAAGCGCACCAGAGCAAACCTATGGGGGCATTTCGCTCGCACAATTGAACACTATCACTCATATTGTTCATGTCGCCGTTGTCGCACCGGAAGCAGTTGTAGGCTGGATTACACTGCGTCCATATCTTCCGCTTATCTTTCCGCAGGGTGTGTACCGTGTTACCACCGACTTGCGTGAGAATGTCACAGGCATACATACTTCTACAACACACTTCTATATCGTTGTGCCATTAGCAACATATACACAACTCGCAGCAACGCAAACGTCGCCCGATACCAGTTATATACCGCTAGAGGCTTCTGGTTCCGCAACGGTTGCAGCTACATGGCAGCTACAGACGTTGCTTGCTGGTATCGACCCGAACGCGGAGTCGCAACTGGTGAATCTTCATTGGCATCCTGCAACACGACAAGGGACTAGCAGTGTGCCTCTCCTCATGAACACTCATGCATGGACGCCTTTAACTGCAACGGTGATGGTGGAGCAGGCACAACTTCCTTCGGATATAACAACCTTTCAGACACGAAACGCACCGTCAAACTGGACTCCTGTCATGCAGCGAGTGTTTGACGGTTCAGAGTTACTAGCACTCCTGGCCCACGAACTAGGGACGCGGACTCAGGAGAGTTTCGCACCACTACAGGGCGGTGATGTTACACGCTATGCTCGCGTAGATTACATGCAATCGCAGCAAGCTCAACTTACGCTACAGAGCGTGGGTAGTGATACCGCTGGTTCTCTGACGCGTTTTCCCTTATTGCCACAAGCTACGACACCGTGGCTCGCGCTTGATAGCGGTACAAACTCGTTCAGCACATTTGATGCAACGCAACTTGCGTCGCAATACGAGAACAGTTCGGTGCCGCTTGGCCTCTATCAACCTGTATTGAGTAGCACCAGTCCTGGTCTATCGCCTACACACGCGGTGACATCGTGGCCTCCCTTGCTCTTGACAACGCTTGCAGCCGCATGTCAGCTTACGGGACAGCATTGTATCAGCGCGATACGGGTGCGTGTCGCCGATCTTGGTTCGTTCGGGCAACGCAGCGAGAGCCTGTTACAACAGGTAGCGATGGATATTCAGGGACGCACGGGCTTGCATGTGGATGTGATAACGGGGTCGTCGGGGCATCCACTCACAATACAAACTACAGTAAGCGATAGCGGAACAATCTCAGAAGTTTGGGTACAACCCTATGCAGCAGTGACCATTACTTCAGGTGTCAATATTGCTAATATTCTGTTGCTTATCGCTGCCGTGAGTGTAGCTCTGCTTGCACTCATCGCCGCCGCCCTACTATCCGCAAATGGACGTGTCTCCGATGTACGACTTTTGCTAGATACTGGCTGGTCACGTCCTCTGTTGTTAAGTGAGGCGACGATTGAGGCCGGTGTCGCTGCCTTGCTAGCAGCACTCCCTGCATGGTTAGTCTCGTTGCTCCTGACGCGACTTGGTGCGCCTCCCGTACCTATAATGGCAGTTATCGTTGCTCTGACTGTTGCCTTTGTGCTTTATGTGATAGTTGTGCTGATTGCGACGCAAGCGATGGTCTCTATACGTAAGAGGAGTGTGTGGCGCGAACGACTCCTCTGGCTACGTGGTTCATGGTGGTGGATGATGTTCCGTCGTCAAGCATCATGGCGACGCGGTAGTACTGCACTTGTCGTGATTGCCATGATGGGTGCCTGTGGCCTCGTGTGTTTTATGCTGCTGGTGCAGACGGCGATAGATGGTATATTGTATGCAACGCTGCTGGGACGCGAGGTACAGGTAGGTCTATCGACAACTCATACGTTTGCCGCCTTGCTGACGTGTATCAGTGCGGTCTTGACGGCTAGTTTGACGCTACTACTAGTCATGCGTGAACGTTTGCCAGAGTTTAGTACTCTGCTAGCCATTGGTTGGACGAGGCGCAACATCGCCTTCGAGATTGTACGTGAGAGCATGCTGCTCGGTTTGCTTGGTGGTCTGCTCGGTGGCTTCGTAGCAGAGATATGCTTTGTCGCGCTCTATCATGTCTGGTCATGGCAGCTATTTACCTATATAGCGATGGCTGGCGTATTAGGAGCTATCTTGTGCGTGTGTAGTGCCATCTATCCCACGCTGGTTACGTTATGGCTCCTATCGCGCCGCGTCCTTGTCGAAAGCTAGATAGAGGATATATTTATGCATATAGCGAGTTCACAGGGGGGTTCTGATCGAGTTGTGGCAGAAGAGCAGAAGGCCATCATTGCTATCGAGGATGTGCATAAACGCTACGGGAATGTCGAAGTCCTGCGCGGTATCACGCTTCATGTAGAGCAGGGTGCATTTCTCTCGCTGACAGGACCTTCTGGCTCAGGCAAGTCTACATTGCTACGTATTCTTGCTTCACTCGAACAACCTACATCTGGTCACGTTATGATTGATGGCATGAATACTAGCGTGCTTACAGGTAATGCTTTAGCAACGTTTAGACGCGAACACGTCGGCTTAATCTTTCAAAGCTTTCGGCTTTTACCGGCGTTAAGCGTGTTAGAAAATGTGATGGCTCCCCTGCTTCCCTATCGTCCCGCGAAACTCTTACGAGAACAGGGGCGAGCGACTCTTGCTCGTGTCGGCATGGAGGCACGTGCCTCTCATCTGCCCAACGAACTATCAGGCGGCGAGCAACAGCGCGTCGCCATAGCACGCGCTATTGTCGCTAATCCTCATCTACTGTTAGCAGACGAACCTACAGGTAGCCTCGATAGTGTAACAGGCGAAGCCGTGATGGACCTGCTTCAGGAGCTACAATCTACCAGTGCCACAACGCTCGTCGTCGTCACGCACGACACTAGAGTCGCCGCCCGCACTCAACATCTTTATAAGATGGAGGACGGGAAGATTGAAAGGGATACGTGATATCATCATATCACTAAAGAAACAGGTGGGAGGTTCCGGCACGCCCGGACCACCCCCCGGGTTGTTTATTTTTATAAA
>CAXUGH010000146.1:0-4656 GCA_964250365.1 uncultured Ktedonobacteraceae bacterium
CCTGCCATTGACTGATAAAACTGTTGTGCATATGGGCCTGTATCGTTCATGACAACAGCAGTAGGAGCTTGACCACCGCTCAGCACGAATAGGCTGAACAGCACCAGAAAGTTTACTGGCAAGAAGACACCAAGAATCACAAACACACGGTCGGTGAGCGAGACCCTTATATCTTTTTTCATACAAGCCCAGATGACTCGTAGGTTATACATAATTCGGGACATAATTTTTCCTCTTTTAGTCGCGCAACTCGGTTCCGGTCAGTTGTAAGAAGATTTCGTCAAGGTTCGGTTCACGGATGACAATATCGCGGATATCGCCTTCCTGCGACACGATGTTGATAATCTGTGGTACCACGTTGCCAGTGCCCTGTGTTGTGATGGTCAAGTGCGTCTGCTCTTGCTTCGCCTCTTTGATGCCATCAAGGGCGCGTATCTTATCTATCGCAGAAATGATATGCGCGGTCTCTAACTCGATCACGCTACCACCATAGGTCTGCTTGAGATGCTCTGGCGTATCGACGGCAATCAATTTGCCGTGATCAATAATCGCAAGTCGATCACACAACGCCTGCGCCTCTTCGAGGTAGTTGGTGGTAATCAGGACGGTCTTGCCTTGGTCGCGCAGCGAGAGAATGTAGTCCCAGATGGCGCGACGCGCCTGCACATCTACACCGAGCGTTGGCTCGTCGAGGTAAATCAATTTAGGATTATGCAATAGAGCGCGTCCAAGCGCAAGGCGACGTTTCATGCCACCAGAGAATGTGCTGACGCGTGATTTTTTGCGGTCTGCAAGCTGCACAAGCTCCAACATGTCGTTGATACGCTGTTTCTTTTCTCGTGCGGGAATGCCAAACAGGTCGGCGTGAAAGTCCATGTTGGTCCATGCCGATAGCTCCTCGTATAACGCGGTCTCCTGCGGTACCGCACCCAGGATTTGCCGCACCGCGCGTGCATTGTGACGTACATCGTAGCCAAGCACCTTCACCTCACCGCTTGTCGGCACACTCAAACCGCTAATCATATTGATGGTCGTCGTCTTGCCCGAACCGTTTGGTCCAAGCAAACCGAAAACCTCACCCTGCTTCACTGTGAGCGTCAAGGAATCGACGGCGCGAAAATCGCCAAATGTTTTGGATAGGTCGCGTATCTCAATCGCGGGAACGCCATCATCAGCAACAGAGGGTTGTTGCGGTACGGTCAATACTTTTTCTTGGCTCATACAATTCTTCTTTCGTTGTAAGCAGGGAGACCGCAAGGGTCTCCCCTACATTTCTTTGCCAGATGTTTTGCTTCAAGAGCACAATCAGGTACTACAATTTCTTACCGATAATTAAAAATCCAGCTTACCAGGAATAAGCCTGAAACGATCTCCTGTCTCTCCGCTAGCATCGGTCAAGTTGACAATAATGTGTTGTAATTGCTTCAGGAACATCTCACGGTCCCCCTCTGAGAAATCTGCCAGCATCTCGCCGTTGAAAGCTGCTACTTTCGGGTTAAGAGTCTTAACAATTGCTTCTCCTTCTGCAGTTAGGTACACTTTCACCACACGGCGATCTTCGCGGTCGTGACGACGTTCGACCAATCCACTTTGCTCAAGCCGCTTGATAATCCCTGTAACAGTTGCCGCATCAATTCCTCGCTGTTGACTTATTGCACCAATGGTCATACCATCTCTGCTAGACAGCAGAGCTAAAGCTCCCCATTGTGATGGAGTCACAACATACGATTTTCCTTGCTCGACACAGACTTTTTGCAGCATGTTGGTAAACGCATACTCAACACAACGTTGTGCATAGAAAAGCCAGTAACCAAGGTTGTTGTTCGGTTCGATGTTCATATCTTTTGCTCACTAATATTTAGCATGCTATTATTTTGTGTGCTAAGTAATATATACACTGTTTGAGGCAGTGTGTCAAGAGATAGTTATGATGTATCCATTACAATCTGGATGTGTCGGTTGTCGGAGGCGACCGACACATCCAGATTGTAATGGATACATATTCCTAATTTATACGGAACTTAAATGAAATTGAACTCCTACGTGTTGCTCAAATGCCCATTGATACGCCCAGTGTATGAGAGCAGCATCCCATGCAAATGTTCCTAATTGTTCATAATAGACAATCTCGTTTTGATGGACACGTGCTGGCACCGTTCCTCGTATGACCTCACTGAGCGTTGCGGAAAAGGTACTGGCATCTCGACCACCATTGACTCCCATTGGATGCGGATCCCACCTCGAAGGCCGCGCCTCGGGTCCTTTCCGGTCGGGAACAATCTCACGCACGTCAAGCTTCGCAGCCCATCTCGGTAGAATACTTGTAATCAATGCTCCTGGACTGACCCATGACTGCTCAAGCAGCGGCGGTGTGGGTGGAATGGTGACACAGATGATATCTGCATTCTCAACGGCTTGTTGCACAGAATCCACAGCTTCAACGGCGATGTTTTGCGATACGCTCATTTCTTGTGCGTAACGCTGTCGATTCTCTGGCGTGCGGCTGAATACACGCACCTTCTCTAATGAGGGAAGTACAGGCCGAATAACGCGCAGGTGATAGTGCGCCTGAACTCCACTTCCCAATATGGCGAGTGTCTTTGCCGCTGGAGGAGCGAGATAGCGGCACGCAAGGGCGACAGGGGCAGAAGTGCGAAACGGGTCGAGATCGTCACCAGCAAGCAAGGCTAACAAATGCCCATCCTGCTGATCTAAAAGGAGGACGATATTTGCGTCTGTGTGTGCATCATTGCCACTTAATGGGAAGACGCGTGCCATTGTTCCCACCTGCGGACTCATAAGAGCTAGAATATTTACACGTTTCTCTTGAGAGAGGGGAAACGCCAACCAGGAGATATCTCCCAGCATATGAGATTGCGAGGAAACAAGTGCCTCCTGCATCACATGCAAGGTATCCTCAAGGAAGGTGCCCATCAGAGGCTGAAGATCTTTCTGAGTTAATAACAGTGCCATGTAAACTTCTCCTTTTTCATGTTAATTTCCTCCATAAATGAGGTATGCACATTGCTACGCTCGTGCGCGAGCGGAATAAATCAGGCACCTACAAGGTATTGGTAACACCATCCGTATGACGCGATACATCGTTCCCTACCGCTTCACGTAGACTCTTCACCCATGATAATTCTTGTTCCCATTGCACAACATTATGCTGCATGACGTTGAGTACATCCTTGATAAAGCGATCATTAACTTCGATGCCATTTTCGGGTATTCCCCAATCCGCAGGTTCGAGCGACATTAGGTCCTCTGCCTCTGCTGTTAGATGAAGAATGTGCGCCTGACAATAGTTGATATAGTGGTCGATCAGGCGTAGACGCTCAACGGGCTTGAGAAACATGAAGTAGGCTGCCTTTTGCTTGAACACCTTCTCATATTCCCCCGGATTCGAGGTTGTGTCCATCATCAACTCGTGAAAGCGTTTGCGTCCCGCCTCTGTAATGGCGAAACTACGCAACTGACGATCCCCTTTTTGCTCCCCTACATGCAGCGCAATCAAACCAGACTTCTCCAATTTTGCTAATAAAGGATAGAGACGCCCATTGCTTACATGAGCATAAGGACCAATCATATCGTTAATAATTTTGGCTATAAGATAACCGTGTGCGGGATAACGCACAAGTTGTGCAAGAATAATTAGTTCATACAGCATTGTATAGGTTTCCTCAATTTCCAAGCAGTCACTGTAACCTGTTATAGTGACATGTCTCTATGACATATTTTTAACATAAAAAATCAGTATTGTCAAGGGAAAGCTTCTATCATTTATACCTTAGCTCATTGGCAAAGTACATTTGATCAATCTTTACCCCAAAAAGTAAAAGACTTTGACAAAATTAAAAGCGATGTGTTATATAATATATAGCAATTGGCTATAATTGATAAATCGGAAAAGACCAAGGAGACGATTTTATGAATCAACAGCATTACGATCCATCTAATCCCCAAGGACGCGAGACGGAGCCTGGGCATGCACGACCAATGAATCCTTTTTTCTCTGGTAGATTAGGCAGACTTACAGGTATAGGTACCTCTAGTCCTTATAGAAATGCAGGTCCATCGGCAGAAATCTGGACATTTGTTGCTCTTCTGGCTATCCTGATTGGTACAGGAATTGGATCGGCTACGCAAAGTCTCCTTATCGGAATTGGCTCCGTCATTGCCATTCTTGTCCTGCTTATCGTCGGTAATCTCCTGATTCGAGGAATCAGGAGATGGACCAAGCGATCTTAGCATGTTTCATTGAAGGCTTTTTCGCTACCCCTGCATACCCATCAAATTACCGCTCTCATAACGACGCAGACCAAGATGAAACACAGTTGTAGCAATACTCACGAACAATACAGTAAAGCCTGTCAATGCACCTAGTAGCAGCCACGAGAACTGATGAAGCAATTGTAGTGGTATGAACGAGATGAAACCTGCTGGAATAAGGGTAAACAATAATAGGCGCACTGCTCCCTGAAAAATGTTCATTGGATAGGTGCTGAACGAGATTAACGCACCAAACATCTGTTGCACCAGCCCTTCTGTGTTGCCCAGGAAGAATGCTAAGGAACCGAGCAAAATGAAGAAGGCGGTAAAGATGAGACAGACAAACACAGTCAAGAGCAGGAATAACCCCATGTGCAGTATATC
>CAXUGH010000146.1:4756-12165 GCA_964250365.1 uncultured Ktedonobacteraceae bacterium
CCCATAAAGCGCAATGTACTTATACTTCTCTTGAACATAGCACTACCCTCCATTAATGTTGACGCGTCGCATTGCCAGCGAATACAGCCCGAATAATAGTACGCCACCTACGAGCAGCGTTGCACTCTGTTGTAGCAGTGTCCAACCAAAACGGTCCCATTCAAAGTGGACCAGCGTGCGTGCAGGTACATAGAGAATTGTGCTGAACGGTAAGGCTTGCGCGATACTGCGTAACGGTTGCGGAAAAATCTCTAACGGTGCCAGTACGCCACCAAGCACCAGCGTTAAGCGGCTATAGAGGAAGGCAAACGATTGCGTCTCCTCCGTCCAGAAAGACAACAGTCCGATTGCGAAGTAGCACACGAACTCGATGCTGAACGCCAGCAAGACGACAAGCGGATATGCTAGCACGCCTTGCCATGTGAAGTGTGGCAGTCCTCCAATGAGCAGAGCTAGCCCGCCCGCTACAACACAATTGATGCTGAAGCGCACGAGACGCTCGCCGAGGTAGTGCGCGAAGTTGTATAGCACGTAGCTACACGGGCGTCCCAGCAGATAGGCGAGTTGACCGGAACGCACCTCTTCATCAATCCTCCGCGTCAACTGGGGCAGACTCATCGCAATAGCCTCGGCAGCACAGAGATACCAGATCATATCTGAGATGCTAAAGCCGCTGAGCGTCTTCGCACCGCGGATTGAGTACGTGGTCTTCCATAGCTGACTCAGAATAAAGACAATCACAATCAGCATCAGGGCACGGAAAAAGACTTCCATTATATAAGCGAGATTGCTAGCAACACTCACCTGCAACACCGCCATGTACTTATCGAGACCAAACCACCGCCTTCTCCGTTTTCTCAGAATAGTTTGCTGCTCTATAACCGTCTGCATATCACTTACTCCTCGCTGCCTATCGGTACGCTTCTTGCTTGCTCGCTTTTATGAGCCAATGTAACATTGCCCTTTTCGTTATAGATTGCCGCGATAATCTCCTCCATCGGCGGATCGGTAATCGTCATATCCTGAATATGGCACTGCTGCATGATAGCGGCGATAATCGGTTCCAAAGGATTGTGTGCCGTGTCAATCTCTAATTTCAAGCCGTAGCCTTTGGCCTTCACAATGCTTACGCCGCTCGTGTCCAGCAAATCTTCGTGAATAGAGCCAAACGATTGTACGCTCAGACGTTGCGCTCCCGTAGCTGTATCGACTTTGAGAAGCGATTGGGCAGGACTCCCCAACAATAGGTCAACCGTCTTTGTTTTCAAGTAGTCGCGCTTCAACGTCGCAACGGGTGCGTCGAGAATGATTTCGCCATGATTGATGACGATGGCGCGACGGCATACCTGTTCTACGTCGCCAGCGTCGTGCGATGTTAGTAGAACACTTAGTCCCTCTTCTACATTTAGTTGCCCAATCAGTTCGCGGATACGCTGCTTGGCGATGACATCCAGTCCAATCGTCGGCTCGTCCAGAAAGATGACGCTGGGCTTATGCAACAGAGCCGCCGCTAATTCGCAACGCATGCGTTCGCCGAGGCTTAGTTTGCGTGTAGGCGTGCGTATATAGTCGCTGATATCGAACACGTCAATCAGGAAGTCGCGCCGTTTGCGATACTCCAATGGGTCTAGCTCGTAGATGTGCGCCAACAGGTTAAAGGTATCTTGCGGCGGCAGATGATACCACAATTGCGACTTCTGTCCGAAGACGCTTGATATGGAGTAGGCTAGTTTCCGTCGTTGTTGCCAGGGTGTCAAACCCAGCACATAAACTGAACCACCCGTTGGGTAGAGAATACCGGTGAGCATCTTGATCGTAGTAGATTTGCCTGCGCCATTTGGTCCGATAAATGCCAGCACCTCACCTGCCTCAAGCGCAAAGCTAATACACTTCACGGCCTCTCGCTCTCGGTAGCGTGGGGCGACAAGTGAGCGTAGGCTTCCGCCGAGTCCAGCCGCGCGTTCTCGACTTCTGAATGTCTTCGCTAGCTGATCCACTTCGATGATTGCCATGAGTATTCTCCTTATGTGTAGAAATGCTGCTTCACACCTCTTGCGTAATATGAGTGAATGCATTCTTCGCTTCATTCATAAATGTGCGTTATCGGCACCTACAGATACGTCTTATTTATTCTTGTATCATTGACAACCATACCTCTGTAACCGACATAGGATTCTCAGGTACATATGCACCCATAGCCTCTGCCTGTTTCATAACCTCTAGCATCTCGGAACACATAGCGCGTACAAGGGCGGTATGCCCTTGTAGCGTTGTAGCAATGCTCTCAATTGGTTCTTCATACTTGAAGCGTTGCGGCTTACCAGCTATTAGCCGTTTTGCTTCTTGCAGAGAAAATTGTGTTGTGTTCAGGAAGCCATAAAAGGCAAACGTGTTGCCGCGAAGCAGGTATTTAATCGCGATGTTGGTCATAAACCAGAAGGTGCCTATTTCACGCGATACTTGTGCAATACGCTCTGCCAAACTCTCCACAACAAGCGGAGGTTTGCTTGAAAGGCCAACTTTGTCGAAGAGCAGACGACACTCCTCAGACGGAATACGTGCGGAGGCTTGTGGAATAAACACCCAATCAATAGTGATGGCTGTTTTACGGTAGACGACATGGTTAAAGCATCCGCCTTCGCCATCTGAGGCAAACGAGACAGCTTCGCGCAGTATCAGTGGTTCCCCAAACTGTTTATAGAGTGTGAGCCTCTCTTCGCTTGTTCCATTCGTTGTATATGTTGTCGCATCTGGTCCACAGCTACAAAGTGTGTTGACGTATGCATTGGCAACAACGATACGTAGATCAAAATCGCTGAGATTGTCTTCCAAGCCACGTCCAAAGCTGCCTATGAGCCACGCAGCTACAAAACGCTCATCTGCTTGTAGGAATGTGACAAGGCTAGAGAAGAGCGCATTCCGATTGCGTGCGTATTGTTCATATGTCATATATTTGCTCCTAACATTTCAACGTGCATTATTGGTACATCCGTTAAGTCGTAAGGCGTAGGGGCGTCATAAATGAGGCCCTCGGACGAGCGAAGCAATGTCCGTTCCCGTATGTTTAATGGATGCACCAATTATCGTGTCCAAGCCGCAATTCTTTGCGTGAAATCTTTATGAACCATGTATACAAGCCGTTTGAGGCATGATCTCGCTCAATGAATTGAGCAACGGACGCGATACATCTGGTCCCTACGAAACACAAACACCTTTGTATCGTGATGGGTGGAATCATTCAATGCGTGGGAACAGGACGTTGCCAGGGACAACCTTCGTTAAGGTTTCGTTTCCCCAGCCTGTGTCCTGTATCCATGCATCTGAACGCACTCCTTCTGCTTTGCCGAGTTGGGCAAGAATGCGGTTGCTTGTCGTTGGCAGAAAGGGTGCTAACAATAGTGCGATGAGTCGCAGTGCCTCGGCTGCTGAATAGAGTACTGTGTCGAGTTGCTCTTGCCACTCTGCCTGTTTCGCTAGCTTCCACGGTTCGGACTGCTCGATATACTGGTTCGCACGACGCACAAGTTGCCAGAGAACGTTCAGTGCGCTGCCAATATCCCAGGCGTCGAGTGCTTGCGCCACCGCTTGTCGTGTCTCGGTTGCGATGCGTTGTAGGTCCTCCTCTCGCTCGGTAACTGTCTTCACTGTTGGAATAGAGCCTTTTAGGTAGCGTTGAATCATCGAGACGACGCGGTTGAGCAGATTGCCGAGATCGTTACCCAGTTCTTCGTTGTAGCTCCGAATCAGTTCAGTCATTGAAAAGTCGCCATCCGAGGCAAACGAGAGATTGCGTAGCAACGAGTAGCGCACAACATCGACGCCGACCTCATCGACAAGTGCCACTGGATCAATCGTATTGCCTGTTGTCTTCGAGATACGTTGTCCATCGAGCGTGAGAAATCCATGCACGGCGACCTGCTTGGGCAACGGCAGATCGGCTGACAGCAGCATGGCAGGCCAGTAGAGACAGTGAAAGCGTGTAATGTCTTTGCCGATTACATGAGCATCGGCAGGCCAGTAATGCTCAAATTCTTGCTCGTCATCGGGAAAGCCTACCGCCGTTAAGTAGTTGGTCAAGGCATCGAACCAGACATAGACAACATGTTCGGGATTGAGAGGCACAGGAATACCCCACGTTCCCAGTTCTGATCGTATTCGGCGCGAGACCGAGAAGTCGCGCAAGCCCTGTTTGAGCAGGCCGACCACCTCGGCACGTCGATTGGCTGGAACAATGAACTCTGGATGCGCCTCGATATGAGCAAGCAAACGATCTGTGTATTTCGAGAGCGCAAAAAAGTAGTTTTCCTCTTCCAGCCATTCAGGAACAATTGATGGATGATTCGGGCAACGTCCATTCACCAGTTCATCGCTTGTATAAAAGGTGTTGTCGTTGGGACAGTACCAGCCTGAATAGAGCGATGAATAGATGTCGCCTTTGTCCCACGCACGCTGGAACATCTCCTGTGATGCTCGGCGATGGCGTGCTTCGGTTGTACGCACCCAGTAATCGTTCGAGATGTCGAGCTTCGACCACGCCAGACGAAACGCCTCATCCATGCGTTGTACCCATGCTAGAGGGTCGAGTCCATTTGCCCTTGCTGCACGCACGACATGCTGGCTGTTCTCATCCAAACCAATACTAAAGTACGTGTCGTGCCCTAACAAACGATGATAGCGAGCGATTACATCGGCGGCAACTTTTTCTAGTGCGTGACCGATATGTGGTGGCGCGTTCGGGTAGTCTATTGCCGTTGTAATGTAGTATTTTTGTGTATTGCTTGTTTCATCAGTCATACGTTACCTCTTATTGCAGTGTGTTTGGAGAATAAAAAAAGAGGGGCGCAGGTGTGTCACCTGCGCCCCTCGTACCTGTAGCTACTTTACGTATGCATTATGTGCGGATGGAAAGCGGACAGCGACACCTGACTATATGCCATAAGCATGACTGGCATATAGAAGCAATGGGTAAGCATGATAGCTATAGAAGAGCTATGCTTGTCTTGCACGGGTGTCTTAGTCCTTTGTAACGAAAAAGAGGGCGTAATACGCAAAAAGGGTGTAATAAATTAGACCCCTACACTCCCTTGTGTGTACTGTTCTATTGTTAAGTGTACAGGTAAATGTTGTGATTTGTCAAGGTCTCGTATGTATTGCTGAGGGTGATTTAAAAGACCAACGGACGCTCACAAGGGGCTACCCTACTATATACGACGTGCGTAGCATATAAAAGCGTCATATAGTAGGGTAGCCCCTTGTGGGCGTCCGTTGACTGACTTTTGAATTGTTGAGATGATCGAAGATGATATACTTTGTGTACAGTTCACATTCAGTAAAGTGAGTGCTTACGCTATGTCTAGCGATATGAAAGAAGGATGAAATGGACAAAGTTGTCAGAACTCGTCAAGGAAATGTACGTGGTAGTGAGGCTGATGGCGTATTCTCGTTCAAGGGTGTTCCCTATGCCTCGCCACCGTTCGGTGCAAATCGGTTCAAAGCTCCACAACCTGTTGTTGCTTGGGATGGTGTACGTGACGCGCTCGTTTATGGTGCGACGGTACCTAAGCCACCATATTTTCCCCCTTTTGATGTCCTATTGCCGGAGCCTGTTATCGCAGGAGAAGATTGCCTGAACCTGAATATCTGGTCGCCCGACCTGGGGCAAGCGAAGTTGCCCGTTCTCGTCTGGATTCATGGCGGCGCATTCGCAAATGGGACAGGCGCGATAACCATCTATGATGGCGCACGCTTCGCACGCAACGGGGTTGTCTGCGTAACTATTAACTATCGATTGGGCATAGATGGTTTCCTCTCTTTTGCTGATGGTAGTACAAACAGAGGATTACTCGATCAGGTCGCTGCTCTCGAATGGGTACAGGAGAACATAGCGGCTTTTGGCGGCGACCCTGGTAATGTTACGATTGCAGGTGAGTCGGCGGGTGGAATGAGTGTAGGCACACTCTTGTCTATGCCACGAGCCAAAGGACTATTCCGTCGCGCTATCGCGGAAAGTGGAGCAGGACATCATGTAATTTCTGCTGAGACAGCGCAACGCGTGAGTGCGTATTTTGCAGATAAGCTAGGTGTAAAGCCAACACAAGAAGCACTCGCGCAGGTTCCGCTGGCTACGCTGGTGCAGGCACAGGTCGAATTGAGTGCCGATGTTTTCAACAAGCCTAATCCAGCACTCTGGGGCGAGATAGCGGCGAACCAGATGCCCTTCGAGCCTGTGATTGATGGTGACATTGTGCCGATGCGTCCCATCGACAACATCGTCGCAGGTCATGCGGCAGGAGTGGATGTGTTGGTTGGAACGAATGCCGAGGAGCAACGTCTCTTCCTGGTTCCCAATGGCGTCATCAACTATATCACAGAGGAAGCACTAACGAATACGATGGCTGCATATGGGCTACCAGTTGATACAGCTTTGACGACGTATCGCTCGGCGCGTCCTGATGCTAGCCCTGGCGACCTGCTCGGTGCGCTCGTCACTGATTGGTTCTACCGCATTCCGGCTATCCGTCTAGCTGAGGCACAGGTGAAAAATAACTCGACAGCCTACATGTATCAGTTTGGTTGGCGTTCACCTCAATTTGGGGGCGCACTTGGCGCATGTCATGCACTCGAAATTGCCTTCGCGTTCAACAACCTTGATAAAGAGGACAACGAAGCACTGCTGGGGACAAACGCACCACAACAACTCGCGGACACAATGCATGCGGCGTGGGTCGCCTTCATTACCAATGGAAACCCTGGTTGGCCTCAGTATGACCTCACACGCAGAGCAACCATGCGCTTCGATGAGGCATCGGCAGTGATTGACGACCTCCAGGGCACAGAGCGCGTTCTATGGGATGGGTTACGCTAGCACCTGAGTTGGCATCACCTTGTTGATTGAAGTGCTACCACTCAAACGGCAAGCCTACATAGTTTTCCGCGAGAGTGGTAGCTGACGCCTGTGAACTCACCGTGTATTCGAGTTGTGAACGCTGTATGCGTTGCTGAAACGTGTCGTCGTCGGGGAAGCGGTGCAGCATCGAGGTCATCCACCAAGAAAAATGCTCGGTACGCCAGACACGGCGCAAGCAAGTCGCTGAGTAAGCATCTAAAAGTTGCTCTTGCCCGTGAGAGTAGAATGCAGCGATGGCACGGGCAAGATTGCGAACATCGGCAACGGCAAGGTTCAAGCCTTTCGCGCCCGTCGGAGGCACAATGTGCGCGGCATCACCCGCGAGAAAGAGTCGTCCATACTGCATTGGTTCAATTACAAAGCTACGCATCGCTACGATACTTTTTTGCGTAACTGGTCCAATGCGTAGCTGCCAATCGTCTTTTGTCTTCAGGCGTTGCTGAAGTTCGTCGAGGATTCTCTCGTCGGACCAGTTGGCGATATCATCGTGTGGATCGCATTG
>CAXUGH010000147.1:0-2491 GCA_964250365.1 uncultured Ktedonobacteraceae bacterium
GCTTTTCCGTGCGCTTGCAGCGAAGGTAAACGCATTCCATCTTCTTTATAAGTGCCGTAGGCGCGAAGAGTCGCGGACTACTCAGACAAAAGTACCTGAATTGTCCGCAAAGATAGACAAGAGCGAAAGTGAAACCGTAATATAGCGTGACAGCGAAAAACATGAATGTTCCGTTGGAACTTTTTAGTATTCGGAGTTATCTTACGTCCACAATTGTAGATACGTACATTCTTCAAGATATTCTTTTTGTCGGAAAGCGGCAGCAACTCTCTCCGTTGCCTGTCGGCAAAGTGGGAGCGTAATGTGGTGGGAATGGCATCCGTTGAGCATGACCGAGAGACGCGCAATGTAATTCTCTCGTTTGCCAAAAGTATTCAGGAACGCGATATCGTCACCTACGAACACTCCCGTAGGGTAGCTACCTATGTCCAACGTCTGGCACGTTACCTCGGCTGGACGCGACGTGAAGCCCGCGACCTTGCTCTAGCAGCACTGGTGCATGATCTCGGCAAAACGTGGATTGCTAACGATATCCTCAATAAAAGTGGCGCACTTTCGGAAGAGGAGCGGCGCAAGATGGAGCGGCATCCTGTGATTGGTGCCCGCATTTTGATTGGTTGCGATGTTCATCCTTTCTACGTCGAAACCGTGCTGTATCATCACGAAGCGTGGGACGGGAGAGGCTATCCTGCTGGCTTGCAAAGCGAGGCCATTCCTATCAGTGCGCGTATCCTAACCATCGCCGATGTCTACGATGTACTCACCTCATGGCGACCCTACAAAAACGCCCTCTCTGTTGTAGAGGCACGACAGCGGATTCTCACTGGTTCCGAGACCTACTTTGATCCCGTCATCGTCGATGCCTTTGTCCACCTGCTGGACATCTCGCCGAACTTCACACTGCCACAACTAGATATACATGAGAAGCAGAAACAGCAGTATCCACCTCTTCTCGACGAGTTCTAAGATGGTATAATGGCCTCTGTACGGGTCTGATTTAGCACACCCATTTCCATACAACGAGGAGGATGTATGACCAGTGGTACAGAGAAAACCCGCATCGAGCGCGACTCTATGGGCGAGATGCAGGTACCAATAGATGCCTATTATGGTGCAAGTACGCAACGCGCCGTGCTTAATTTTCCGATTAGCGACCTGCGTTTTCCGCGCCAGTTTATTCGCGCACTTGGACAGATCAAACAGGCGGCAGCACAGGTCAACGAGGGACTTGACACCGTCGATCCACAAACGGCGGAGGCGATTGTGCGTGCGGCACAAGAGGTGATCGATGGCAAGCTAGATAATGCCTTTGTGCTGGATATTTTTCAGACCGGCTCTGGCACGTCCACAAACATGAATGCAAACGAGGTCATTGCCAACCGCGCCAGCGAACTGCTTGGCGGGTCGCGTGGTTCGCGCAAAGTTCATCCCAACGATTCGGTCAACTTCGGACAGTCCTCGAACGATGTCATTCCAACTGCGATGCATCTCTCGGCCTTGCTCAGTATCGAGCAGGATTTGATACCTGCGTTACAGGGTCTACAGCAGGCGTTGCAGGAGAAGGCAGACGCGTTTATGCCTGTGGTCAAGACGGGGCGCACACACTTACAGGACGCGACTCCCATTCGCTTAGGGCAAGAGTTTCTGGGCTATGCGGGTCAGATTGAGCGTGGCATTGCACGTTTGCGTCATGCACAGACTGAGTTATCCGAGGTTGCACTTGGCGGTACAGCCGTTGGTACGGGAGTCAACACGCATCCAGAGTTCGCAGCTCGCGTCTGCCAGAAGCTTTCGGAATTGAATGGCGTTACTATTCATGAAACAAGCAACCACTTTCAGGCACAGAGTACGCTCGATAACATCGTCGAGGCCAGCGGTTCGCTCAACACGCTAGCGGTGAGTCTGATGAAGATTGCCAACGATATTCGCTGGCTCGGCTCAGGTCCACGCGCGGGCATTGGTGAAATTGACCTACCCGCCGTACAACCTGGTAGTTCAATCATGCCCGGCAAGGTCAATCCAGTAATCGCGGAGTCGGTGTGCATGGCATGCGCTCAAGTGATGGGCAACCATACCACTATCACGGTTGCGGGACAATCGGGCAACTTCGAGATCAATGTCATGATGCCCGTCACTGCCTATAACCTGCTGCAATCCATCAGCTTGCTTGCTGCAGTTGCGCGAAACTTCACGGAGCAGTGCATTAGGGGCATACAGGCAACAACGAAGGGACCGGAGATGGTCGAGCATGGACTTGCGATCTGTACCGCGCTTGCTCCCGTCATCGGCTACGACGCCGCCGCCGACATCTCAAAGACGGCCTATAGAACGGGTCAGACAGTACGCGAGGTGGCACGCGAGAAGACGCAGTTGACCGATGCCGAACTTGATCGCATTCTCGATCCCGCCAGCATGACCAAACCTGGACTTGAAGGTGGTCCTGCGGGAGGCTAATATCCATATATAAAAAATAGCGTGTTCCGCATAAACG
>CAXUGH010000147.1:2501-3936 GCA_964250365.1 uncultured Ktedonobacteraceae bacterium
CTATTTTTTATATTACATAAAGAAGCGTAGTGGAGCGAGAATTTTTTCGCCAAGCATGGCATACCACGGACGGCTTACCCACTCTTCGAGCGTTAATGCAATGGCATCGGTTGTATCGCTCAAAAAAAGTTGCTCCATCTGGTGTGCCAGAGATGGATTGTAGACCTCGACATTGATCTCATAGTTGCCGACAGAACTCAAACGGTCAAGGTTGGCGGTTCCGATGGTTGACCAAGCACCATCAACGGTACAGGTTTTCGCATGCAGCATGTGACGAT
Organism: uncultured Ktedonobacteraceae bacterium; assembly: GCA_964250365.1. Lineage (GTDB taxonomy): Bacteria > Chloroflexota > Ktedonobacteria > Ktedonobacterales > Ktedonobacteraceae > JBBQVS01. The sequence continues at coordinate 2,780 of CAXUGH010000147.1, forward strand.
AGCCAAAGACCTTGACACCCGCTTGTAGGCATTCCGTAAAGTAGCCACGTGCCAGCCAGTCCACAACGATGTGATTGGATATCCATGGCACGAGAATTTGTACATCGACACCACGCCGTGCCGCTGCCGCTAGCGCACTCATCAACACCCCATCGGGCACAAAGTACGCGTTCGTGAGACGCACAGTTTTTTCAGCACGATCAATGGCACGAATATACATATCACGAATGGGGAACATCAACTGCAACGCGTTGGTACCAGCAACATTGATGAGCGCATCAAAGTGACGTGCATAGTGACGCTTGATATCAGGAGCAGGATGACAGTGTTGATTCCAGAACTCCACAAATGAGTGTGCAAGATCGGCTGAGGCTGGACCTTGAATGCGTAGATGCGTATCGCGCCACGTCGTGGCATAGGGACTACCGATGTTGTAGCCGCCGATAAAGCTAGTATAGCCGTCCACAATCAGTAGTTTTCGATGATCCAAGGCGTAGTGGCGTGGATCAAATATTTGCCATGGGTGCCTAATTGCCTGATACTTTAACGTATGAACAATCGTAGGAAACTCTTTGAAGCGTTTGGGAACAACCGTGTTGGCAAAGCTATCAAAAACCACGAAGACATCTATTCCTTGCTCCGCTTTTTTAGTGAGATGCTCCTTGAATTCGCGCCCAATCTTATCATCTTTCCAAATGTATGTTTCAAGGTAGATACTTTCTTTCGCGTCATCAATAGCGGCAAGCATGGCATCGAAAAGGTACTGCCCATAGTCATAGATTTGTAGCGTGTTATCGCCTACACCCACGTCATCGAGATTGGGATGTGGAAAGCCGCCGCCTTGTTGCTGCTTACGCCGTAGCTTCGAGACAAGCTGCAAAATGGCGATGGTGATAACTTGAAGTCCAAATAATGCACCGATAGCACGTAGCACAATTTGTGTTATCGAAGGACCTTTCTTCTGTCCCAATACGCTCAGTAGCCACGAACGAAAAGATTTTCTTCTCATGATTATGTTCCATTTTTGCATAGTATTCTACTACAGAGGTGAGGAGTACACAAGTGTATTCCTCACCTCTGTAGGGGGTAAGTTTTTTTTGGGGTGGGGGGGGGGGGGGGGCGGGGGGGGGGGGGCGGTGGGAGGGGGAGGTGAGGCG
>CAXUGH010000147.1:3946-8307 GCA_964250365.1 uncultured Ktedonobacteraceae bacterium
CCCCGCTCATTAGGTTTCCCTCCCCCCCCACCCACTACACTTATCCCCTACAATACATAACCATGAGGAATGATTTAGATGCCTGTAGACGATGTTTGGAGAATGAAAAGGGAATTATCGTTTGTCTACGCATTGTTCTAGGGAATAGAATAGAAGTAGGAACTACTTGAGTTCTTACATTCCTGCTAGCCCACAAGGAGATATGTTTATGTCGATAGCCCAGGAGTTCGTTCAGGCGAACGAACAGTACGCATCAACATTTCACAAAGGGGAGCTACCATTACCCCCGGCTCGTAAGGTCGCGGTTCTTGTCTGTATGGATGCACGTATTGATCCAGCGCGTGCGCTTGGCCTGGAAGAAGGCGACGCACACGTCATTCGCAACGCAGGAGGACGAGCCTCAGATGCATTGCGTTCGCTCGTCATTTCGGAAGAGTTGCTTGGGACAAAGAGTATTGTTGTCGTCCACCACACCGATTGTGGCATGCTCACCTTCAGCAACGACGATATTCACGCGAAGATTAAGCAGGACTTGCACACCGATGTCGCCGATAACATCGACTTCTTGCCATTCCAGAATTTAGAGCAATCGGTTCGCGACGACGTAGCATTTTTGCGTCAATCACCACTCATACCCGATACAATTGACATCAGTGGCTTCATCTACGATGTCTCCGATGGCAAAATTCATCCCGTCACCTGATTTGACGTGGTGAACAAAAGAAGTGACTCATTCCCCTCACTTCTTTTCCGGGCACTACATTCATATTTCTAACGTTACTTATAGTAGATAACTAAGGAGAGGTTTTCATGGCAGACAACAAAGGGTACGCGCATCCAGAGGCAATTGTAGATGCCGATTGGGTTCAGGCGCATTTGAATGATCCCAAAGTTCGTTTGATCGAGGTTGACGTTGACACAAAGGCATATGACGAGGGACACATCTCCGGTGCCGTTGGCGTCAACTGGCAGAAGGAGCTACAGGATCAGGTGGTACGTGCGCCTCTGAGCAAGGAGCAGTTTGAGGCATTACTCAGCCGTGCCGGAGTCAACAAAGATACAACGATTGTGCTATACGGCGACAACAACAACTGGTTCGCGGCATGGGCACTCTGGATTTTCAAGTACTATGGTCACGCCGATGTACGCCTGCTCGATGGCGGACGCGTCAAGTGGCTAGCCGATAAGCGCGAAATCACCACCAACGTTCCATCGTATCAAGCCACAACGTACAAGGCCGAGGAGCCGCGCAAAGAGATTCGCGTCTTCCGCGACGATGTGTTGGGTGTGCTCGGGCACAACAATGTCGCCCTCGTCGATGTACGCTCTCCTGGCGAGTACAGCGGCGAACTGCTCGCACCCGCGAACATTCCGCAAGAAGGGGCGCAGCGCGGCGGTCACATTCCTGGTGCCGCGAACATCCCCTGGGCAAGCGCGGTCAGTCCCGACGGTACCTTCAAATCAGCGGACGAGCTACGCGCCATCTACGAAGGCAAAGGTATCACCACCGACAAAGAGGTGATCGCCTACTGCCGCATTGGTGAGCGCAGTAGCCACACATGGTTCGCCCTGAACTACTTGCTAGGCTACCCCGATGTACGCAACTACGACGGCTCCTGGACCGAGTGGGGCAGTCTGATTGGGGCACCCATCGAGCGATAAGCTTATAATTGGACAAAAAAACAGAGTCGGAAATATGCATTTCCAACTCTGTTTTTTTTGTCCAATTAAAGGTATACTGAGAAACAACGCTTATTTTGAAGGACATGAACTATGACAGATGCTATTCGCGCCGAGCGTAATCGTACAATCGAACTTTCAGCGCAAGAAAAACAATACTATCTTTCTCATCTCACACATATTGATACGTCCACTCATCTAAAAACACTAGAGAACACAACCATTCATCAAGATGTCTTTACCACATTGCCTTTAATTGAGGGGCAATACATTGATCTCCTCTTTATTGATCCACCATACAATCTTACAAAATCTTTTAATGGACGAGTCTTCAAACAGAGAGATTTAGACGAATATGCTCAATGGTTTGACTCTCTCCTGCAACTTTTGTTAAAGCTCCTCAAGCCTACAGCATCTATCTATGTTTGTGGCGATTGGCATTCATCAGCCGCTATTCATTATGTGCTAGATCGCTATTTTGTTATTCGGAACCGCATTACATGGGAGCGAGAGAAGGGACGCGGAGCTTTATCCAACTGGAAGAACTGCTCCGAGGACATCTGGTTTTGTACTTTGTCCGATGACTACATTTTCAATGTGGATGCAGTCAAGATGAAACGCAAAGTTATCGCACCATACAAGGAAAATGGGAAACCGAAAGATTGGGAACAAACGGATGCAGGTGATTTTCGTCTAACACATCCATCAAACATGTGGACAGACTTAACCGTACCGTTCTGGTCAATGCCCGAAAACACCGAGCATCCAACTCAAAAACCAGAGAAGCTGCTGGCGAAAATTATTCTTGCCAGTTCGCTTCCTGGTCAACTTGTTTTCGATCCATTTGTCGGCTCTGGTACAACATCAGTCGTCGCAAAAAAATTGGGTCGCTCTTATGTAGGTATCGAAATTGATGAAACCTATAGCTGTCTAGCCGAGAAGAGGCTGGCGTTAGCAGAAAAAGATAGCTCAATTCAGGGCTACGCAAACGGAGTGTTCTGGGAAAGGAATACGCTGGCGGAGCAAAAAACTGGCGACATACTTCCTTCTCTTTCAACAGCACAGATGAATCTTTTTGAAGAGATGACACAATGAAAAGCAACTTATTTTATACAGCTCAATATCAAGCTATTGAGCAACGCATCGTAAATTTCCTTAATGCACAGCAAGACTACCTCTCGGCAAACACTGTGAAAAGTACAAGAGCAGTCGGCGATGCTATGCAAGATATTCTCGCCGACAACTTTGAAACTATACTAGATGACAAACGTGCTAAGTACTCTACAGGATTTGCAAGACGTGCGATGGCAGACCTAGCATTTGAAGACCACAATGGCTTTTATTACGTTGTTGATGTGAAAACGCATCGTCTCAACGATACAAAGTTCAACATGCCTAATTTAACCTCGGTCGAACGCTTGGCTCGCTTTTACGAGGACGATAAAAATTATTTTGTTTTGCTCATGATTAGCTACGAGGTATTGCAAACAAGAGCAATTGTTAGACAAGTAAAATTTGTCCCTATTGAGTTTTTAAGTTGGACCTGCTTAACACTGGGTGCGCTCGGATGGGGTCAAATCCAAATTGCTAATTCGCATACAATTATCACAACTCCTGGCTACTCTCGCAAGGCGTGGATGATTGAGCTATGCGACAATCTGTTAGAGTTCTATCCAAGAGAAATTGTAAAAATTGGACAGCGTATCGAGTATTTCAACAAAGTGAAAGCATATTGGGAAAACAGGCCCGAACCATAAAAACAGGATAGGGATGTACCTAGCCCTTTCCAATCACCAGCATCCCCGTCTCCTCCTCTTGCCCCACAATCATTGGCACAGTCCGGCTCCCATCAATCCTCATACAATAATCAAAGTCCTGGCTCAAATTAGCGGCTGCTATCTCGCGGGCGGAGTGTGCGGTCTCGATCAATTTTTGCGGCGGCTCGAATTCGCGGTAGAGTGCTTGCGCGGCGTATACGGCGTCCCATACCTTGATGTCGGGATGTTGTCGCTGTAGTTCGAGTGAGAGGTAGCCCGCGCAGGTGGCGTCGTCGAGGGCGAAATAGTTTGACTCAGCGGCGCAGACGATGGCGATGTTGCTCTCTTTTGCCTGTGCCAATGCCAACGCACGAGATGTTACAGCATGGGCATTGTAAAAGCTACCCGCGAGCCGCACGCTGTTGGGTGGACATGCGTAGAAGGCACGGGTGCCGTTGGTGGTCGTCAAAATAAGTTCGCGATCCGTAAGGTCAAGTTGCGAAAATTGGGCGGGTGAGTTGCCATAGTCGAAGCCCTCGATTGGTTGAGCATGACGTTCGCCGCAGAGTAGACGTTGTGGATAGAGCTTTGCAGCGTTACGAGCCTGTTCAATCGTGTTCGCGGCATACACACGCGACGCTCTCCTATCAAAAATCGTTGCCAGCGTTGTCGTCGCGCGAATGACATCTATTACGATGTATACATCGTTCTCGTGTATCTCGACCACCGACATATCTATGGGATTAAAGAAAATGCGTAGTTGCACAGTATCATCCTAATCTCGTGATTTTATTGGTGCCATAGAAAGGCACCTACGCTGGAATTGTATCACGAGACCTGTAACAATTCTGCAAGCTCCATAGAATGAGTTTTTCGGGGGAAAGCGGGTTGGAGCGGTTGTGCGGAAAAAGCATTCTATGGAGC
>CAXUGH010000147.1:8317-12126 GCA_964250365.1 uncultured Ktedonobacteraceae bacterium
CCAAATATTTTTTTTTTTCCCTCACCCGCGGAACCCCTGCGTCCCCCCGAAAAACTCATTCTATGGAGCTTGCACAAATACTTACTCAATCAGCATCGCGTCGCCAAAGCTGAAGAAGCGGTAGCGTTCACGAATCGCCTCTTGATAGACCTGCTCCATCAACTCTTTGCCCATGAATGCGCTGACGAGTAGGAGTAGAGTCGAGCGCGGCAAATGGAAGTTTGTAATCATGGCGTCTACGGCGAGGAAGGTGTAGCCAGGAGTGATGTAGAGGCGTGTGCTACCTTTGTATGGCTCGATACGTCCATTGTGCATGCTGGCGACGCTTTCGAGGACACGTACCGATGTGGTGCCAACGGCGACGACACGCCCACCATGAGCGCGTGTTTCGTTAATGAGATGTGCGGTTTCCGCATTCAACTCAATCTCTTCGCTGTGAATCTGATGTTCTCGGTAGTCTTCGACATCGACGGGTCGGAAAGTATCCAGGCCAACGTGTAGCGTGACGAAGCCTACCTGCACGCCTTGCTGTTGCAGCCGTTCGAGTAGTGGCTTTGTGAAATGGAGGCCAGCAGTTGGGGCAGCAGCAGAGCCTGTGATACGTGAATAGACGGTTTGATAGCGTTCGGGATCATTCAGTTTTTCATGAATGTATGGTGGTAGCGGCATATGTCCAAGTTCGTCGATCATCTGACGTACATTGAGCATTTTGTGAACACCGTAGGGGTCTTTCTCCGCCATGTGTTCCTGCCCGACAACAGAGAGACGGACAATGCGTCCTCCTGCTTCGGTACGGTCCATGATTTCCGCCTGTAACCATGCACTTTTGCCAGTGCCACCATCGAAGATAATGTAGTCGCCGACACGCAAACGCCGACCAGGACGCACCAGGGACTCCCAGTAGTCCGCGCCGAGGTCGGGGCGCTCGGAGAGCAACAGTACCTCTACCGCTCCCCCTGTCTCGGCTCTGTGACCGAGCAGACGTGCAGGGATGACGCGGCTATGGTTGGCAATGAGCAGGTCGCCAGGGCGCAAATAGTCGCCGATATCGCGGAAGTGGCGATGACTTATCTGCTTTGTGGCTCGTTCGACTACAAGAAGGCGTGAGGAGTCACGCGGCTCAAGCGGCGTTTGCGCTATAAGTTCGGGCGGCAACTCATAGTCGAAGTCGCTCATTAAGAAGGTGTTGTCCACAACGTCGCTCCACTCTCTACGTTTGGCGGTGTGAGTCCTAGATGCTCATAGGCGGCACGCATGGCAACGCGCCCACGCGGTGTACGCGAGATGAAGCCAAGTTGCAGCAGATACGGCTCGTACACATCCTCAATCGTATTCGAGTCCTCGCTGGTGCTGGCAGCGAGAGTATCAAGTCCGACGGGACCACCGTTGAACTTTTGGATGATGGTGAGCAGCATGTTGCGGTCGGTCTGGTCAAGCCCGATGGCATCAACCTCCATCTTATCGAGGGCGTCCTGTGCCACTTGCTTGGTGATAATGCCGTTCTCCTTCACCTGTGCATAGTCACGCACGCGCTTGAGCAAACGGTTGACGATACGGGGAGTACCTCGTGCGCGACCTGCGATCTCCTCAATGCCATCTGTTTCGGCAGGCACCTTTAAGATACGCGCTGAACGCGTCACTATTTGCTCAAGTGCCTTCTTGTCGTAGTATTCCATGCGATAGATCGCGCCGAAGCGGTCACGTAGGGGTGCAGTAAGGGCACCGACGCGTGTAGTTGCACCAACAACGGTAAAATTGGGTAGAGGTAAGCGTAGAGCCTTCGCACTTGGTCCCTTGCCAATCATCACGTCGAGTGCAAAGTCCTCCATCGCCGAGTAGAGGCGTTCCTCAACAGCACGCGCAAGGCGGTGTATTTCGTCGATGAACAGCACTTCGCCGGGCTGTAGGGCGGTCAAAATAGAGGCAAGATCGCCCGCATGTTCAATCGCGGGACCAGATGTTGTCTTCATGCTAACACCCATCTCTACCGCGATAATATTACACAGCGTCGTCTTACCGAGTCCGGGCGGTCCATAGAGCAGCACGTGATCGACCGATTCGTGGCGTCGTTTTGCCGCCTCTAGCAAGATGCTCAGGTTCTCTTTAATTTTCTCCTGCCCGATGTATTCCGCCAGACGATGAGGGCGCAGGCTACCTTCGATAATTTCTTCCTCTTCGCTCAAGCGGGGCGAGACGAGGCGGTCATTCATAGCTCACTCCAAATGAAACTAGTGTTCTAACTTTCTGTTGTTTGTATTATACCAGAGTCGTCCGTGTGCGTCGAGAGGTTTCAAAAGGAAAAAAGATAATGGTTCTCACTGTGTGCCGCTGGCACACAGTGAGAACCATTATCTTTTTTCTAAGAACTATACGGTTGCCGAACAGTAGTCGGGCAACGGACCGCTGAACTTGTCAGCATGAACGATTTGCGCCACGCAACGCAGCCCTTCGACGATACGTGGTCCCGGTCGTTGCATGATATCCACGTTGATGTGGAAAACCTTGCGGTTCTTGACGGCGGCAATATTGCTCCAATTCGGACGTTTGTAGACCGCACTGGCATTGCCACCATAGGCGGGGTCTTCGGTGAGGATGATGTACTGCGGATTGGCTGCGATAACTGCCTCATCCGTTACTTGTGGATAACCACCATTGCTCGTGCTATTATGGAAAATGTTAGCAGCCCCTGCGTCCTGCGCCAGTTCATCGCCAAAGGAACCGCCACCGAAGACAAACGGTTTCCCCGGTGTACTATCATCCACTTCAAGCATAATTGGCGTTGCCGTCGTGCCCTTCACCGCTGCCTTCGTCTGATCAATCTGCTGTTGCATCTGCGAAACGAGCGCGTTAGCAGCGTTCTGTGCAAAGGTGAGGCGACCTACCAGCGTTATTGCCTGTAGTGTCTGTGTCAGGTTGGTCAGTTGCAGGTCAACAACGTTCATGCCAAGCTGCTTGAGCTGCACATCATATTGTTTCGTCTCGCCGCCGTAGCTCAACACGAGATCGGGCTTCAACTTCACCATCTGCTCAATGTTGAACTTACCATCAACACTCGAAACTCTGGGTAGAGCCGCTAAACTAGCGGGATAATTGGTATAGTAATCAACGCCGACCACGTGCGAATCGAGATGCAGTGCGCCGAGAATCTCACTGGTACTCGGTACGAGCGAAACAATGCGTTGTGGTGCCTTTGTCGGAAAGACAATTGGCGTTCCATAGACATCAAGGGCGGGCGTCGGGGTGGGAGTTGCCGAGGTGCCGCCTGTTGTTGTTCCTTGTTGCCCACATCCTGAGAGGAGCAATAACAAAAGAGAACATAACACCAAAACGTAGGAGCCTGATTTATCACGCCCTCTGCGGTATTGTTGCGGAATTGAGAGATTGTTTCTCTCTGAGAAGATACGATGAGAAGAAAAGACACGAGTGTTCATTCAGCATTGCCTCCTAAATGCTTTCATGCCCACCTTGCGTCGAAGAAAGAGTTCCCGTGAAGACGTTGCACTTGTATGTGCGGAGTTGCGCCCTGTCTCGGTACACGTTCCTCATGCCGCGAAGGATCGTGAGCAAAACTTACAGGGCAGGTCTCCTGGCTCCTGGCTCCAAACGCGGCCTATTCTGCCTTCCCATCCTATGTAGGACAGTGGCTCTCAAAAAATAAGCGGCTCACCAGTTACAGTAGCGCGACTGCGCCGGATTCGCACCGGCTTCCCTATTATGCCCCAGCACCGTGCTAAGGCCACCCTGGAAGAATACATTGAATATGTTGCGTGTGTAGTATATATGGGGATAGAGGAGATTGTCAAATAGAA